>CAZNEQ010000010.1:0-18488 GCA_964572265.1 uncultured Candidatus Planktophila sp.
CGTCTCAACTCTCGCCTCGCTCATCACGCTTCGCCGCTACCTCAAGGTCTAAAGATTCTGCCGATAAGTCAGCGTGCTCAATAGAGGCAATCCAACTCTGGCGTAAGCCATTCTGCTTGGCTCAAGTACCCTTAGCGCATGGTTAAGGAGACGGGTCAGAAGCTGATCGCGCAGAATAAGAAGGCGCGTCACGATTACGCCATCCTTGATACATACGAGTGTGGCATCGTGCTTACAGGTACTGAGGTCAAATCACTCCGTGCTGGTCGCGCATCTCTGATTGATGGCTTCGTGATGGTAGAAAACGGTGAACTCTGGATGCATGGCGTCCATATCCCGGAATACACCGAGGGCACCTGGACTAATCACACGCCTCGTCGCAAACGTAAGCTGTTGGCGCACCGAGATGAGATTCGCAAGATTGCCGCAAAGACAAAAGATTCTGGCGTGACTTTAATTCCGCTTCAGCTTTACTTTAAAGATGGCCGCGCAAAAGTTGAGATTGCTGTTGCGAAGGGAAAGAAGGCGCACGACAAGCGCGATACCTTGCTCGAACAACAAGCAACGCGCGAGATTGAACGTGAAATTTCTTATCGAGTCAGCGGCAAGAATCGTTCTGGTCGTGATGACTGGTAATGCTGCAAAGTCATATCTGAAATTTGATCGCAGCAACAACGAGCTAGTGATAGAGACAGAACGTCTCCTTCTTCGCCCTATGAGATTGAGCGATGTTGATGATTTATTGGAATACCAATCCGATCCAGAAATCGTCAAATATATTCCATGGCCTCCGCGTACTCGTGAGCAAGTAATAGAAGCCGCCGAGAAAACCATTGCAACTGGCAAGTTTGATATCCAGGATGAAAATGATTACATCGTTCTAGTGTGGGAGCTCAAGGATGGTCCAGGAGTTAAGAACCATGAAATTGGAAAAGTGATTGGTCAATCAAATTCGGGCTTCAGGTCAAAGCGCGATAGTTGTGGAGATATAGGTTGGGTCACTCATCCTGATTTCCAACGTAAAGGTTATGCTTTTGAAGCAACGCGTGCACTCATGCAATATGCATTTGAACATCTTCCTTACCAACGGATCATCGCTGATATCGATACTCGCAATCCGGAATCAGCTGCGATGGCAGAGAAACTAGGTATGCGTCGCGAGGGTGAGTTCATCGATGCCGAGTTCTTTAAAGGCGATTGGTGCTCGATGTGGCTCTATGCAATCCTCAAGCGCGAATTCCTTCGCTAATCGGCGAGAGCGCTACGCTCAATTACTTCGGGAATTTCCCAACTGTCGGTGACGTTACATACACTTAGAACAGCAAGAAAAGAATGAAGGCTCTCAAAGCGTAAAGCTCAAGAGCTTGAAAATTACATAGGGGGTGAACGGTCTCGACTTTAGCTGTTGAGACAGGGGAAGCGTGTCGAGGAAGCCGGGATGATCTCGTAAACCATGAAACCTGTGCACACATAACTGCAGACAACAGTCGCAGTGATTTCGCACTAGCTGCATAAGCTAGTCCCAAATCCGTCAGCCCAGGGGCGCTCTCGCTCTGGAATCTGGCGTCGTTAGAGAGCTCTTCATCTACGTAGCGTTGCGAATGCGTGGAGAGAACAGTTTCGCAAATGAGTTCGTTGAATACTTGTGTTTGAGAGATTCAGGACTGAGAAAACGCAAATAACACTACACACGTAGAAGCCCTGTTTGAGCTCTGAAGGACCCGGGTTCGATTCCCGGCACCTCCACAACGAGCGAGCCAAGAATCGTCTTTACACGAAATTCTTGGCAAGCGAAGAGAGGAAGGTTAAAGCAATCTTTGATTGCTAAAACCGCCACGATTGGCCAGATTACTCAATGAGATGAGGAATGATGAAAGTTGGATATGTAGTTCTCTACGTAAATGATGTTCAATCCTCATTGCAATTCTGGATCGATAAATTTGGAATGATAGAAAAAGGCAAGAAAGAAGCTGGTCCTTTCACAATTCCACGTATCGGATTCCCAGATCAAGATTTTTCATTCGAGCTCGTACCTGTGGCGTTAATGGCCGATAACCCTGACGGGCTAAATTTGGCTGCACCATCTATTGCGTTCTATCTTCCAAACTTAGAAGCCGCCCATAGAGATTTTCAAAAAAAAGGTATTACCTGCA
Source organism: uncultured Candidatus Planktophila sp. (assembly GCA_964572265.1). Taxonomy (GTDB): domain Bacteria; phylum Actinomycetota; class Actinomycetes; order Nanopelagicales; family Nanopelagicaceae; genus Planktophila. Next base: position 2,154 of record CAZNEQ010000010.1, read on the forward strand.
GCGAAATTGCTGATCATGGTGGAACCAATTCCTTTGGCTTCTCAGATAACGAGAATCGTTGGTTCGCAGTACTTGAGGGCTAAAGGCCTTTAACCGAAGAAAGCTAAAAGTTAACGACTTTTTGCGAAGTTAATCTCTCGCTTGAGTGCATAGAAATTGCCACCTATTGCGATTAAAGAAAACAACTTTGGCCCAAGCGGCGTTGTCTCATACATAAATGTGATTGCGATAAAGACGCCAACGACTGCAATTGCCAGAAACATCAACCGGCGTGCTGCTGTAAATCCTTTACGAGCAGCACAGAAGTCTTGAACTCTACGGCTGGTAAGTCCAATATTGATTGGACCTGAGAGCATCAGGATTGAAAACATCACCAAAACTAAGAACGCAAGTGATTCCATAGTTACTCCTTCACCATTGAGTACAACACCATATCGATTTGATTGCCATTTGGCTTGGTAACGCGATTACGCAGCAAGGCATCGCGCACCATTCCTGCACGTTCCATTACTCGCCGTGAGGCTGAGTTATCAAAATCGGCCATGGCCTCAATACGGCGAAATTCCGCAATATTGAGTGCAAAGTCGAGCAGAGTCCTTAAAGCTTCAGTGGCGATACCTTTTTCGCGATGTGATTTCTCGATCCAGTAGCCGACTTCAGCACAATGGTCTGTCAGCTGAATCGAGTGAAGTCCGATAGTCCCTGCAAACGATCCGTTATATTCGATTGCAAAGAGAACACTTTGGTGAGCTCGATAAGCAATATCGCTTCCTCGAACAAACTCCTCCGCTAACTCACGGTCATAGGGGTATGGCACTCGCGTAAATGCGGAGATAGTTGGGTCTTGGCAGGCTAGGAAAATTGGTTCGATATCTGCTTCTCGCAGCGGCCTGAGGACGATTGTGTTGCCTGAGGCTGCGGCGCCAATAGTCAGGGTCGGTTGGTTGACCGGCCAATTAATCACGAGGTTTGGCCTTAGCCAACGAATTCGCGGTCGCGACGCTTGCGATTGACTGTGTGATTGCAGGTTAAATTGCTTGGCAGATCAGCACAGGTATCACAGAGAAGAATCAACTGGTGGCAACTTTCAGAGTTACAGTTGCGGAAGTGCTTTGTAGGAGCGCTGCACTTAACGCACTCGCCAATGACCTTGGTCTTATCTGAGAAGTCATGGACCATGCGATCATCAAAGATATAGAGCGAACCTTCCCAGAGTGAATCATCACCAAATTTTTCACCGTATTTAACAATGCCGCCATCAATTTGGTAGACCTCTTTAAAGCCATTCTCAACCATGACGGCAGAGAGAATCTCGCAACGGATTCCGCCGGTGCAATATGTAACTACTGGCTTATCTTTAATGTCGTCGTACTTGCCGCTCTTAATCTCTTCAATAAAGTCATGTGAAGTTTGGACATCAGGAACAATTGCATTCTTGAACTTTCCAATTTTTGCTTCGTAGGCGTTGCGGCCATCGAAGAAGACGACTTCATCACCACGTTCTTTAACCAGCGCATCTACCTGTGCTGGGCGTAGGTGCTTGCCGCCATTTACAACACCGTTCTCATCAACCTTAATTGCATCTGGATCACCAAACCCAACGAGCTCTTTACGAACGCGTACCTGCAGGCGTGGAAAATCTGATCCGGTGCCATCAGACCACTTAAAGACAATCTTCTTAAAACCTGGATATTGGCGAGTCATCTTCACGTACTTCTTGACTGCAGCCATATCGCCACCAACAGTGCCGTTGATGCCGTGCTTGGAGATAATGATTCGACCCTTGAGTCCCAAGCTTTCGCAGAGTTGCTTCTGCCAGAGCTGAATCGCAGCAGGATCCTCCAAAGGCGTGAATCCGTAATAGAGGATTACCTTTGGGATGGATGGCGCATGCTTGTTCACGAAGAGGATTCTAAGCCAGAGATTTTGTATCGCGAAATGTGCCCTATACAGGTTCATCGGCAGGCCGGGCGGGCGTGAAGAACTCTTTTCCGAGAGGGGAACGCCAGATACAGGAGCCATCGGCAAAACTTTCGAGCTGCCAGCCATGATGGGTCTTCATTTTATGGTGACGTCGGCAGAGTGCACCGAGATTTTCCGGAGAGGTTTCACCGCCGCTGCGCCAACTTTCAGCATGATCTAAATCTGCAAGAATCGCAGATCTTCGACATCCGGGGAATCGACAAGTTCGGTCTCGAGCTATTAGAAAATCTTTAAGTGCCTGCGGCGGTTCGTAATGTTCTCGCCCGAAGTCGAGGAGATTTCCAGTTATTGGATCGGTAACGAATCGTTTCCACCGTGCATCTGCAGCAATCTCTCGGGCAACCGAAGCTGGAATGGGGCCATATCCCGCAAGTTCGCCAGGGTTTTCTGCCAAACCCATCAAAGTAGGAAGATCAATGGTGACATTAACAGTTAAAGGACGACGATGAGGTGTGACCTCATCCAAAGTCGAAGCAAGATAATTAGATGCAATCGCTGCAAGAGCGTCAGCGCGCAACATGTCTTTGCTGCGATCATCGGTAGTGATATGAGTACATATTGAGTGTTGAGCGGAATCGATGCTGCTACTTGTGACGCCACTCTTTTCAATACATTCTGCACAACGATTGGCACTTCGAAGGATGTGTGCCTCGAGCGCGTTCATAACAACTTTTGCTTCGTGGGCAGGTAGGAGCGCAATGATGGTTGCCATGCCATTTGGCTCATCAAAACAGGAGACGCGGCGCTCTTCGTGAGCTGAGAGAACCGCATCCTCAAATTCTTCTGGATTGCGTTGCGCAATTACTTTACGAACCAAATTTCCAACTTGAGTTGGAGTATGAAATTCGGCGTATGCAATGGCTCGGTTTTCAACCTCAAAGATGACGGATTCTGGAAGTCCACGATTGAGTGCAGAGACAGTTTCTCGCGCAATTGCATTGGCATGTGCAGATGAAATCTCGCCCACTGCTAAAGCGGAACACGTATTGGGTAAGTGATTGGTAAGTGCGCGAGCGATATCGATTTTGATCTGAGCGCCACTGGGAGAGAGCCGTAAGGCGGTAGAGATATCTTCACGTTCGGCATCATCAACTCCGAAGGTTGGGTCCGGGTTCTCGGATGAATCGCGGCCAGCGACGGCGACGATTGCACGTTGCATCAATGCTTGAAGCCAAGATTCTTGTCTCTCTATGGCGGTGAGGTAGTCAATGCGTGAGGCCATCGGCAAAGTGTTGGGATCTATGGAAGCGAGCTCGGCGAGGACTGCAGCAGACGGGATTGAATTGAGGAGTTCGACGATTCGCTCTTCAGGAGAGGTGCAACCGATGGCCACATCAACCCTTGCTGCGAATAATTTGCTCATAGCGGGGATGTTTCTGGAGCCCACCGACAAAAAACGGCGATATCCCTCGCGAGAAGTACACAAGATGTAAACGGCAGGCGAGAGGAATACCCTCAGTTAAAGGAATAAAGAGCAAGATTTACAAGTTGTAGGTAGTTGAAAGTTCAACTATTCTAGGCAATGTAACGGGGTGTGCGACAGAAGTTTTCTTCTAACGACCACTTTGTGAAAGTTATTGAGAAATGAGGATCCAATGCCTGCAGTAACCGTCAGTGACATCACCGTCCTTCCACGCATTAGCGCGGGAACAAACCTTCGTGCGCGCTCGATCAAGAGCATCACAACTGCTCCGCAAGGTTATGAAGGTGAAGGCTTCCCGGTTCGTCGCGCATTCGCTGGTGTTGATTTGCAAGAGCTTGATCCATTTATTCACCTCGATCAGATGGGCGAAGTTGAATACGCACCAGGTGAACCAAAGGGAACTCCTTGGCACCCACACCGTGGTTTTGAAACAGTTACCTACATCATTGATGGAATCTTTGATCACCAAGATTCAAATGGTGGCGGCGGAAGAATTTCAAATGGTGACACACAATGGATGACAGCTGGCGGCGGAATTCTTCATATCGAAACTCCACCAGAGTCATTGGTGATGTCCGGTGGTTTATTCCATGGATTCCAATTGTGGGTCAATCTGCCTGCTGCAAAGAAGTGGTCTCCTCCTGCATATCAGGATGTTCGCGCAAATGATGTTGCTCTACTTTCCACTCCAGATGGAGGCGCTCTACTTCGCGTGATTGCTGGAGAAGTTGATGGCCACTTTGGTCCAGGCAGCACACAGACACCAATCACTTTGTTACATGCAACTGTTGCACCTGGTGCAGAACTTCGTCTTCCATGGCGCAAGGATTACAACGCGCTCGTCTACACAATGTCAGGTCATGGCTTTGTTGGTAATGAACAACGTCCAGTAACAATGGGACAGCTCACTGTCTTTGGTGACGGCGATGCAATTGTTGTTCGTGCTGCAAATCAGCAAGAATCACGCTCTCCAAACCTCGAGCTCTTCATCCTTGGTGGTCAGCCAATTAAAGAACCTGTTGCTTGGATGGGGCCATTTGTGATGAACACCAAGCGCGAAGTTCTTCAGGCATTTGAAGATTTTCAGAAGGGCTTATTGGGATCAATCCCAGCGCTCTATAAGGATGATGCGAAGCGTCCCGTTAATCGCACAGATAAACTCAGCGGCGATGTGAAGGCTGATTCAGTCAAAGCTCAAGAGGTGCTCGATGTTCATGGTGCACCAACTGAACTTCAAGAAGGCTAGGCGCCCTTAATATCTCCACGAGTTAAGTGATAGAGCAACGCCTGAATAGTTGTACGACGGTGATATGCCTCGCGCCAAATAACTGACTTCTCGCCATCAATTACCGATGCAGCGACCTCTTCACCACGGTGAGCTGGTAAGCAGTGCATAAAGATTGAGTCTTCCGCAGTCAGTGACATTAATCGGTCATCGATGGCAAATGGTGAAAGGGCAGCAAACTTCTCTGTTCGCTCTGATTCTGGATCGCCCATCGACATCCACACATCGGTATAGAGAACGCTGGCATCTTTCGCAGCAGCTTCTGCATCATTGGTGATTTCAATAGTTGCACCTGACTTTGCTGCGATCTCGCGAGCTTTTGCGACCATCGCTGGATCAGGAGCAAATTTTCCAGCAGGCGTTGCAGCGACAACGTGAGCACCCATGATTGCGCCCATCATTAGCCATGCGTGAGTCATATTGTTGCCGTCGCCAAGATAAACAAACTTGCGCCCTGAAATATCGCTGCCAAAGTTTTCTCGAATTGTTACCCAGTCAGCGAGAAGCTGAGTTGGGTGATCATCATCGGTTAGTCCGTTGATGATAGGAATAGATGCATTTGCGCCAAGTTCATCGACATCTGCCTGGGCAAAGGTGCGGATAATCATTGCATCACAGAAGCCACTGATGATTCGAGCGGTGTCGGCGATGGTCTCGCCGCGACCTAGTTGGAGTTCGTCACCTCGGATAAAGATTGGAGTACCGCCCAAGTGGGCAACAGCAGTCTCAGATGCGAGACGGGTTCGAGTTGAAGGCTTTGTCATGTAGATCGCAACAGACTTGTTTGCTAAAGCGGTATTTGCGCGCAGCGGCTGAGCTGCAAAATCGCTGGAAGTTGCGAGAATGAGTTCGACATCTTCCCGAGAGAGATGTTCGGTTCTGAGTAAATCCTTCATCACGCGATTCTACCCATGCACCGACTATCCTTTCGCCATGGGTATTTTCACGCGTGGAGATAAAGGAATCGGTATCGGCACAGATACAGATACCTTGACCCGCACCGAAACTTCGCCCGACTTTCAAGAAGATGATGGTGGGCATGATCGCTTTGCCCACTACATCAAGAAAGAAAAGATTGTTGAATCCGCTGTCACCGGCAAAGCGGTCCGAGCGCTCTGCGGAAAGAAATGGGTTCCTTCACGCGACCCATCGAAATATCCCGTCTGCCCGATGTGCAAAGAGATCTTCGAAGGGTTGCGTCCTGGCCCCGAAGATAACGAGTAATTGAAGAGCAAACAGATATGAGAATTCGAGGGAAGCTATTTCTTCCTGCACTTCTGATTGCGTTTACTTCATCGCTATTACCTGCAGTCTCGTCACCAGCAAGCGCAGATAACCCTCCGCGAAAAATATTCTCTGGGTGGATTCCATATTATTCAATTAGGACCTCTGTACCGGCTGCAGTAAGCAACGCTGAACTCATTAAGGAAGTGATGCCGTTTTGGTACACCTTGAAATTCGACGGTAAGACAAAGAGCACGGTGGTCACAGACCTTTACACCCCAGCGAACCCAAGCATTCCGATGGCACAAACAGTAGGAGCGCTACGTGGTGCTGGATTCACCTTGATTCCCACAATCACCGATGGCACTGCGAAAGATGTCCTCGCAGGGTTACTTGCAAAGCCAGCTGCGCGAGCCCAGATCGTGCAAGCAATTACAACAATGGTGGTTTCAAATAACTTTGACGGAGTTGATTTAGATTTTGAAGGATTTGCCTTTGTCGATAGCAATAAGACTTGGCCGAAAACAGCACCGCTCTGGACAGCATTAGTAAAAGAACTCAGTGCATCACTTCGAGCGCAGAATAAAATTCTTTCAGTCTCTACGCCATATGTGCTCGACCCAGCAGGTAAACAGCGTGGTTACTACGTATACGCATGGGCTGCAATTGCGCCTTATATCGATCGTTTGCGAATCATGACTTACGACTATTCGGTTTCAAAGGTTGGACCAATTGGACCTATCTCGTGGGCAGAACGCACTGTGCAATACGCCGTTAAGGTGATGCCTCCATCGAAGGTATTCGTTGGCATTGCGGGGTATGGGCGAGATTGGGTTACTTCAGTTACAGGAGTCTGTCCTGCCAACGTTGCATCTGTAATCAAACCAGGAGCAAAGGCAGCAACATTCTTAATGCGCAACGCTCAAGATCTTGCAGCCACATATGGTGTGACTCCCACATACGATGCAAAGTTTGGTGAATCTACCTTTACCTACCAGAAGGTTTATAACGGAAATACTGCTGGCGGACTCGCTACATCATGTACGGCAACAAGAACTGCGTGGTACCAGGATGCCCAGAGCTACGCGCTTCGTGCTGCGCTCGTTGATAAGTATCGATTGGGGGGCCTTGCGGCTTGGACAATTGGAATGGAAGAGCCACTGGCAATTGAAGGAATTCGTAACGTTGCTAAATCAATCGCGCCCGATAAAGTTTCGGCTGCAATTACCATCGACAAAACTGCAATCGAATACGGAAACCCAATATCGATTTCTGGAACATTTACTACTAAAGACAATTCGCCAGTTGCAAACCTTCCGATTCGCATTGAAGGAAAATCACCGGGTGATAGCAATTGGAGAGTTCTGACTCAAGCGACAACCGATACGTCAGGTAAGTTTGCCAAACCGCTATTGATTGGTAAGGCAACAACAATCCGTGCATATAGCGAAGGCACATGGGAGCGAAGCGAAGGAATTTCAAATGAAGTTCCAATTACCGTTGCTCGAGTAATCTTCCTTAAGCCACCTGCATCGGCCAAGTCAGGTGAATCTTTCACCGTAACTGGGTCAATTCGTCCTCGTTCTGCAGGATCATTTATCCAAGTTGAGAAGTTCGCAGCCGGTAAGTGGCAACCATTTGGAACTCCGATTGTCACTGACGCAGAGGGCGCCTTTGCCATCCCAGTCGCCCCGCAGAACAAGGGAGTTTTGATGCTCCGTGTCAGCGCTGCGGCAGAAGCTAATTGGATTATTGCGACAACTCCGCCATTCTCAATTCTTATCCGTAGCGTTGGGTCTTCAGAGTTGGTTAAATAACTCCATGGTGAAGATTGCCGATGCACTTGAAGATCAATTGCGTGAGATTTTCTCAGGAGATACTCCGTGGGTCACCATCGTTTGGGATGATCCAGTAAATCTACAAAGTTACGTCACTTATGTTTTTATGGAGCTTTTCGGCTATTCCAAGGCGAAGGCAACGGAGCTAATGCTGCAAGTTCATAACGATGGCAAAGCGATAGTCTCCACCGGTTCTCGAGAAGAGATGGAGCATGACGTTGCCAGGCTTCACGAATACGGCTTGTGGGCAACCCTCCAGCGTGGAGATCAGATTTAATGACTGCCACCGAAGGTTTCAAACGCCATGGAGCACATTCATATGTCGCAACCTTTGATCCGGCAGAAAAGGAAGTGCTTCTTAATCTTTGCGAACAGATAATCGAACTTCTCGCAGAGCGCGTTGATCATGGGCACGAAGACCCATTGGCGGCGATGGTTGGAATTACTTCTCATGATTCGCCGCCAGAGGATGAAGTACTCCATCGATTATTGCCGAATGCCTATGCAGATGATGTCGATGCCGCTGAATTCCGTCGATATACCGAATCAACTCTTCGCGGTAAAAAGCAAGCTCATGCAATGTCTATCCGAATGTTGCTGAAAAGTTCACCCGAAGGCGATGTTGAACTCGATCACCAAGGTGCAAATGATTGGCTTGGTGGCCTCAACGATATGCGTCTTGCATTAGGAGTCCGTCTCAAGATTGAGAGCGGAAACTACGAGCATCTCGAACTCCTCTCACCTGATGACCCTCTGCGCGGGGTATATGCCGTTTATTCATGGTTAGGGTGGCTACAAGAGACTTTATTAGAGGCTCTCATGGATGAAGTAACCGAGTAAAAATCTCCCTTAGACTTACCGCCATGTCACTGACTATCTCGCGCGCAATTGTTGATGCAATTCTCGAACAATCTCGAGTCGAGTATCCCGATGAGTGCTGCGGTGTAATTCTTGGTCCCGTCGGCGCAGATACGCCGATACGTCTCAAGCCAATGATTAATGCGGCTCACTCACCAACATTTTATGAATTTGATCCAAAAGATTTGCTCGCCCTCTATCGTGAAGTAGACGATAACGATGAAGAAATAGTCGTGATTTACCACTCCCACACTGAGACCGAAGCTTTCCCATCTCGCACCGACATTGCATATGCAGGCGAGCCAGGCGCTCATTACGTATTGGTCTCTACCCGCGAAGAGATTGCACCTGCAACAGAGTTCCGTTCATTCCGAATTATCGATGGGGTTGTGACTGAGGAAGAAGTTTCAATTACCGCCTAGCCGCTTTTTAAGCCACAATACGGCTATGTCTATTGAAGTTCGCATCCCAACAATCCTTCGTCCTTACACAAAAGATGAAAAGACCGTTGCTGCCAGTGGAGCAACACTCTCTGCGTTGATCTCTGATCTCGATGCACAGTACGCCGGTCTTGGAGAACGTTTGCTCGAAAATGGCGCGCTTCGCCGCTTCATCAATATCTATATCAATGATGAGGATGTTCGCTTTCTCGGTGGACTTGAAGCTCCACTCAAAGACGGTGACTCAGTCACAATTTTGCCTGCAGTAGCAGGCGGCGCAATCGATTCACTCTGAATAGTTTTCACGAATTAACTTTGGAAACGATAAACCATGGCCCGCTATGAATCGCTCGCAGCATCAGTGGGTAACACTCCACTGATTGGTCTGCCGCGCCTTTCACCTGCACCCAATGTGCGACTTTGGGCAAAGATGGAAGATCGCAACCCAACCGGTTCTATCAAGGATCGCACAGCCATCTCTATGGTTGATGAGGCAGAGAAGAGTGGGCTGTTAAAGCCAGGGGCAACAATTCTTGAACCTACAAGTGGGAACACTGGAATCTCACTTGCGATGGCGGCGAAGGTTCGCGGTTACAAGTTAATTTGCGTGATGCCTGAGAACACCAGCCCAGAGCGTCGTCAATTACTTGAAATGTGGGGCGCAGAGATCATCTCTTCACCTGCAGCTGGTGGATCAAATGAAGCGGTACGAGTCGCTAAAGAGATCGCAGCTGCCAATCCTGATTATGTATTCCTTTATCAATATGGAAATCCTGCAAATACACTCGCGCATTACAACGGTACCGGCCCAGAGATTTTGCAAGATCTTCCAACAATCACTCACTTCGTTGCCGGACTTGGTACCACAGGAACGCTGATGGGCGCCGGTCGCTATCTTCGCGAACAAAAGCCAGATGTCCAGATTATTGCTGCAGAACCTCGTTACGGTGAACTTGTTTACGGCCTACGAAATATTGATGAAGGCTTTGTGCCAGAGCTCTATGACGCATCAGTGCTCACTCGTCGATTCTCTGTAGGAGCAGAAGATTCTGTGAAACGAGTTCGTGAATTGCTCCATGTTGAAGGAATTTTCGCTGGCGTCTCAACTGGCGCAATCCTCCATGCGGCGATTGCAATGGGCAAGGAAGCAATTCGCGATGGCCGCGACGCAGATATTGCATTTATCGTGTGCGATGGCGGGTGGAAGTACCTATCTACCGGAATTTATGGCAGCGAAGTTGATGAGGCGACAGAAGGTCTCGACGGGACTCTCTGGGCTTAATTCTCGGTTTCAACACCTCACCTCGTACGATTAGGGCATGAGCAACGCACCTATTGGAATCTTCGATTCTGGCGTTGGCGGATTAACGGTTGCGAGAGCAATACTCGATCAACTTCCACATGAATCTGTCCTTTATATCGGTGACACTGCCCGCGGTCCATATGGCCCTCGTCCTTTAGCAGAAGTTCGTGACTTCTCTCTTGAGACTCTAGATTTCTTAGTAGACCAAGGTGTCAAAGCGCTAGTGATTGCTTGCAACACAGCAAGTGCCGCGATGCTGCGCGATGCTCGAGAACGTTATTCGGTACCAGTGATTGAGGTGATTCAACCCGCGGTTCGTCGCGCAGTTGCGGCAACGCGTTCCGGAAAAGTTGGAGTAATTGGCACTCGCGCCACCATTGATTCGCAGGCGTACCTTGATGCTTTTGCGGCAGCTCCTCATCTACAAATCACATCCACTGCTTGCCCACGTTTCGTTGAATTTGTGGAACGTGGAGAAACTTCTGGTGATGCAATTACCCAAGTTGCGCGTGAATATTTAGCACCGATGATTGCAGCTGATGTTGATACTTTAGTCCTTGGTTGCACGCACTATCCGCTTCTTACCGGCGTTATTTCATATGTGATGGGCAACTCCGTCTCATTAGTTTCTAGCGCAGAAGAGACTGCAAAGGATCTCTATCGCGTGCTCGTTGAGAGTTCTTTGCTACGAGACGCTGATGCCGCAGCACCTGTGCATCGTTTCTTAGCAACAGGGGATGCAAAAGCTTTTGAAGGATTAGCACGCCGCTTCTTAGGTCCGGAAGTGGGATCTGTTCAACACCAAGAGCTTTAAAAGTACGCACTTCAATTTCTATTTCAGCCCGGTAAACGCCGAGGCCAATAAAGGAAAGAGGCAACAATGGCACGCAACGACGGACGCTCTGTAGATCAGCTGCGCGAAATCAAAATTACTCGCGGCTGGCTCGATCATGCCGAAGGATCTGTTCTCGTTGAGTTCGGAAAGACTCGCGTTCTCTGCGTTGCTTCATTTACGCCAGGTGTGCCTCGTTGGTTAAAAGATAGCGGCACAGGATGGGTGACTTCTGAGTACTCAATGCTTCCTCGCGCAACTCACACACGCTCTGATCGCGAATCAGTTAAGGGCAAGCTCGGTGGTCGCACACAAGAGATCTCTCGACTGATTGGCCGCTCACTCCGCGGAATCGTGGATATGAAAGAACTTGGCGAAAACACAATCGTCATCGACTGCGATGTTCTGCAAGCAGATGGTGGAACACGTACAGCTGCAATTACTGGTGCATATGTTGCACTTGCGGATGCAATCGCATGGGCACAACGCGAAGGTCATGTGAAGGCCGGCGCAAAGCCACTCGCGGATTCTGTTGCAGCAATCAGCGTTGGAATCATTGATGGCGTACCAATGCTCGATCTTTGCTACGAGGAAGATGTCCGAGCAGAAACAGATATGAATGTTGTCTGCTCTGGTGATGGTCGATTTATTGAAGTTCAAGGAACTGCAGAAGGTGCACCATTTGATCGAGCTCTTCTCGATTCACTCCTTGATCTCGCCGTAGCCGGTACCCGCACACTTACCAATTTGCAGAAGAAGGCGCTCAACGCGTGAGCCATAAGCTCTTACTTGCTACCCGCAATCAAGGAAAGATTGTCGAATTTCGGAGAATTCTCGATGCAATTGCACCAGGTTCGATTGAACTCGTTGGGCTAGATTCATTCCCGGATCTTCATGATGTAGATGAGACCGGTACAACCTTTGAAGAGAATGCTCTGTTAAAGGCGCGAGAAATGTCGGAGGCAACAGGGTTACCTGCAATTGCCGATGACAGCGGATTGTGTATCGATGCTCTTAATGGAGATCCAGGAATTTTCTCCGCACGATGGGCCGGAGCCCATGGAAACGATCAAGCGAATCTTGAAAAGGTCTTGGAGCAGTTGAAAGATGTGCCAGATGCGCAGCGCGGTGCATACTTCATCTGCGTTGCGGCTCTCTATCTTCCAGATGGTCGTACCTTCTGCCAGGAAGGGCGCTTTTACGGTTCCATCCTCCACGCACCCGTTGGAGAAAATGGTTTCGGGTATGACCCCATCTTCGCGCCTGAGGGGTTAGATATTTCTAGCGCGCAGATGAGCTCTGAAGATAAGGATGCGGTCAGTCACCGCGGAAAAGCCCTTCGGGCGATTGCGCCAGTAGTGATGAGCGCCCTGAATTCTCTAGGCTAAACTAGGAACATACGACCCGAGGAGATAAACGTGGCAGTAAAGAAGAAGTCAGTTGCCAAGAAGGCAGCAGCAAAGAAGCCGGTAGCAAAGAAGGCAACCGCTAAGAAGGTCGCCAAGAAGGCGGTAGCGAAGAAGTCTGTTGCTAAGAAGGCCGTTGCGAAGAAGTCAACCGCAAAGAAGGTTGCGAAGAAATCTGTTGCAAAGAAAGCAGCAGTGAAGAAGGTTGCCAAGAAGGCAACCGCTAAGAAGGCCGTAGTCAGAAAGGCAACTGCTAAGAAGCCTGTCGCCAAGAAGGCTCCAGCACGCAAGGTTGCAACACCTGCAGTGGTTCCAGCAGCTGTTTCTACTCCTTCACGTGATCGCGTCAATGTTTCCACATCTCCAGCACCCGTTAAGGCAGCTACTCCAGCTAAGCCTTCTGCTGCACCTCGTCAGGGTTCTTCAAAGAGCGTTCTCGTCGCAGTACTTGTTGGCGTTGCAATCTTGGTAGCAATCGTCGCTTCACAGCAGTCAAAGACTGATTCTGATGTTGCAGAGACGCCAGCGGTAACTGAGACAGCATCTCCAGAGGCATCAGCAACTCCAGAAGCAACTGAAGAAGCTGCAGCAGCTACAACTGGTGAGGCTCCATCACGCTTTATCGGCAACTGGAAGGATGCTTCTACCAAGGAAGTTCTCGTACTTACTTGGCGCGCACCTGCAGGCGATGTCACCGGTTACAAGGTTGAGATTGCACCAAACGGTGGAGCATGGCAGGAGGTTTCAGAGATTCCTGCAACTCAGCTCTCATTCGAACTCACAAAGACAACTGATTCAAAGTACACATCATTCCGTGTATCAGCTATTTATTCAGATGGATCAGTCGGAGTTGCGACACCATTCGGTTTCGCAGGTCTGTACGAGTAATCAAAGAATTACATAAGAAAGCCCCGGCCAAATGGTCGGGGTTTTCTTATTTAGTACGCCATGTTCATTGAAGCTTTTTCAAAAGCATTCGCAACAGTTAATTTATGATTAATCTAAGTAGCGTGAAATTTCGGCAACATAGACAGCAACGCCGGTCGGCACCAAATGGACGCCATCTGGCGCAAAGTATTCTGGGCGACCTTCAGAAGCCTTCGCCCAATCCACAACGGAGACATTGGCGTATCGCGCTGCAACAGTACGAATAATCTCGTTATTACCATCGCGCCATGGGCGCGGAACGGCAGTATTGACCAGAATAACCTCATCTTTAGCGGTAAGTGCATCAAGGATGGCCACAACATCGTCCTCTCGGAGCACATTGTTATTACCTAGATTAAGGACAACTGGGCCATCGGGAGAAGTCTTGAGGTCGCGTTCAATCTCCTTTAAAAGTTCTGGCGCCTGCCTACCTACTCTGGCATTCACTAGACCGATCTCGTGGTTCTTTGCCAGTTCATTGCGTATGCCGAGAATTACTGAATCTCCCGTCAGCCAGATGCCTACCGGTGCAGTTGGAGTACTGATGGCTCCAGCCTCTATATCTTGAACAATCTTCGTCCGCTCATCATTGCCAATCGAAATTGCTCGAACTGTAATAACTGACATGGAGAGCACAAGAAGTGTTGCGATTGCAGCAAGCTGTATTTTCTGACGCTTCTTCTCAGCGGGAGTGCGATATTTAAGCCCCTTCACCCAATAGCTCAATACACCACGGCGCACTGGCAGTTCGACATATCGAAGTGAAATATCTGCCAGTGCAAAGACAATCAAGATGCGAAGAGCGAGTAGCGCCCACGATTCACCTGCGAGATCTACATCTGGTCGCGTGACTTGAAAAATTACCCAATGCCAGAGATAGATTGCATACGAACGCTCACCAATCCAAAGCAGAACTCGGTTTTGCAAAATTGGTGCAAATCGCGATGCTGGATGAACGATTGAAGTGATGATTGCTGTTCCGAATAATCCCGCTAATGGGAAAGCAATTTTGTAGAGCGTTGGGTCGCTTTCATTAATGAGCAAGAAGGTGGCAAGGATGCCAAGGAATCCGAATACACCGATGCCATCAATGAAGTCTTGAGCTTTTCGACTCACCTCTTTTTTAAAGTTCTGCGGAATCCAATTGACTGCAAGAGCGGCGCCGAGAAAGAGACCGATGCTATGAGTGTCTGTTCCAAAGTAGATATGGCTAACTTTGGAGCCGCTAGCTGAATCAAGTGAGAATGAAACAAGCATCAATGCGATTCCCGAAAATCCCGCAATAATGAGAGCAACGAGTGAAATGCGTTTCTTTCCTGCAAAGCGCAGGATCAAGAGCAAGATCAATGGCCAAAGAAGATAGAACTGCGCCTCAACTGCGAGCGACCATGTGTGTTGTAGCAATGGCGGGCGGCCGATGCTTTCAAAGTAATCAAGTTCGCGACCCACTAGCCACCAGTTCATTGACCCAGTGAGGGCGAAAGGTGTGTCAATCAGGAAGCGTTTTATGGTGTCAGGTGCCCAAATGCCTACTGCGATTGCTGTTGTCACCAACATAAAGGTGAGTGCCGGCAAGAGTCTGCGCAGGCGAGCGAGATAAAAGGCCCGTAAATCAAGGCCACCGCTACGTTCAATTGAATCTAAGAGCAAGCGCGTGATGACGTATCCGGAGATGACGAAGAAGAGATCTACTCCGAGAAAGCCGCCAGGAATCCAATCAAAACCGAGGTGATAGAAAATGACGGCAATGACTGCGATGGCACGGAGACCATCAATGGCAGGTATGTATTGGATACCGCGTTTGGTAGCCATCGAAATTACTTGCGCTTAGCTGCAGTTTTCTTAGCGGTCGACTTCTTCGCTGAGCGCTTTGGTGCATCAAGCGCTGGAGATGTACGACGACTTTGGACAACCATCGGCTCTTTGCGACGGACTGTGCCATCTTCATTCAATGAGTCGTTAACAACTGCCTGCATATTTGCAAGACGAGCAAATGCACCATCTAGACGTTGGCGTGACTGGGCAATAGCTTGTTCTGCTGCAACGAGCGCCTGTGATTGAACACGATAAAGGCGCTCGGACTCTGCAATCACTTCAGCAAGCCAGCGACGGTATTCAATAACTTCGTTCGCAGCATCAGCGACGATTCGCTCACCTTCGCGACGAGCAGCTGATGCGACTGCTGCTGCTTCACGACGCTTACTATCAATAATAGATTCAGCTTCGCGAGTTGCTTCGTTGACAAGATCTGTCGCCTCAGCCTCTGCGGTAGAAATATATTTGCGACCTCGCGCTTCTGCTCCAGAGAGAATGCTTCGAGCTTTTGATTCAGCGCCTTCTAAGACATCTTTCGCGTTGCGGGTTGATTCGTTGATCAATCGTTCTGCAGAGGCATGTGCCTTTGCTTCGCGAGCTTGAGCTGACTTGATCATCATCATCGCAGTTTCAGTTGCGAGAATTTCAAACTCTTCTTTACTTAATGAAGTGATATCGCGACGGGAGCGGAGGTCGCTCAACTGTGATTCAAGTTCGCGGATACGGTCTACTGGGTTGCCAGTGGGGGTGCGCTCAGATTCCTCGCGGAAGCCCACCCAATTGAGAAAGTCCTTCTTCTCTGCCATCGATTTTCCCCGTTGCCTCTACTTATTGCTGCTGATGCCGATTACTTCAAGGCTCATAGATTAGGGCATTGCTGCAGGAGAGGAAATCGCCCCGTTCAGCGTGACCGATAAATAGCCCTAGCGCCCTCAACGCTATTTATCGTGACCGATAAATAGCCCTAGCGCCCTCAACGCTATTTATCGTGACCGATAAAT
>CAZNEQ010000010.1:18588-23364 GCA_964572265.1 uncultured Candidatus Planktophila sp.
AGCGAAACAGATAGCGAGGTATTGGCTGATCCAAGCGGCGAGGACAAAGATATGGAAGAGCTCATGGAAGCCGAAGTACTTGGCAGCCCGGCCAGGTTTCTTAAGCGCATAGAAGATTGCGCCGATGGAATAGAGCAGCCCGCCAACCAAGATAGGGATGAGGACCCACAGCCCGCCGCGGTCGTAGAGCTGTGGGGTGTACACAACTGCAACCCAACCCAGTACTAAATAGTTAGCCACATAAAGCCAACGCGGTGCACCAATCCAGAAGACTCTGATCGCAACTCCAAAGAGAGCGCCAGCCCAAACTATTCCTAACAACATATTGCGATCACGCGGTTCGAGCAAAGCAACCGCGAATGGCGTGTACGAACCGGCAATCAAGAGGTTGATGTTTGCATGATCCCACCTACGCCACATCTTCTTCTTCGCCGGTGACCATGGAACGCGGTGGTAAATCGCTGAGACGCTAAACAACATGATTGCAGTAATTGAATAAAGTGCCACTGCAAACTTCAGTGATTCTTTACTTAAGATGAAGAGAACTAATGAGGCGATGATGACTGCAGGTGTTGCTCCGAGATGAAACCATCCGCGAAGCTTTGGTGGAGCGATAGGGGAGTTTTCAGCTGCCGGCTCATTGCTTATTGGGTGGCTCATGGAACGAGCCTACGCGTTGGAGAGGTTTCGCACCGACTTAACTGATAGCGCGGCGCAGGCTGATAGGAAGGTCACGACGCCGGTAGCAATCAATAAGTTGCTCACTCCAAAATGATGAGCCAGTGGTCCTGCGATTACAACACCGATAGGTGCAATACCGTACGAACCAAGTGCGTCGTATGCGTTCACTCGAGAGTATGACTCTTCTGGAATATGGGTCTGTAGTGAGGTATTCCAAGTCACCATAAAGAACTCAATAGTGAGTCCAGAGAAAACTGCTGCGAGCACGGAGAAAATCAACGGGAATCCAAGCGCTAGCGAGAAATCCCAAATAGGTGAGAGCGCAATAAGAATCATGGTGATAAAGAGTGGGCGCTTAAATTTCATCTTAAGCACGATAAATCCACCAATCATCATGCCGGCAGTCATTCCAGCGAGATTGAGCGACCAATACCGTGGGCCGGTCTCAGGATCGCTGAAATTGAGGGGTCCAAGCACCTGCATCATGGACTCAAAAGACATATTGATAAAGGCAAATGTCAGCACCATTGTGATTACCCAAGAGCGTGAGATGAATTCACGCCAACCCACAATTAGGTCATGCAAGATTCCTGGGCTTTCAACTCGGGTTTTGCTGGCAAGTTTGAGATTCCAGACAATCACTCCTGCAATGAAGAAGGTGAAGGCATCTCCTAAAAGCGCCCATCCTGGATTAAATGAGGCAACCAGAATTCCGCCAGTGAGCGTGCCAAAGATATAGCCGAGGTTGCTCACTAATCCAATGACAGCGTTACCCTCTTGCAGTTTTTCTTTAGGGACAATCTCTGTCAGCACGCCTGACATCGCTGGCCACCAGAGCGCATTAAGGATTCCAAAGAGCGCTCCCATGGCAATCAAAATACCAACGTGAGGAAATCCGCCAATAAATGAAATAGCACTGGCAGCTGCGGTGAAACTTCCAATGATGTCGACCGCTCCAACAATGCGGTTTCGCTGGAATCGATCTGCGAATACGCCGCCGAATAACATGAAAGCAACGAGCGGGAAATAGCGCGCCGCCATCACCAAACTGAGATCGCCGCCATCGGCGCCAGGAATACTGAGAACCCCATATGCAAGGGCGATGGGGGACATGCCATTTCCCACATTAGATACAAAGCGAGCAGAGGCGAGCATGGTGAAGCCCTTATGAGTGTGGAGCTCCTTTAACTGTGCGCGCATTGAGAAAGAGTACTTAATGAATCGAACAAATATTTACCTTTTGTTCACTCACATTACGTAGGGTCAGGCCGTTTTCTGCCCATAGCCTTCTGCCATGAAGAAGTTGATTGCCGAGTTCAGCGGTACTGCAACCTTGGCACTTGTTGTTGTGGGGTCAGGGATCATGGCGGAAAACCTGACGCGTGACATCGGCGTTCAGTTGCTGATTAATGCGGCAGCAACTGGAGCGGCGCTCTGGCTGTTCATCACCCTCTTTGCTCCAATCAGCGGTGCACATTTCAATCCGGTCGTCAGTGGTATCGCATTCTTCCGCAAAGAACTTTCTCTCGCCTTAACTGCAGCTTTTATTGCTCTGCAAGCACTCGGTGCCATCGCCGGAACAATCATTGCCAATCTCCTCTATCAGCATCCGGCAATTTACATCTCGGGCAAGAACCGCGATGGCGGTAATCTTCTCCTTAGTGAAGTTATTGCCACAGCAGGTCTTATCTTTGTGATTTATCAACTCTCTACAATTGAGAGTGGTCGATTTATTGCAATAGGTGTAGCGAGCTGGATTTTTGCCGCCTATTTCTTCACATCCTCGACTTCTTTTGCCAACCCAGCAATCGCAATCGGTCGTACATTCTCAGATAGCTTTGCCGGGATTGCGCCACAATCAGCAGCAACCTTTATTCCATTCCAGATTATTGGCGCAGCTCTGGGATACGCACTCTTTACGACTCTCAATAAGAAAGCGAAAAAGTAATGAGCGAGAAGAAAACAATCATGTTTGTCTGTGTCCATAATGCTGGGCGTTCGCAGATGGCGGCAGGCTTTATGCGCGAACTCGGCGGCGATCGCGTAGAAGTTCTCTCGGCTGGATCTGCACCAAAAGATTTGATTAATCCGATAGCGGTGGAAGCGATGCTCGAACTTGGCATCGATATCGCCAATCAGAAGCCGAAAATCCTGACCCCTGAGGCAGTGCAACAATCAGATGTTGTCATCACGATGGGATGCGGCGACGCTTGCCCGTATTACCCAGGCAAGCGCTATGAAGATTGGAAGCTCGATGACCCGGCTGGCCAAGGAATCGAGCCGGTACGCATTATCAGAGATGAAATAAAGGCGCGCGTTGAAAGCCTGCTTCAGGAGATTCTGTAAAAAAGATCCCGAATTTGAGCGTGTAGTTACTGCTCAGTATCAGAATTCATCGAAATTGACCCCTTTTTAAGATGCAAATCCTTCGCAACAGGTTCACACTTTCATTTATCGAAGGTCAAGGATGCCCTGGGCTTACCCGCGACCTCTCGGTCTTACGGATCAAACGATTCGCACTGATGAAGAGTCAGGAAAGGCTCAGGAGATATGTCAGTTACGCTCAATAGCAACCAGTGGAACCTTGTTTACAACATGTTCTCACTCGGTTTGGTTTCAATGCTCGCATGCACTGTCTACACATTAGTCTCACAGTCACGAGTTCTACCTAAGTACCGTAATGCTCTCGTAATGTCATCAATGGTTACATTCATTGCTGGCTACCACTACTGGAGAATCTTTAACTCATTTGGTGAAGCTTCAGATGGATTTATGGTGAACGTTTCAGGCGACCATGGTTCATTCAACGAGGCATACCGTTATGTAGATTGGCTACTCACAGTTCCACTACTTCTCGTTGAGGTAATCGCTGTATTGGCACTTGCTAAGGAAGTTGCTAAGTCACTCATCATGCGTCTCGTCCCAGCATCTGCTGCGATGATCGCTCTTGGTTACCCAGGTGAGATTTCATCAGATCAAAACACACAGGTTCTTTACGGTGTGCTTTCAACAATTCCATTCCTCTACATCCTCTACGTACTATTCAATGAGCTCACAAAGTCATTGGATCGTCAGCCAGCGGGCGTTGCAGATACAGTGAAGCGTCTACGTCTTCTCCTTATCGCAACATGGGGTGTATACCCAATCGCGTACATCTTCAACATTGTTGGTGATGCAACAGCGAACTCATTCGTTGCAATCCAGGTTGGTTACACAACAGCAGACATCCTTGCTAAGTGTGTATTCGGTCTAACAATCCTCAAGATTGCACGTATGAAGTCACATGCCGAAGGAATGGCTGCTGATCACTAATCATCAATTACTTAGGTAATAACTGATTAAATAATTGAATAAATAGCCAAGGGCGTCGAGTAATCGGCGCCCTTGGCTATTACTCTTTATCCATGAATAACCAGAGAATCAATAACTACCGAATGGGCGCCTATGCAGCTCTCGCAGTTGGATTAATCAATCTGCGTTATCAAACCGGCGCCGAAGCAAACCTGATGAAAAGCCTTGCTCTTGTGGTTCCTGGTGGATTACTACTGGCGATCTCACTTGTCGCGCCCGGTAAGAAGTTGTTAGAAACTAAAGCGGCAGCATTAGCAATCTCAGTAATCGGCGCCGCGCTCTTGGCCTATAGCTTTATTGTTTAACTCAATTACGAGATTTAACTTCGGAAGCTAATATCCTGCTTCTTCATCTCTGCGACAAGAATTCGTATTGCATTTGGTCCCATGCCGTGAAGTTCTTTTAATGCCGCTAACGAAACTTTTCGAAGGTCACTGACTTTATATAGTCCGTCATCAATAAGTGCCCGTCGAGCAGGGGCCGCTAAACCAATTTCGCGCCAGGCCCCATCAACTTCAGCATATGCATCGAGATCGACTTCGCCTCGGGTCACTGGACACTTCGCAGCGGCTTTCTCTGCTTTGCGAGCAGCAGCCGCGCGCTTAGCCTCGCCTTGTAGCTTCTTTATCTTTGCTGGAGATGCCTTGGCCATTTAATAAGAGTAACTAATTTCATCCATGATTGGCATGGTGCGGGAGGCGGGACTTGAACCCGCACGCCGAAGCACCAGTTCCTAAGACTGGC
>CAZNEQ010000011.1:0-23262 GCA_964572265.1 uncultured Candidatus Planktophila sp.
GTCTAACCTCAATGAACTCTCTACGATTTCTGCAGCAAATCTCAGTGCGGCTCCACTTAAAGGGATACCCGTCACGATTACTGCACAAACTAATGTCGCCGGTAGGGCTAGTTTCTTAATTAACGGAAAGAGAATCCCGAATTGCCAGTCACGTCCGACATCCGGTTCTTACCCCAATTACTCAGTAACGTGCAGTTGGAAACCTGCTCTGAATAACTTCCAGATTTTGCAAATAGAATTTAATCCAAGCGATTCGACATTCTCAACAGTCAGATCTCCTGAATCAAGAATTTTTGTCTCCAAGAGATCTACGAGAAGATAGCGATTCAAGCTTCATCTCCCGGTAGCGCATCAATGTAAATTCAGCTTGCACTCGGATCTCTTCGTTGGAGGATTTCGTTGCCTCTTTCAGCGGCTCCAGAATTTCATCTCCGATTGCGCAGAGAAAACGCGTGAGAGCGAATTGAGTATCAGAGTCACCTCTACCTAATTGCGTAATCAGAACATTTACCAGAGCATCTTTCTGGTCATCAGGAACCAGAACAGATGCCGCCCTCCAGGCGGTCGAGGCAACCGAATCTTCTGGATCATGCAGAAGGCTCAGTGAGATTAGTGAGTAATTCTCTTTATCCCCAATTTTGCTCAGCGTATGAACAGCTTGGCTTCGCGCTTGCGCTATCGGAGAAGTGAGTTCAGGAATAAGTCCTCTCATCACAGCTTCTCGTTCCTGTCTCATCAGCGCCCAAGAGAGGGTGTCACGGACAAAGAAATCTGGCTCATGTCTACATTGCGAAAGCAGGACTTCAATAAAATCCAATCGCGGGTATGTGCCAGCGGCAAGGGCAGCCTTGAGCCGCACCGATTGATCATCTGACGCGAGCATCGACTCCAGAGTTGCCATAAGAAAACGCTAGCAGTTGCGCTCCTCTAATTCTTCCGCAGGCATTAAAGTTGGTTTATGCGATTCATAATCTTCGTTATTGATGGTCCAGGAAATCCGGCAAGTTCAGATGAGATGGCGCAGATTGATGCCTTCAATGAAAAATTGCAGAACAATGGTCATTGGATTACGGCTGCGGGAATTCTTCCAGGGGCACAAGCAACAGTGATCGATAATAGAGGCGACAAGAATGTAGTGACACCAGGATCACTCTTTGATGCACCTGAGTTCTATAGCGGCTTCTGGATTATTGAGGCAGAGTCCGCTGAACAAGGTCTTCAGCTGGCGAAGGAAGGTTCACGCGCTTGCAATCGCAAAGTTGAACTCCGTCCTTATATACGTTAAATCTTTACTCGCTGAGAATCTTCTCCATCAAGATAAGCGTTAAGAATTTACCGTGTTTGAGGGCAGCATCTTTAATGCGGGCACACTCAGTAAAACCATATTCTTCATGGAGCTTAATCGAGCCCACGTTCTCTGAATCAATCGCACCAATCATTAAGTGGTATTCGCCTTCTTTTGCGCGCTTGATGAGCTCGGTCAGAATTGTGCGCCCAATTCCGCGCTTGCGATAGGCCTCTGCCACGTGGATGGTGTGTTCAACTGTAAGGCGATAACCCTGCGCCGCTCTAAACGAGCCGAAGCCACCGTAACCCACAACAACGCCTTCTATCTCAGCAACGATGACAGGAAAGCTATGGGAACGTTTATCGCGAAACCATTCGAGGCGCTCTGATTGTGGAACGCGTTCTTCGCGATAGACCGAATTCGATGAGTCGATGACTGAATTGAAGATCTCCGTGATAACCGGGATATCACCTTCGATGGCATCGCGAATAATCATGAAGAAACCTTACTCGACCCATTTCTTCTCCGATAGTAATTACTTATAGTTATCGCATGCCTACCACTGGAAATTTCTCAAGCGTTGAACTACTGGGTCATGAGGAGGCCTGCAGATTTGATGTAGTTGATAGCGCCGTTGCGCAAGCGATTGGAGAGCGCTTTGTTGAGATAGGCCTCAAACGCAAACAACCCATCACAATTGCAGTACAGCTCGATGGCGCAGAGGTCTTTCGTCAAGCGCTGCCCGGAGCAGATGAAGAACAAATCAGTTGGATTAACCGTAAAGCCCGAGTAGTAAACCTGACCCACCATTCAACAATGTATGAGCGAGTAAGTGCCGAAGAATCTGGAATCAATTGGCATGAGAAGCATGGAGTTGAAGATGCTACTCATGCTATTCACGGCGGAGGCTTTCCGCTCGTCACGAAAGCTGGTGAATTTAAAGGGGTTGTATTGGTAAGTGGTTTGCCTCAGGTAGATGATCACATGCTTGCCTACGAGACTCTTGCTGCGCTCAGTCACGAATTTAATCAAAAATGATAAATTTCTAGCATGACTATCAACCAGATTGCAGCGGACTATCAAGCGGCTACTCGTGAATTTCTCACCTTGGCACAATCCCTTACCGATTCAGATTTAGATCGCTCTGATGCAGAGGGATGGACACCTCGTCAGGTCGTTCATCACGTTGCCGATAGTGAGGCACAGTCATATGCGCGCCTGCGTCGTTTGATTGCCGAACCGGGAACAATCATTCAAGGCTATGACGAAGGCAAGTGGGCACAGACTCCAACGCTCGGCTACACAACAGCGCCGGTTGCTGGCTCGATTGCGGTTTTCGCAGCAGTGCGTGAATCTTCCTATCAACTGCTCTTGCGTTTGGATGAGAGCCAGCTTGATAACAAGGGAACACATAGCGAATCTGGAGAGTATTCCGTTCGTGACTGGATTCGCTCATACACCAATCACCCAACTGATCACGCCAACCAAATTCGCACTCAGTTAGCTTAAAGTTGCGGCTCTTACGACCTTGAGTACTCTCTAGGTATGAGGTTCGAATTCGATAAGAAGTCCGGCGCAGGTCTGGCGCTCGTAGCAATTGCTTTCTTTGGCTTGGGACTCGCAATTAACACTCAGAGAGATGGCGATAGTTCTGGGCATGGCGGAATGCATTCAAGCAATTCTTCAAGTAGTGACTATTCAAGCAATGACATCATGTTCGCCCAGATGATGATTCCCCACCATCAACAGGCCGTTGAAATGTCAGATCTCGCGCTAAAGAATTCGAAGAACGCTCAGGTACTCAAACTTGCAGAACAGATTAAAGCCGCGCAAGCGCCAGAGATCTCTCAAATGAAGAGTTGGCTCGCATCAGCTGGGCAATCCTTAATGGGCGACCATGGCATGTCGATGGATGGAATGTTGAGCGATGACGAGATTGTTCAGCTGCGTCAAGCAACAGGGATAGCGTTCGACAAGCTTTTTCTTGCCGGGATGATCGCTCATCACGAAGGCGCCCTCTCGATGGTCTCAATGATTGAAGATAGCAAGAATGAGGAAGCAAAGACTTTGGCGCAAAACATCAAGGTTAGCCAGAGCGCAGAGATTGATTTAATGAAGCGATATCTCGCTGAACTTAAGTAAGTCGAGAAACTTTGGGGGCGGCTTGCATAATCCCTGATGCAAAATGTCGCTTCATCGTGAAGTACAGAACGAGCAGTGGCAGCGCGACCAATATGGCACCTGCAGCTAATACATTTTGATCTGGAATGACTCTGCTGAATGCACCCACGCGACTCAGCGATGTCGTAATGGGAAAGTGTTGATCTCGCTTCAAAAGCGACCAAGCCCAGAAGAAGTCGTTATAGATCCAGACCGTAAGAGTTATGCCAAGTGCAGCTAATGGCGCCCGCAACATCGGCAGGATGATTGAGTAATAGTGGCGCAAGACAGAGGCGCCATCTACTTGAGCGGCCTCGGAGAGTTCTTTCGGAATAGATTCCAAATGTGAGTGAAGTACAAAGGTGGCAAATCCCGTCTGGACCGCAATATGAACAAGAATCACTCCTAGGTAACTGTCAAAGAGCAAAGCCTTATTGCCGAGAGAGCCTCCGAAGGCGATGTACATCTTGAAGATGGGGTAGTAAATAAATTGGGCCGGCAGCATGCTGCCCGCAGTAAAAGCTAAGAGCAGAATCTTCTTATATTTGATCTGAAATTTAGAGATGCTAAAGGCAATCAAGCTTCCGAAAAATAAAGTAAAGAGAACACTAGGAATGAGAATTATCAGCGTATTGATGAAGTATCGAATGACCGCCATCTTTTCAAGAGCGCTCTGGTAATTCGCTAAGGTGAAGCGATTAGGAAATGAAAAAAGTCCATCGTTGAGAACTTCGGAGTACGGACGAAATGAAGACCATAAAGTCCACGCTATGGGAAGAAGCCACATAGCTGCGAAGAGAAGAAGAAATACCGAGATCAATCGATCTTTGCGTGCCCGAGCATTTCGAATGCGCGCTTCGCTCTGGCTCATACTTGAAATCTAGCGGTAATCTTCCGCTTATGGCTGAGAACCTTCGAATTCAATGCATCACTATTGATTGTATAAACCCCCACCGCGTCGCTGAATTTTGGGCGGCAGCACTTGATTGGCAAATCACTGAATCCAACGAGGTAGAAGTGGCACTTGAGCTGCTCGACGGCAGCCCTGAGGTTGGACGTATTCCAGATATTCTCTGTTTGAAAAATCCGGATAAGAAGCAGGTGAAGAATCGCCTTCATCTCGATCTACGCCCCTTGAATCAAGCAGCAGAGGTAGCTCGATTAGAAGCACTTGGAGCTACACGTATTGAAATTGGCCAATCTGATTATGAAGAAACCACCTGGGTAGTGATGGCCGATCCAGAAGGAAACGAGTTCTGCGTTCTACGAGCGAGAGCATGATTTCTCAAGACTTCGAAAGAACTAAGCAAGAGTACGAAGAGTTCTATCCCACCTCTCCCTTTTTCGATACCTGGGTGCCGCGAGAAAAATTTGTCTGCGCTGACTTCGACGGTCAAGGAAATTTCTCGATTAGTCGAGAAGACGATGGTATATATGGAATTGCAGTTGGTTCATCACCGGTGATTCCAGAAGATTGGAAGAATTTCTCAATTGAGAGCCGCGGGATGTCATCTCTGCCGAAAGATTTTAAAGCTGTAGTCGAATGGGATTGCCATTGGGCGCCTACAAAAGCTGGCGACAAAGTTGCAGCGCAACAATCGACAGATAATGAGATCGCAGCATTCCTTAAAGTCCATGCACCTGATTCATCGGTATTTCCTGGAAACGATGAGATTCTGCAATGGGTAGAGATTTATGAAGGTGACGAACTCGCAGCCGTTGCCGCGCTCTGTCGATGGGAATCGGGCCGAGTGGTCATTTCATCCGTTGCCACTCGCTCTGATTTGCGAGGTCGAGGCCTTGGAAAGCAATTGATGGATAAATGCCTTATCGCAGGTCACTTCCTGGGCGTGGAGTACCTCTCACTAGGAGTACGGCACGAGAACGAAAGCGCCCAGCGGCTTTATCGTGCTACCGGCTTCACTTTGATGCACAACTTCACATACTGCGAAAGACGGTAAACTCTCACCATGTCTGAAACAGGTACCGTCGAGAGATTGCGCGCATATCGCAAAACCTATTGGGCGATGCTTATCTCAGCATCACTCAGCCTTATTGCATCTCTTGTTCTCTCTTACGATGCGATCAAGTTAGCGGCCAGCCCATCCGGCAAGCTCGCCTGTGACATCAACGCCGTTATCTCATGTGGCAAGGTCGCAAAGTCGTGGCAGTCAGAACTTCTTGGTTTCCCTAATTCATTTATTGGATTAATGCTTGAACCGGTGATCATTACGGTTGCAGTCGCAGGACTTTCGTTGGTGGCTTTCCCTCGCACATTTATGCGCGTTGCTCACGTTGGTTATGGCCTTGGCTTGGTCTTTGCCCTCTGGCTGCTCTCACAATCACTCTTCGTCATCAATGCGCTCTGCCCTTGGTGCTTACTAGTAACAATTTCAACTGTCACGGTTTTCTCGACAATTACTCGAGTAGCCATTCTTGAAAATATTTGGAGCCTCTCGCCAGAGCGTTATGAGAGGCTCGTTGATTTCCTTGACCGCGGTTGGGGTCGCGTTATCTATACCGTCACATATGCAGTGCTCATACTCGCGATTTACTTCAAGTACGGCCAGGAGATTCTTTCATGAAGGCTTCCCATAGCGACCAGCAAGCAATACTTGAGGTTCAACGCCTTGATGATCAATTAGCATCGCTGGCACAGCGAGAGGCAACTCTTCCTGAAACGACAGCTCTCAATATTGTCGTAATCAAGCGCAACAATATTCGTGACCTTCGAATCGCAGCTGAAACGGAGCGCACCGATGTTAAGCGCGAACTCTCTCGCGCTGAAGGTGATGTCGAGCAGATTGTCACCCGTATCCAGCGCGATGAGGCTCGCCTCAATTCAGGAACAGGAACAGCGAAAGAGCTTGAGCAAACTCAACATGAACTCGTCACCCTAGGTCTTCGTCGAGCCGAGCTGGAAGAGGCCGAATTGACCATCATGGTCCAGGTCGAAGGCATCACCAACCGCATCAATGAACTTACCGCTGAAGAAGAGCGTCTCAACGCTGAAATCGCAGATCTTGAAATCAAGCGTGAAAACGCCCTCACCATCATCATTAATGAACGAACATCAGTCTCAGAGAAGCGAGCATCAGTCTTCGGGCCTATTGCAGATGATTTGAAGAATCTTTATACGAAAGTTGCTGCAGATAACAATGGCAATGGCGCCGCGATGTTGGTCGGCAATGAATGCAAAGGTTGTCGACTGACAATCAACACCACAGAGGTCGGTCGCATTGCGACCCTACCTGCCGAAGAAGTTGTTCGATGCGAGCAGTGCCGCTGCATTTTGGTGCGTGAGTAGTAATTCATGGCTCGTCACTTTCGACTTACCGCCGATGGTGGATCCCGCGGTAACCCTGGCCCTGCTGGATATGGAGCAGTTGTTACCGAGAACGGCAAGATCATTGCAGAGCTCTACGATGTTATTGGCGTAGCGACAAATAACGTTGCCGAATACAGCGGCTTATTAGCTGGGCTCACCCACATTCATCAACTCGACAGTGAAGCAACCGTTGAAGTAGCCATGGATTCCAAATTAGTTGTCGAACAGATGTCAGGTCGCTGGCAGATTAAGCATGCAGATATGCGCGATCTTGCCAAGCAGTGCCGCGGCGCTCATAACCCATCACTTGTTACTTACAGCTGGATTCCGCGCGATGAGAATTCTCATGCCGATCGCCTCGCCAACAAGGCGCTCGATGGTGGTACTGCAAATGCACCCATCACAGTTAAGCAAGAGAACTTCTTAACTGATCGACTTCGTAGCAATGAAGTTCCGACGACGATTTACTTTGTTCGCCACGGTGAAACCATTTTGACGCCAACCCGTAAATTCTCAGGCACAGGTGCGTTAGATCCAGAGCTCACTGCCGATGGTTTGGCGCAGGCCGAGCGAGTTGCCGGCGAAGTTGCAAAGCTTGAGCCACATATCTTGATCTCATCGCCATTGAAGCGCGCACGACAGACGGCGGACGCCATTGCTCGCGCGACTGGTTTGCCAGTTGTTGAGGATACGGATTGGTATGAACTTTCCTTCGGTACGTGGGATGGAAAATCTATCGAAGAGGTAAAGGCTGAAAACCCTGAGGATTACCAGGCTTGGCTTAATTCCTCTTCATATCGCCCAGGTGGGGGAGAGTCGTACGATGAGGCGGCAGAGCGCATCGATGCTGCGATGGAGAAAGTGCTTCATCTCTACCCAAGCAAGAAGGTAGTTGTTGTCACCCATAACGGAGTCATTAAATCCGCCGCTAACTTAGCAATTGGTGGTCCGAACGATGGCGTCTTCCATATGGATGCAACTCCATGTTCAATTTCAAGTATTTCACTATGGCCGTCTGATGGCTTGCGCGCGCTCCGTTCGTTTAACGAGCGCGGACATCACCGCTAAATAAAAAGTTCGCTTACTTTCTTTACATTTGCGCCACAGGTTGGAAGCCGGTACCCCATAAAGTTTGTATTTTGCTCATCAATGGTGCGGGCGGGATCCATGATGTAACCGTTCCACTCAAAACCTGTAGTGGTATGAGCATCCTCAATTAAGGTGATGTCATAACCATTATCAAGAGCCGCCATTGCAGTATGACGCACACAGTTATTTGTCTCAGCGCCGCAGATATAGAGGTGGCTGATCTTTAATGAAGCCAAGACTTCTTCAAAGTTAGTTTCAACGAATGTGCTGCGGTATCTCTTCTCGATAATGGGCTCATCTGCCAAGGGAATGAGTTCTGGAACAATCTGCCAACCTTCCGAACCAATCGGAAGTTCTTCCTCAGAGTGGCGGACCCAAATAACTGGAACTGAAGCTGCGCGAGCTTTATTCACGGCCTCAGCCATATTGGCTACTTTTTCATCGCGCAGATATGCATCTTTCACAACGTTGACTTGCACATCGATAACTATGAGTGCTGATTTATCGCGCTTGCTTTTGTCGATAGCCATAGGTCAAGGGTAGGGCTTCTTAAGCGCGAAGGTAATCAACAATTGCTTGGTGATCTTTCGCCAAGCCTTTGTATTCAATCGTCTCCGGTGAGTAACTTGCGAGAGTTTCAGCAAAGAGGGCAGAACTCACTGGGTCGCTCTTTATCCATTGCAGAGGTTCGGCTCGATTGCGGATAGTGAAATACATGAACTCACCCTCTTTGGCACGTGTCAGGGTCTGACGTTCCGTGCGCCACCAGTAATTTTCAGGGGCGGCAGGCTCATGAATGGAGGTCGGCTGATGAAGGTGCTTTGTGCTGTGTAGCGACCAGTTCTTGCGCCAGACCGGGCGATCAACAGTGATTTTGTCGAAGGTGGCCGTCATATATGGAGCAAGGGCGGTGGCGTAACCAGGCACTGGCGTATGGACAGCGTCCATTCCTTTTCCGATTTTCTCAGAGAGTTTCCAGCGTGATGGAAAGATCACCGCGCCAGCAACAATCTTCCATTCGCCATCTTCGCGTGCAAGCACTACTAAATCCTCAGCGATAACCGAGGCAAGTTGAAGCAAGACATCATCTGCGTTGAGAGAGATGGTGGTGTCGGTCGGAAGATAAGTAATAGTGTTTGAGGTAAAGGTGTAATCGCGATCATGGAACTCTTTCAAGTTCTCAACGATGCGATTCACTAATTCATTAATTGCTGCCTTGTAACCAGGAAGTTCCTGATAGACAACTTCTCGCGCCGACTCAATTAATTCTTGGCGCTCCAGGATTTGAGGTGTCAGGTCATCGCCGTTTTCTAACCACTGTGCTTGTTCGAGCGAGCGAAGGCCCATATTGAGGCGAAAAGGTTTGCCATCGTTTGGCGGTGGATATACAAAGCTGGCAACCATGGACGTAGTATTGCCGAGTGAGTGCGAACCTACAATTAAACCTTCAATCGCTGAGAGATCGCGAACTCATTAGAGTTGAGATGGTCTGCTTGGGAAATATATGTCGCTCGCCCATGGCCGCTGCAGTGCTGGCCAATCGTGCTAGCGAAATTGCGTCACCAAAGATCATCGTCACCAGTAGTGGTACATCACAATGGCATGTGGGTGAAGGTGCGCATCAACTGTCGGAGAAGGTTTGGACTCTTGCCGGATACCACCACACTCATGTCGCACGTCAGTTTCAGCCACATCACTTTGATGAGATTGATCTGATTTTGGCGATGGATGAGAGCAATAAGGCCAATATTTTGAAGATGGCTCAGAGCGATCAGCACCGAGCCAAGGTGGCGCTCCTTCGCTCCTTCGATTCGGAAGGAGATTCGCAGGAAGTGCCAGATCCTTGGGGCAATCCAATTGAGTCTTATCAAGAAGTTTTAGCGATGGTCGAACGCTCGGTGAGCGGTCTCTTGGAGGCGCTGAGGAAGATCTAGGAGGCGTTGAATTACGCAACACTTTTGTTGCGTAATTCAGGATTATGTATTACCCTCGGATTTATCGAGCGAGGAACGCTCACAGATAGATATTCGAGATAGGAATTCAATGCACTCCAGTAGAAAAGTACGTACATTCGCAGCGCTGGCAACAGTGGCAGCCCTTGGAGCATCCCTCCTCAGCGGCTGCTCCTCTTCCAGCGACCAAGCCTCCGACGTTACCGAGTTAACGATTTACTCCGGCCGTTCAGAGGAGTTCATCGCCCCGTTCTTCGCAGAGTGGGAGGCTAAGTCCGGCATCAAGCTCAATATCCGTTATGGCGACTCGGCTGAACTTGCAGCTCAGATTCTAGAAGAGGGCAAGAATTCTCCAGCCGACTTATTCCTTTCTCAGGATGCTGGCTCCCTCGGCGCTGTCGCAGGCGCAGAGCTCTTTACAACTTTGCCTGATGGCGTTGCAGAGAACATCCCTGCAACTTTTGTTGAGGCAGATCGCAAGTGGGTCGGTGTTACTGGTCGCGCTCGCGTTTATGCATACAACCCAGCTCTTACGACTCTGCCAAAGAGCGTTACGGATCTAACATCTCCTGCATATAAGGGAATCCTCGGAATCGCTCCGAGCAACGCTTCTTTCCAAGCATTCGTCACTGCGCTGATCAACGAGAAGGGTGCAGCCGTTGCCGAATCATGGCTCAAGGGGCTCGCCGATAACGATGTCAAGATTTATGCGAAGAACAGCGCAATTGTGGAAGCTATTGATAAGGGAGAGATCAAGATTGGTCTCGTCAATCACTACTACACATGGGAAGTTTCAGAAGCACTTGGCCGTGAAATCAATGTGAAGAATGGTTTCTTCGCTGCCGGAGATATCGGAAATCTTATCAATGTATCGGGCGCAGGAGTTCTTGCATCGAGCAAGAAGTACTCAACCGCGCAAGATTTGATTAACTTCCTTACCTCTAGTGCAGTGCAGGAAGAATTCGTCAGCAAGACTCACGAATATTCACTTCTTGACGGCGCAAGTGCTCCGGAAGGACTTCCATCACTTCCAGAAATCGGTGCACCGACAATCGATCTAGAAGCGCTCAAGAATGTGAAGAGAACTCAAGATCTTCTCGTAAAGGTTGGCTTGCTCTAACCCATGTCACTCGGACTCGGTCACTTGCAGCCTGGAGCGCCTACTGCCAATCGCAGCAGGCGCTCTTGGCGCGCAGTGGCGCTCCAATCAGCAACTCTTGCTGTACTTGTATTTACCCTGATTCCAGCGTCTTATTTGGTGATTAGAGCTTTAGAAAAACCAGTACCCGACATAATCGACCTTTTATTGCGACAGAAGACAATTGAGGTGATCGGCACTACAACCTCACTCGTGATCACTGTGGTGGTGATCAATACGATTATTGGGACGTTATTGGCAAATGGTCTCTTCTTTGTGAAGTTGCCGTTTGCGCGATTATTGGTAATTCCTGCAATATTGCCGCTGGCAATTCCTTCGTATGTATTCACATATACCTGGATGGCAATCGTCCCGTCCCTCTCTGGTTTCTATGCATCAGCATTTATCTTGGTTCTGACAACCCTTCCATATGTAGTGCTGGCAAACTTAATGGGTCTGCGCAGAATCGATACCGGACTGATTGAGGTTGCACAAACACTCGGACTTAAGAGATTCCAGATATTTATTCGAGTAATTCTCCCGCAGACGCGAAGAAATATCAGCGCAGGCGCCTTGCTCACAGGACTCTATGTGATGAGTGACTTCGGCGCAGTCTCTTTGCTGAATACCGAAACACTCACCTTCTCGATTCAAAATATGTATAAAGCTTCCTATGATCGAAGCGCAGCAGCTGTTATCTCAATCGTCCTAATACTCGCATCAGTTCTCTTTATTGTTCTGGAAGAGAAATTCAAAGGCCAAGGGAAGAATGCTGCGATTGCAAAGACTTACTCTGTCAAGAACTTGCTCATAGAGAAAATCTCTTACAAAGTCTCTACCCTCATCTTCTTGGCAGCCTATGTCGCCTTGGCAGTAGTCGTTCCTTTCTACGTCTTAATCTCTCGCTTTATAGGTAACCCTGAGCCAATTAAATTTTCTGAACTTTTCTCGGCAGCAATCTCAACCATCACGGTCGCTGGATTAGGTGCGCTGATTGCACTTTTGCTCGCGCTTCCTGTGGCGATAATGAGCTCTCAATCCAATAGCAGAACAGCGCAAACTGCTGAGCGGATCATTCTGATTAGCCATGCTCTACCTGGAGTTGTTATTGGTCTCGCACTGGTCTCGCTGGG
The DNA here is from genome assembly GCA_964572265.1 of uncultured Candidatus Planktophila sp. Classification (GTDB taxonomy): domain Bacteria; phylum Actinomycetota; class Actinomycetes; order Nanopelagicales; family Nanopelagicaceae; genus Planktophila. The sequence continues at coordinate 12,089 of CAZNEQ010000011.1, forward strand.
ATCCAAGATCGGTAGCCTCTACCAAACGACTCTGCTCTTGGCCTTTGCCTATTCTCTTCTCTTCTTGGCGAAAGCGGTGGCATCGACCACTGCATCACTTGCTCAAGTTCCGTCGGTCTTGAAAGAAGTTGCATCCTCGCTCGGTAAGAGTAATTTTAAGGTTGCATCGCAAGTGACTTTACCGATGGCGTTGCCAGGTATCGGACTCGGCGTGCTCTTAGTATTTTTAACAGCAATGAAAGAGTTACCTGCAACACTCATGCTTCGCCCGACTGGCATGGAGACCTTGGCGACACAGATTTGGAGCTATGCATCCATTAATCGATTCAATGAGGCAGCTCCGTATGCATTACTCTTGGTTTTAATCGCAGCGATTCCAACCTTTCTTTTGAGTTTGCCAGAGCGCTTGGAATCGAAAGATCAGAAGCTAGAGATGGGGGAGTAGAAGATGTCTTCACTTGATATCTCCCATCTTGAGGTTTCGTTCGGAACTAAGAAGGTTATTGACGACCTCTCGCTCTCACTTCGCGAAGGTGAAATAGCTGCTTTGCTTGGCCCATCAGGCTGTGGCAAAACAACACTCCTACGTTCAATTGCAGGTCTCATCCAGCCAAACTCCGGAACAATTCGATTTGGAACTCAATTAGTCGGTCTCTCATCTGTCGTTCTTCCGCCACATCGCAGAGGTATTGGTTACGTTCCACAACAAGGCGCCCTATTTCCACATTTAAGCGTTGCCAAGAACATTGCATTTGGGCTCGATAAGAAGGTCTACAGCCAAAACGAAATCAAAGAAATCGTTACCGAGATGCTCGAGCTTATTTCGATGACCGGCTATGAAAATCGTCAGCCATCAGAAATTTCTGGCGGGCAGCAAACACGCGTGGCACTTGCTCGAGCCCTTGCGGTAAAGCCTAAGATGGTCTTACTTGATGAGCCTTTCTCGGCTCTTGATGCCCAGCTCCGTGGAGAGCTACGCAGTGATGTTGTAGCGCTTCTGCGTGCAGCAGGAACAACCGCCATCTTGGTAACTCATGATCGTGAAGAAGCTTTAGTTTCAGCTGATCGAGTTGTGTTGATGCGTGATGGAAAGATTGCTCAACACGGGACTCCAGAAGATGTATACGAAAAGCCGACATCAGCCTCGATTGCAATTAGTACCGGTGATGCGCTTGTGCTTGAAGGTATTCGTTTTAGCGATGGCAGTACTTCATATGCTCTGCACCCGATTGAGAATGGCGGTCCTGACGGACAACGAGGAGATGTTGTCATTCGCCCAGAAGAGCTACAACTTTCGAAGACTCCGTTAGATGGTTCTGTCGAAGGAAAAATTTCAAAGGTTGATTACTACGGCCATGATGCTGTTCTAGAAGTTGTCTTAAGTAAGAGCGCCAAGAAAATTAGCGCCAGAATCGCTGCCCCGGTTAATTTTTCAGTGGGCGATCAAGTATTTGTCGAACATAACGGCCCGATTCGCTTCTTCGCTACACAGTAGATTTCTTAATACTGCTTTGCTCGCGATGGCGAGTCTCTATCTTCTGGCCAAAGTAAGACGAACCGATGATGAGCACAGCACCAATAAATCCCCATAGAGCTAGACGCTCACCGCCGATTGAGATGCCCACGACGACAGCCCATACCGGTTCTGTACCCAAAAGAAGGCTTGCTCTCGAAGATGAAGTTTGGCGAATCGCCCAGAGAGTCACCAAGAATGCAAAGGCGCCACAGAGCAGACTTAAGAATGCAAGATTGATCCAGAGCCCAACGGTAAATGATGAAATCGCATCAGGTAGTTCTGGAGCTGCAATAGCCGTGTAAATAACTCCACAGGTAAGGCTCTGCAAGAGAGTGATATTTACAGAGCTGTAGCTCTTTGCTGCCGTTAAATGTCCCATCGCCGTGACATGTATGGCACGAGTAAAAGCTGCGGCCAGCATCAGCCAATCTCCTACTCCGGGTGCAGCAAAGCCCTTATCGGAGACGAGGAGTGCAACACCAACAACAGCGACAACAGTGGCGACAAAGAATGGCCTCGGCAACCAATTCTTGGAGGCAATTGATTCGAAGATAGGAGTGAAGATGATTGCCAAACTAATAATCAACCCGGCATTGGTCGCAGATGTTCTTGATACTCCGGCTGTTTCAAAGAAGAGAATCAAAGCCTGGGAAGAGCCAAGCCCAATTCCCAACCACCACTCTTGGCGCTGAAAATTATCTCGCTTGTATAGCCAGATCATCGCCATCGCGAGTGAGGTTGAGATAAAGCGAAGGCTGAGTACGGCAATCACAGGCGCATGTTCTGTCAGAGTCTTTGCAGATAGGTAACTAGCACCCCAAAGGGCTGCTACTAAGAGCAGGGCTAGGTCGACTTCGCGGATTTTAAGGTTGCTCTTAAAAGACATCTGCGCACCATACCCGCATTGGCAGGTGTGGTGCGCAGAATTAAGCGTCCAGTTGCTACTTTTCAGTGCGTTGGTTATGCGAGATCGTAACGATCTGCATTCATCACCTTGTTCCAAGCCGCAACGAAGTCCTGTACAAACTTCTCGCGGTTATCATCTTGAGCATAAACCTCTGCATATGCTCGCAAGATTGAATTTGAGCCGAAGACAAGGTCAGCGCGAGTTGCAGTGAACTTCACTTCGCCTGTCTTGCGATTACGTAGGTTGTAGAGATTAGATCCCGCTGGCTCCCAGACGTAGGTCATATCCGTTAGGTTGACGAAGAAGTCATTGGTGAGAGCGCCAACGCGGTCGGTGAAGACGCCATTTTTGCTGCCGCCAAAGTTTGTGCCAAGCACTCGTAATCCACCCAGCAAGACAGTCATCTCAGGGGCGGTAAGTCCCATCAACTGAGCGCGATCGAGCAGGAGCTCTTCCGGTGTGACTGCATAATCTTCCTTGAGGTAATTACGGAATCCATCATGAATTGGCTCGAGCACCTTAAAGGATTCAACATCTGTCTGTTCTTGCGTTGCATCACCACGGCCTGGTGAGAATGGAACGGAGATTGAAACACCTGCCTCCTTTGCCGCCTTCTCGATACCAACGTTTCCGGCAAGAACAATCACATCTGCAATGGATGCACCAGCAGCTTGTGCGATTGGTTCGAGAACTGAGAGAACTCGGGAAAGTCGTGCTGGCTCGTTGCCGGCCCAGCTCTTCTGTGGCTCGAGGCGAATACGTGCACCATTTGCTCCACCACGATAATCGGATCCGCGGTAGGTACGTGCGCTATCCCATGCAGTGGCAACAAGTTCTGCAACTGTGAGATCAGTTGCAGCAATCTTTGCCTTCACATCATCAACGTTGTACGAAGTTGTGCCAGCAGGAATTGGATCCTGCCAAATGAGATCTTCGGCTGGAACATCTGGACCGAAGTATCGGCTCTTTGGACCAAGGTCACGGTGTGTGAGCTTGAACCATGCGCGAGCAAAAACTTCACTAAAGTATTCCTGATCTGCAGCGAACTTCTCTGAGATTGCACGATAGGCAGGATCAACCTTCATTGCCATATCGGCATCGGTCATCATTGGGTTGTAGCGCTTTGATGGATCCTCAACATCCACCGGCTTATCTTCTTCCTTGATGTTGATTGGTTCCCACTGATGTGCCCCGGCTGGTGACTTTGTGAGCTGCCATTCGTAGTTGAGGAGGAGCTTGAAGTAACCGTTATCCCACTGCGTTGGGTTGGTAGTCCATGCGCCTTCAATGCCTGAAGTCACTGTGTCACGCCCGATTCCGCGGGTGGTGTGGTTCATCCAGCCAAGGCCAGCTTCTTCGATCGGCGCCCCTTCCGGTGCAGGACCGAGGTTTGATGCCTTGCCATTACCGTGCGCCTTGCCCACAGTATGTCCGCCAGCAGTCAGTGCAACAGTCTCTTCATCGTTCATCGCCATGCGCGCAAAAGTTTCACGGACGTGCGCTGCAGTCTTGAGTGGATCTGGATTTCCGTTGACGCCTTCAGGATTAACGTAGATCAATCCCATATGTACGGCGGCTAGAGGATTTTCAAGTGTCGAGGCATCATCGAGATTTTCGTAACGATTTTCTGAAGGTGCAAGGAATTCTGTTTCGCTTCCCCAGTAGATATCAATCTCTGGCGCCCAGATATCAGCGCGACCGAATGCAAAACCATAAGTCTTTAGACCCATTGATTCGTAGGCAATTGTTCCGGCATACGCCAAGAGATCTGCCCAACTAACTTTATTTCCGTACTTCTTCTTAATTGGCCACAAGAGGCGGCGAGCCTTATCAAGGTTTCCGTTATCTGGCCATGAGTTCAAAGGTGCAAAACGTTGGTTGCCGGTACCGGCTCCACCGCGACCATCAGCAACGCGGTATGAACCCGCTGCGTGCCAGGTGAGGCGAATGAAAAGTCCGCCGTAGTGGCCCCAGTCCGCTGGCCACCAATCTTGCGAATCAGTCATCAGCGCATGAAGATCTTTCTTCAACGCTGGAATGTCGAGCTTCTGTAATTCGCGGTGATAATCAAAATCTGCACCAAGTGGATTTGTCTTGGTGTCATGCTGGTGCAGGATGTCGAGTTTGAGGGCATTAGGCCAGAAATGAATATTGGATGAGCCAGTCGTGGTCATTGCGCCGTGTGCCACTGGGCACTTGCCTGTTTCTTGCATCTGAAAATCCTCCGCGATAGGTGAAGCGTTATCGCGAGTTTATCGGGGTATCCCAAAGGTTTCCTGTTGAGGATTTAGTTGAAATTTCAACTAAAATAGTTTATGATTCAACCATACCGCCCAAGTGCGGTCTAAGCCCAAATCAAGGATAAACAAAGGAAAATCAATGTCAGTTCTCGCAACTCTTCCAGCAGGTACATACACAATCGACGCCTCACATAGCCGCGTAGGCTTTAGCGCTCGCCATGCAATGGTGACCAAGGTCCGCGGTTCATTTAACGACTACTCAGGTTCAGCAGTTGTTGCCGATGGTGCAGCTTCAATCTCAATCGAAATCAACGCAGCTTCAATCGATACTCGTAGCGCAGACCGTGACGGACATCTTCAGTCACCTGACTTCTTCGATGTCGCTAATTTCCCAAAAATCACTTTCGTTTCAACATCAGTTAAAGATGGTGGCGCAGGGCTGATCGTCGAGGGAAACCTCACAATCAAGGATGTCACGAAGCCTTTGACAATCGAGTTCGAGTACACAGGTACAGCAAAGGATCCATTTGGTAACGACCGCTTTGGTTTCGAAGGCGAGTCAGAGATCAATCGTAAGGACTTCGGCCTTACCTGGAACGCAGCGCTTGAGACAGGTGGAATTCTCGTCTCTGAGAACATCAAGCTCGAGTTCGAAATCTCAACAATCGCAACAAAGTAATTTTCTTTACCGTAAAAGCCCCGTGAGTATTCACGGGGCTTTTGCTTTGCCCTAACATTGAGCCATGTCTGTTGCAGATGGCGATCGCGAGAAGTACTTCCCGTTAATCGAGAAGAAGTACGGCGAGAAGATGGCCTATTGGTTCAAAGTGATGAAGAGCCTTGAAGGCGAGAAGTATCCGGTTCAAGTGGCTCATCTCAAAGAGAATTACGGATTTTCCCAAGCCCACGCTAATGCGCTAGTGATGTATTCACGTGGATCTATTTCCTCTAAGCGATTCGAGACTCCGGCAGAGTTCTTCAAGACAGTCTCGCCGCAGCAAGCGAAGACAATGAAGGCCATCTTTAAAGCAATTCAGAGCAAATACCCACAACTCGAGCTCGTAGTTGCCTGGAATCAGCCGATGCTTAAACTTGATAAGCATTATCTCTTTGGCTGCTCAGCCGCTACCAATCACATCCTGATTGCCCCGTGGGATCTAAATGTCTTGAAGAAGTACACCCCTAAGTTCAAGGATTACAAAGTTAATAAGAAGACCATTGCGCTGCCCAACGATTGGGAAGTTGATGCAAAGCTCCTTCAATCGATGATGAAGGATTCACTCGCCGCGCTCTAGCGCTCGAGCAGCATCTTAAGTCGCGCCTTTACCAACTTCTTCAGCAACGCCTTCGGAAACGGCTTATCAATCGGGAAGTGAATAGAACTCTTCGTCTGTTCGTATCCCTTGAGCTCATCCTTAAAGATTTCATTGAAAGATCCGCTGTAAGGGAAGAGGCTGTTATGTTTCTTAAAGCCATCAAAGCCGAAGAACCCCTTGCCGTTGATGGCAAAGGTCGGTATCCCATACTTGATGACTTCTTCTGCTTCCGGAACTACTTCCGCGATCGTTTCACGGACTGCCTGTAAAGCATCTCTCTGAGGTTTATCAAATTTCTTGAGGTGCGCAGAAACTTCAGCCTTACTCATTCTCTGCAACCTCCTTTAAGCGAACAAGTGATTTAGCAACAGCCATCTGCGTCCAAGGGTATGCCTTGCGAAAATTGAGCCAGAGTTGCGCGAGGGCAGGAGCAAAAGAACCGTCGAAAGTCTCGGTTACTACTGTGCTTCCGTTACCGAGATCCTTCAATTGATAACGCCAACGCCAACGCCCCAGATGGCGCCAAGCGATAAGCGCATTCTCTTCGTACTCAACGACCGTGTTCTTGATTCTGTAATCAATTCCCAAGTGCATCTTCATGCCAAATTTTGACCCCAGTACCAACTGGTCTGGGCCACTGATATTGGCGGTAATGGTCTTACTCCCATCAATATCGCGATGACGATGTGGATTTGAGAGGATTGAGAAAATCACCGATGGAGCGGCATCGATAACGATTCGGGCAGATTTAATCTTGGGATTTCCCGTATCAAATATCTCTGATCGAACTTTTTTCTCGCTCATGGCATTGATGCTAAACCATTTCCAAGAAAGGGTGAAGTAGGCTTAATCCATGACTTTTTCAGACATCAATATTGTTGGCGTACTCATCGCTTTTGCAGTTTCATTTATTAGCGGTGGCATTTGGTTCGGACCGAAGACTTTCTATCCTGTGTGGATGAAGGCAAGAGGTATCGGCTCAGGAGAGCTCAATCGCCAGCAGAATAAGCCAGCGTTGCTCTTCGGCGGAACAATCATCGGTGTATTGATTCAGACGTTGACAGTTGGCCTCCTTGTGACATCCTTGCAGGCAGGCAACGCAGACTTTTCAGTCGCTGATGGAGCGCTTGTAGGTGCAGCAGTCGGTATTGGTATTGCAGCTTTTGCATCACTTTCTCATCGACTCTTCGGTGGAGAATCTCTCAAGGTTTGGATCATTGAGACTGCAAACGATGCCATCAACCTCACCATTGCCGGCGCAATCATCACGTTCTTTAATTAAGGATTACGAATGTTCAATGAGTTTGAGGATGAGGCGAGAGAGCGGTGGGGCGATACCGACGCTTATCAGCAATCGACTTCTCGCACTTCGAAGTACACAAAAGATGATTTTGCTGCCGCCAAGGTAGATCAAGAGGCAGCGACAGAAATGTTTGTAGTCGCTTTTGGAAATAGTTATTCAGTGAAATCGGAGCAAGCACAGGCAGCAGTCGTGGCTCATCGCGCTGCTATCTCGAAGTGGTTCTATGACTGCTCAGTTGAAATGCAGAAGAACTTAGCGGTGATGTACATTGAAGATCACCGCTTTAAGGCTTACTACGATGGACGAGTAAGGGGTTTAGCTCAGTACGTGCATGATGCCATTCTGGCTCAGTGAGTAACGTCTTTCACTAGCTCGGCAGCTGCATCGATCTCTACCTTTTGGTGTGGGTAGAGCGCTTGTCCTGGATAATTATCGGTGTGGTTAAAGGGATCCTCTAGCTTCTTCACGCCAGACAACTCTTGCAAGACGAAGAGACCGCAGAATGGTGAGTAAATAGCGTTGTACCCACCTTCATGAGCGATTAGTAGTCGATTCTTCGCAGTCGCCGCAGCACATTCCATCAAGATTGAGGTCAGCTTTGAATAGCCCTCAGCTGTAATCATCATGCGACCTAGTGGGTCGTAGACCGATGAATCAAAGCCTGATGCAACAGCGATCAGATCGGGCTTGAACTTGAGCAGCGCGGGCTTTACTACTTGTTCAAAGGCATAGATATATCCGCCATTGCCGGTTCCTGCCGGAAGGGGAATGTTGATGTTGGTGTTGATACCCGCACCGGTGCCACGTTCTTCTCGGCCACCAGAGTTACGGGGATATAGACGATCTTGATGCAATGAAATCGAAAGCACATCAGGGTCGTCGTAGAAAATATCTTGCGTTCCATTGCCGTGGTGGACATCCCAGTCAACTACTGCGATACGAATCCCTGGGTGCTCCTTCTTCAATACAGAAATTGCTATACCGAGATTTGAGAAGAGGCAGTAGCCCATTCCGCCGCTCTTTACCGCGTGATGTCCGGGTGGGCGTACAAGTGCGTAACCGTTATCAACGTCACCGGCCATGATTGATTGCGCTAGAGCTGTCACCGCACCAACAGCCATGGTGCCAATTTCATATCCACCCTTTGCCAGCGGTGTCTCGCCGTCGCCAGCATCTCCACCCAGTGGTTGTTCACTGACCTTCTTTAAGCTGGTGAGGTAACTCTGTGGGTGCACCAAGAGAAGTTCATCATTGGTTGCATGTCGTGCTGGTACGCGGGTCAGGTGATCAATGAGACCAGAAACAACGATGAGTTCGTGAATACGCTTCTTCGTCTCGGCATTCTCATAGTTAAGTGATGGTTGTAGTCCACGCGCAGGATCACTGGGAAAGAAACCGGTATTTGTTCCAGTGTCATGCCAACCAAAGAGCTCGTGATAAACGTATCCAGTGCGCAGAGTCATGCGGGAAACCTATACCAAGGTTGCAGCAGAAACTAGAGTTTATTGACCTTGAAGAGCAAAGTTGCAATAGCAGCGCTGACCACTGATGCGGCAATAACTGCAAGAACGGCGATATCTTGAAGCTGGTTATCCTTAAAGGCTAACTGCGCAATAAATATAGAGACGGTAAAGCCAATGCCTGCCGCACTTCCGGTGGCTCCTAGAAGTCGAGTATTTGCTCCTCGAGGAAGCTCAACTAGCTTGAGTTTTTTTGCACCGAGCGATGCAACAAGAATACCGATTGGTTTTCCAATAACAAGACCAAAGAAGATTCCCCAAGCCACTAGAGAGGTTGTTGCCGCAGAGATTGTTTCGCCGCTGATCTTTACGCCAGTATTCGCAAAAGCAAAGAGCGGGATAACAACAAAGGAACTCAGTGGATGAAGCTTATGTTCTAACCACTCAATGACAGTTTCATTTTCATCGCGAGGGATATTTGGTGTTAAGAGACCAAGGATGACACCTGCCAAGGTTGGGTGCACGCCGGTCTTGTAGAGCGCAAACCAAAGAAATGCACCAGCAATGACATAGACGGATGTTGATACAACTCCCACCTTCTTCATCAGCAGAATCCAGGCAATTACTATCGCTGCCGCTAGTAGCCATGAGTACGCAACACCAGTCGAATAAACAAAAGCGATAATTAAAATTGCACCGATATCGTCGATGACAGCAAGTGCGAGCAAGAAAGATCGTAAGGACTCTGGTGCACCCGTGCCGATGATTGCCAATAATCCGACAGCCAGCGCAATATCTGTTGCGACCGGCACACCCCAGCCACCAGCTTCCGTGCGACCGGCGATGGCTAGATAGATCAAGGCAGGCAGTGCCATTCCGCCTATTGCGGCCACAAAAGGCATGAGAGCCTTTTTAAACGTCTTCAGGTGTCCAGAGGTGAGCTCGCGTTTGATTTCTAGACCCACCACAAAAAAGAAAATTGTCATCAAGATGTAATTGATGATTTTCTGAATACTCAAGGAGATTGAGAGAGCGCCGGCGCCAACATCGAAACGGAGTGCCAAGGAATCAAAGTAGGTTTGAGAGACTGGCGAATTTGCCACGAGAAGCCCGAGCGCTGAGGCAATTAGGATGACAATCCCGCTGCTGGATTCATTCTGCATGAACCTTTTTAAGGGATTTTTCTTAGCCATAGACCAAGCATAGCCTTTGGCGCTTTCCACATACTTTACTCAGCCTCACAGGCGCGAAATTTCAGTTGAAAGGAATAAGGTTTCAAGTATGAAATCAAAGCTTTTCGCATTACTCGCCATCGTTTCAGCACTTTTCGTCGCTACGCCAATCCACTCAGCGTCAGCGGCGTCATGTACTCCAACAGAGTCGCTGACGGAAGGTCCTTATTATTCAACTGATACTCCTATTCGATCCCAAATTTCACCAGGGGAGCAAGGAACTAAGACCAAGCTCACCATTACAGTCGTAGATTCATCATGCAAACCTGTTAAAGGTGCAAAGGTAGATATTTGGCATGCAAACGCTGAAGGAAAGTATTCGGCGGTGGAAGGTGTCGCCGGAGATTTCAGTCGTGGATCTTTGATGACGAATGCCGCGGGAAAAGTCACTTTCTCGACCGTGTACCCAGGCTGGTATCCAGGGCGCACAATGCACATTCACTTCAAGATTTGGAGAGGCGCATCTGATGTGCTGACATCTCAATTTTTTGCCAGTGATGCAAATAATGCGACCATTTACAAGAGTGGTTTCTATGCAGTTCGTGGCAATCAAAACACTTTGCTATCTCAGGACCGAATTTATCGCTCATTATCAAACCCTTCAGCGCTCACTCTGAAGTTAAAGATTGGTAAGACAATTTCAGGTTCTGCGAAAGTCGTTATCTAGCGCTTTACTCACCTGTTTTGCCAGATTTGGCGAAGTTTGATGATAGAACTGATGATGAAGATCAATCCTAACCCTTGAAGTCCGGGCGAATCGTCACTTTCCCCAGCGATAATTGCGAGGATCCCGAGAGTGAGGGCAAGTACAGTTAAAAGCGTTCGAAGAATTACCACCGCCCCATTGTAGTCTCGGCGGTTCGGATGCAATTATTCGCGGAGAGAATATCTGGACTTAATCTCTGTCTTACAGAACGAGGTTGAAGAAGATTCCAACGCCAACGATTCCGATTGCAACTGTTGCGAAATAGGCAGCTAATAACTTCGGTTTCATCACCTTACGAAGAAGCATGGCTTCCGGTAAAGAGAGAGCGGTGACGCTCATGGCGAAAGCTAAGAGAGTCCCCATCGGCATGCCCTTTTCTGAGAGCGCTGTGATGATTGGGATTACCGTCGCGATTCCAGAATAGAGAGGAACGCCTATTGCGGTCGCTGCGAGGACTCCAACAACTGGTCCCCAACTTGCGATGGTTTCAACAG
>CAZNEQ010000012.1:0-23214 GCA_964572265.1 uncultured Candidatus Planktophila sp.
TGATTCCCTTAAGGTCACCAATACCGTTTCCATCGGTATCTGCAAAGCTGCGGGGGTAGATTTGGTAGATGGCCGCCTGGCGCCACCAGTTCTTATCTTTGCTCAATGACATGGCCGAAATCCTACTGCAGCCCCTCGTGCGTAAATTGAGATTCATGCGTAAAAAGAGGAACTTGTAATCCGATTGCAACTATTTTGCAGAATTGTGCAGTCCGACAAAGTAATGTGTGGTCATGCAAATTCGCCCAGCCACAGTCGCCGATACTGATGAAATTCTCGCATTAATTTACGAACTCGCTGTTTACGAGAAGGCACCCGATGATGCGAAGGCAACTCGTGAGCAGATTATTGAAGGATTCTTTGGTGAAAGCCCAAAGGTTTTCTGCGAAATCGTTGAAGTCGATGGCGAAATTGCAGGTCTTGCCATCTGGTTCTTGAACTATTCAACATGGCAAGGAAAGCACGGAATTTATCTGGAGGATCTCTTTGTTCGACCACAATATCGAGGTAAGGGATATGGCAAGGCACTCCTTAAGCATCTTGCCGCAATCTGCGAAGAACGCGGATATGGTCGCTTCCAATGGTGGGTCCTCGATTGGAATACACCAGCCATTGAGTTCTACAAATCATTAGGTGCAAAAGCGATGGATAGTTGGACTGTTTATCGCGTCAGTGATGAAAGTTTACAGAAGCTAGCTAGCGACGAGTAGTTCGCTTATTGATTACTACAAACTTCGAAGACGAGGTTACTGCAGCTTGTGATGAGTTTGTGGGGCGCAAAGTTGCTTTTATTAAAGTTGTGCCTGTGACTGTTGGTCTCCAATTGCAAGTCGCTGTAAAGGTAGGGGATGAGCCGGTAGTTACAACCGAGACACATCCACCAATTGTTTTGTTCCCCCAGAAAAATTCAACCCTACCTGGTGAATCCATTGTCACTGTGATTGTTGTTGTTATGCCCTTAGAAACCACACTTGCGACTGTAGGAGCATTAATATTGGCGGGAAGTATGTTCTCAGCAAACTTAAAAATGATTAATCCACTGCCGCCATTTCCACCAGGGAGCGCACTCGATACATACGTAGCACCGCCTCCGCCGCTGCCAGTATTTGCAATACCATTTCCTGCAGTTGTATTGCTCTGATCAGCTCCAATTCCTCCGCCACCCGATCCGGCGGCACCTCGAGTTGTTGTTGTTCCACCGCCTCCTCCACCTGCGATGAATCCTCCAACACCGAATTGTCCGATAGCGGTAAACCAAGAAGAGAAAGCAGATGTACCTGCACCTCCAGCGCCACCAGTTCCAGCCGCTGTAACGGGAGTTCCTGCAGCACCAGCGCCTCCGCCTCCACCACCAGATGTGTAATTGATAGCTGGCGTTAAACCACCGGCATTTCCATAAATAGTTGTGCCATTTGTTGGCAATGTTTGAGTCGATGCTCCGCCTGCGCCACCGCCACCATATTCGGTGCCACCACCTCCAGAACCACCTGCGGATCCATTGGCATGACTTGCCGTAGCCGAGCCCCATGCGAAAGAAGCACCAGCACCGCCACCTTTCGCGACAAAGGTAGAGGAGGTGTTGATCCATGAATCTCCACCGTTGTTACTTCGGTTTGTCGAAGGAGTTAAATTTGCAGAGCCAGATAAACCGCCAGCTCCAACCGAAAGATTCATCGTTGTGCCGGGAGTTAATGGATAACTTGCACCATAGAGAACGCCGCCCGCTCCACCGCCACCGCCCCAGGCACCGGCACCACCTGCTCCACCACCTGCCACTACTAATACCGCAGATGAAGTAACGCCCGCTGGTACAGTGAATGAGTTTGCACCGGTATCAGAGAAAGCTAAATAGCAAAAACCACCATTATTGACGAGAACCACACCAGTTGAAGAAGAAAGATTGACTGTGCAATTTCCTGAAGTGAGAGCAGAAGCAGATGGAACAGTCAGAGCCGATAGAGCGAGAATTAAAACCCCGACGAACCCCAACTTTCTCATGAGGCTATTCTAATTTGCGCCTCAATAAAGCGCCATTAACGTACTCTTCTACTATGACCCTGCTCCATGCGCTCGATCTGCTCTCCACATTCGTCTTTGCCCTGGTAGGAGCGCGCATCGCAGCAGATCGTGGTCTTGATTACGGCGGAATCGCCTTTATTGCAACAGTTGCATCCATCTCTGGCGGAACCCTGCGTAACGTCTTTCTCGGAATCAGACCCAACTGGATTTCAGACCCATGGATTTTGGCGTCGATTCTCGCTGCAGTAATCATTACTCTGACATTTAGACGAGTTACTCATGTTGGAAAACTCTTGCTGGCTCTCGACACCTTTGCGTTAGCCACAGCTACCCTTTCGGGAACTCAGCTTGCTATTGAACTCGATGTTCCTTGGCATTCATCGATTGTTCTAGGAATTATTACTGCGGTGACAGGTGGATTGATTCGAGATGTGCTCTGCCAAGTCGAGCCAGTTCTGCTTCACCGAGAAACAATTGGAACTTCTGCTGCAATGGGAGCAAGTACATTCGCTCTATTGCACGCACTAGATGTATCTCAGCCAATTGCTGTTGTTGCCGGGGGAGTAGTTGTTATCGCTACCCGTGTGGTCTCAATCAAGTTTGATCTCCACCTACCTAAGTTTGTGAAGTGATTTCACGCTCAATTTCTTTATTAGAGTGATTAACGGTAGAATTTCGCACTGTTACACCAGTAACAAGTAGTACAGAAAATGAGCCAAATGGCTCTTCTTGCGAGTCTTATCACCACCCTGGTTAACCCATAGAGGTTCTTCCTAATCGAGACGCGCTTGATCTCTCGATAGGAAACTTAATAATGACTTTACAAAAGCGTACAGCCGCGCCCGGAAAAGCACGTCGCGAAGCCTCAAAAGGTAAGCCACGTCGTGCAGTAGTAGCTAAGGCAGCTAAGAAGGCAGCTCCTGCACCACGTGCAAAGAGCGCATCTGCATCCTCTGCAAAGACTGGTGCTCGCACCACATCAAAGGCAACTCCACGTAAGAGTGGTGAATTCAAGCCAACAACAACTGTCCGCTACTCAGATCGCGATGCTGTTCCAGCAACACGTAAAGAGAAGCGTTTAACTGATCGTTCAAAGCTTCGTGCAGCCCGTTTCCAGAAGGAGATTGGTTCAAAGTCAAAGGAGATTGAAGGCGCGCCAAAGGGCAATCCACGTCAATCTGCTTCAGAGCGCGTCTTTAGTAAGACAGATAAGCCAAAGACTCGCGCAGCAAAGTTTGTGCAAGAGCGCAGCGAACGTCCAGAGCGTCGTTCGACAGAGCGTCCCGCACGTCCTTCATCAGATCGCCCAGCTCGTTCATTCGACAAGCCGGCACGCACCGAGCGTCCAACTCGACGCACCGATGGAGCGCCAGTAGCAAAGCGTTCATTCGATAAGCCAGCAAGTTCATTCGATAAGCCAGAGCGCACAGAGCGTCCTGCACGCAGTTTCGACAAGCCAGCACGTTCATTCGATAAGCCAGCACGTAGTTTCGACAAGCCAGCACGTGATCGTCGCACAGCGACAGGCCGCAATAGCGAGCCGCATTCATTCTCTAAAGGCCGTGGACGTAACGTTGCAGAAGATTTCGGTGCAGATGATTCATACATCTCACCAAACTTAGCTGATGCAAATCTCATTGATGCAGCTCCAGGGGATAGCGTTGCAAAGACCTTCCGCGAACTAGGAATTCCAGCATCACTTGATAATGCTCTCAGCGCACAAGGAATCTTGAGTCCGTTCCCAATTCAGGTTGCAACACTTCCTGATGCGATTGCAGGTCATGACATTCTTGGTCGCGGTCAGACAGGATCTGGAAAGACTCTTGCATTCAGCCTCGCATTGCTCTCAAATATTGCCGAGAAGCGTGCAAATCCACATAAGCCATTAGCTTTGATTCTTACCCCAACACGAGAACTCGCACAGCAGATTGATGAAGTTCTTCTGCCACTTGCTCGCTCTGTCGGTCATTCATCAGTAGTTATTGCTGGCGGAATGTCCTACACAAAGCAGATCACAGCAATGCGCAAGGGAACCGCAATCTTGGTTGCAACTCCAGGTCGTTTGATTGACTTGCTCAACAAGGGCGAAGTTCAGCTCGATCAGCTTGAGATTACAGTTCTCGATGAAGCAGATCAGATGGCAGATATGGGATTCCTTCCTGTTGTGCAGGAGATTCTTGATCAAGCGAAGCAGGGTGGACAGCGCCTTCTCTTCTCAGCAACTTTGGATCGTGGTGTGGATGCACTTGTGCGTCGCTACCTCAAGAACCCAAAGACTCACTCATTGCAGAATGACCGTGCCTCAGTTTCAACTATGGAGCACTACCTCATCGTGATGGATCCATCTGAAAAGGATGAGGTCACAGCTGAGATTGCTGCACGTAATGGAAAGACTATTCTCTTCGTCAAGACTCAGCGCGGTGCAGATCGTCTTGCTGACAAACTCGCTCACGCAGGTGTTGCAGTAGGCGCACTTCACGGTGGCAAGTCACAAGCTGTTCGTACGCGCACATTGGCACTCTTTAAGGAGTCCGATAATGCGGCGCTTGTTGCAACAGATGTTGCAGCTCGCGGAATCCACGTTGATGGAATCTCACTTGTTGTTCACGTTGATCCAGCACAAGATCATAAGGATTATCTCCACCGTTCTGGTCGTACAGCACGCGCTGGTGAATCAGGCACAGTTGTTTCACTGGCAACAACACGTCAGCAGAAGGCGGTGAAGGGTTTGACTACCCGTGCCGGTGTAAATCCTTCAACTGTCTACGTGAAGCCAGGTAGCGAAGATTTGATGCGCGTTACTGGTGCACAGCAACCTTCTGGAATTCCTTACACCCCACCTGTCATCGAAGCGCCAAAGCGCGCTCCACGTAAGGGTGGATCTGGCGGAGGTCGTGGTTATCGTGGCAATCGCAGTGGTGGTTCAGGTGGTCGTGGCCGTCGCTAATTAGCGTCGAGTACTTCTTGTAACTACGCCAATGCTAAGTTGGCTGGTTGAAACACCTGCAATGCCAGCTGCAAGCGGTGCTGCTTCCACAGTGATTACCGCTGTACCTTTAACAGTTGGTCTCCATATGCATGTTGCGACATTGTTTGTTGAAGAACCCGATGTTGGTAGCGAGATACATCCTGCGATGCGCGTCTTGCCCACAAAGAATGTAAGAAGCGAGGGCACATTCACTGTTGCTGAGATGGTGTTGTTTTGACGCATCACAGCAGAGGTTGAATTTCCGCCGATTGATAAATTAGAAAAAATAGGTGCGGTTGTGCTGTAACGAATAATCACAACGCCCGAGCCGCCGGCGCCACCATTGCGGAAAGTGCTTCCACCCACGCTTGCGCCGCCTCCACCATTGCCAGTGTTTGCCGCGCCGGCTGTTCCAGCAATGCTTGTAGCGTTGTCTTGAAAACCGCCCGCACCACCAACGCCATAATTGGTTGAGACTCCTGAAATATCTACAGAAGTTCCAGCGCCACCGGGAGATGCGGTATCTCGCGCCGGATCTGTTGTGTTGCCCGCAGTGCCAACACCGGCACTGCCACCACCACCTCCACCAGAAAATCCGCCACCACCTTGTCCGCCTCCAAGGCCACCGGAGGAGAGAGTTGCGGCTGCACCACCTACTCTTGCACTCGCACCTGGAGCTGCGGCGCGTGAAGAGCTACCCCCGCCTCCGCCAAATGCAGTAAAGAGAGTTCTATCAGCGAGCGAAAATGTAGAGTTTCCTCCACTTAATCCGATGGCATCAGTTGAGTTTGTCTGGGCAATATGAAATCCGGCAGCGCCACCTGCGGCAACGCGAATCGAGTAGTTATTCTTTGAGGTCACTCTCTGACTATCGATCTGGAGAACTTGCCCACCTCCGCCACCGCCTGCCCCTGCAGTGTCGTAGCTACCGCCACCACCACCGCCACCGCCAACTAACAAAATCTTGACGCTCTTTAAGTTTGAAGGGACCGTCCATTCCACTGTGCCTGATCGGAAAGTGACTACGCAATCACCGCCAGCAAGACGGACAGCGGTCACATTAGTCGCATCAGAAACCTCTTGATTGCAAATTGCAGCATCTGTACCGGTAGCGGTCGCAACAATTGCATTTGCGACTGGTGACTGTGAGAGCGTAAAGGCAGGAACAAGTAGAACAAGAGCGCCTACAGCGCGTAGCGGTCTCCAGTTCAGATTCATACCGGGATTCTAATCTCCCTTGGTTTTGCCCTCAAATTAAGGCTTAAGAACAATCTTTCCTGTTGTTGAGCGTCCAAGCATCGCGCGGTGAGCACCTGCAGCTTCGTTTAGCGGGTAAGTACCACCAATTACTGGCTTAAGTTTGCCGTTAGATACGAGAGCAAAGAGTTCATCGATGACATCGTTCATCATCTCTTTCTTGCCAAAACAGTTGGCCAACCAGAAGCCAGATATGGTCTTCGAACCATGCATCAGTGATCCCGGGTGAACAGGTGTTGGCGCAGTCCGCGACGCCATTCCAAATGTAAGGAGTCGACCGAAATCTCCTAGAGCGAGCAGGCTCTGATCAAAAGTTGTTCCACCGACCATCTCTAGAACTATATCTACGCCTTTTGCGTCGTTTGCAGCACGTAGCGCCTTTCCAAGATCTTCGCTCTTTGCATCAACGACAACATCGGCCCCCAGTGAAGTTGCAAGTGCCGACTTCTCATCTGATGAGGTAACTGCAATTACTTTTGCACCCCACAACTTTGCTAATTGAATTGCAATTGTTCCCACGCCACCAGCGGCTGCATGCACAACAACTGATTCACCTGCTTGAAGATGGCCCATCGTCTTAAGGAGATGCCATGCAGTTGTTCCTTGGATCAACATGCAGAGAGCTTGCTCGTCACTAACTGTGTCAGGAATTGGAAAGAGAACTGCCTTGTGTGCAACTGCTTTCTCGGCATACCCACCTGATGACACAGATGCGAGATAACGCTTGCCGTCGTGCGTGCCGACGACTTCAATGCCAGGCACAAGCGGAAGTTTCTGAGGGGAGAGATAACTATTCTCAGTTTGATGCGTATCGGCGTAGTTGATGCCGACCGCCGTCACATCCAAGAAAACTTCGTCTGAACCCGGTACAGGATCAGGAAGTTCTACCAACTTCATCACATCAGGGCCGCCGAACTCAGATATCTGGATTGCTCTCATGCTCACACTCTATTGGATTATGCGAGAGTACTTGAGGGAAAGCATCAATAAGTTATGCTCAATTCATGGAACTCACTACATGTCTCTGGTTCAATGGCCAAGCCCGCGAAGCAGCCAATTTCTATGCCAGCATCTTTCCGAATAGCTCAGTCGAAGGTAACTGGATTGCGCCAACAGAGACTCCTGGCAATGAGCAAGGCAGCGAGGTTCTTGTTAATTTCACCATCTTTGGGCGGCCATTTATCGGTCTCAATGGTGGACCACAATTCACACATAGTGAAGCCGTCTCTTTCCAAATTCCTTGTGCCGGTCAGAATGAAATAGATAAATATTGGGAGCTTCTCACCAAAGATGGGGGAGAAGAGAGTCAGTGTGGATGGCTAAAGGATAAGTTTGGAATTTCGTGGCAAGTTGTTTCTCCTGAGATGGGCAAATACCTTGGAGGTTCCGATCCTGCAGGCACTCAGAGAGCGACCCAAGCCATGTTAGAGATGAAGAAGATTGATTTGTTAGCGATGGAGAAGGCTTACCTAGGAAATTAACCTTGCGTGGATTCAAAAGCAGTCAGCCAGACCAGCACATTGCGTGCAAAATCTATATCCAGCACGGGTGAGTGTTTTCCTTGCGGCAGACGCCATAATTCAATCGCCCCGGCTTCGCATCGATAGCTAACTTTAACAGTATCGATGCCTTCAATTGAATCGAGAAGGTCAAGATCAGACTCTTTTCCGACACGGCATTGATTAATCTCGCTCCAACGGTCGATGGTTTCAGGCACAGATGTAAATCTATTTCCGAAGAGCGCACCACCCTGATACTGAATGGTCTCATCTAATTCACCATGGATGAGAAGGATGTGATTAGGAACAGCACCGCAATTAGTGTTTTCAATATCCATTGCGCCAGCTAGCCCTGCAACGCCAGCTATCTTGTTGCTACCACTACAAAGATAGGCGTAAGACATGAATGCGCCGTTTGAATGGCCAAAGAGATAAACCTTCTTTGGATTGATGTTTGCGGCCGCGAGGGCTTTATCAATTAATGAATCAAGGTAGGCAACATCATCCACTTCTTTTTGATTAAAGTTGCAACACGATTTTCCCGAATTCCAAAAATTATTCTCCAAATTGTCTTTAGTGCCATTTGGGGCGATATAGGCAACGCCTGCCTTATTAGCTGCATCCTGCATAAATGTGTAGAGACTCTGTGAAGCACCAGTCCCGGTGTAGCCGTGGAGATTTATCAGAAGCGGAACCGAATCATCTTTTGAGTAACCTGAAGGTAAGAACAATTGCGTATCGCGATCGTCTTTCAAATCAATAACCGGCCCTGGGTTATCTCTTGCAGCGCTCAAACCCGGTTCGAATGTGTAATCACCGGGACCGGAAATAGTTTGAGCCACAATGAGAGCAAAAGATCCGAAGAGCACGCCAATAAGGGCAACGCGGTGACGGCGCAGAAATTTTCTCATCGAACTGGTAGCGCTCGCGCAAATAATCCAGATTTCATACCTGATTCTCTCACAGAGCAATTGCGAAGAGACGAGGATAGGATTGAGGTCTTATGAACCTCAGACCTCTCGATGTCAGCGGAGATGCTCTTGACATAATTGAGCGGGATTTTAATGGTCTTTATTCAGGCGAACTTGGACTCAGCTCTATTCGTGGGGGTCAGAGCGCAGCCAACAAAGCTCTCGCTAATCTCGATATCGCTCGATATGCGGAAGATAGATCCGAAGTACTGCCTCGTGAAAAACGAGGCGCGACAGTTCTGAGCCCCTACATTCGCCACAATCTTTTGACGCTTAGCCAGGTTTATTCCGCAGTTAAAGATGCCCCATTTAAAGATCGTGAAAAGTTCCGCGATGAACTTTTTTGGCAAGAATATGCACGCCATCTCTATGCTCGTATCGGAACTCGCCTCTTCGATAATCTTCGCTTTGAAGCTAATTGGCAAAGTCAAGGCGATGGCTGGAACCGCGAAATGCTCTGCATTGATCAAATTGTCAATGAATTAGAGAGCGATGGTTGGCTCGTTAATCAAACACGTATGTGGCTGGCATCGCATTGGACTGTACGCAACAATCAAGGTTGGGTGCACGGCCAGGAGCGGATGTATCGAAATCTCATTGACGGTTCACGTGCAGCGAATCTTCTGGGATGGCAGTGGACGGTAGGAGCTGGAACTGGAAAACCATATGGCTTTGCGCGTTGGCAAGTGGAAAAACGTGCGCCGGGACTTTGTTTTAAGTGCCCGCTTAAAAAAGCCTGTCCTATTCAAGAGTTTCCAGAAGAGATCACTCCGCACAAGTTAGAGAACGAGCCATTGCTTGACCATGATCCAGATCTATCAAAAACTAGCGGGCCGCTCACGCCAATTCTCAAGACAAAGCCGAAATTTGTTTTGCTGACCATTGATTCTTTGGGTGATGCAGACCCAGCACTTGTTGCACATCCAGAACTTCCGGCAATCTTTGTATTTAATGAACCAGCCTTGAGAAAGTTACAGTTGAGTTCGCGCAGAATAGGATTCTATTTAGAGACATTACAAGACCTCAGCACGCGCAGGAAAGTTGAGGTTTACTTGGGAGACCCATATCTCTTTGCAGCAGAGAACCCCGTGGCAGTGACATATGCACCTGTGCCTTCATTTAAAAAGTTTGAAAATTTAGCCGAGGTATATCCATTTCCATGGTTGAGAACTCCTCACTCGGGATCGGTGAGGAGCTTCTCATCTTGGCGAAAAGAGTTATGAACGCGAGAGCGGGAAATCAAAAAACACGAACTGGTCTGACAGAATACAAAGTGGCTTTTGGCGCACCACCAAAGCCAGTACTTGTATAGTTGTAAAAGCGACCATTCGTTGCAGCAACTGAGCTGGAGTTCCAACTTCCACCACCCACATTGAGACCAAGGGCTACACGGTTGGAAACGATGTATGCCTGCTCGCCTTCAGATGGCAAGAACCAATCGTTTACTACAACACCACCGACAGTTGGAGCATAAGAGGCTGCGAGCGCGGCGGCGCTGAGCGCCGGATCTGAGTTTCCTTGATTAATGATGGCCATCGTATTTGAATAACCAAAGCCGAATGATTGAGAAAGCATGATCGAGGTGGATGTGTAGGCGCTTTGGGCCCATGGACGTGTTGGATCGCCCGCGCTAAACCAATTGTTTGGAGCAACCTCTAAGTATCGACAGTTAGGGCTACAGGCTGTTCCCGTCTTTGCGAAACCTGTTTGCGAAACAAAGATGATTTTTCCGCCACCCGGACCGGTGTCTCACACGTTTTAAGAGACGTTAGAGACATTTGCAGAGGTTCGAGGGCTACTTTGTAAAGTAATTCTGGAAACAGTTGAGGAGAGTGCCACCGGATTCATAAATCTAATTGAAAACGTTCCAGATCCTGTTCCAACCGTCATACCGGTACTTCCGGAACCTGCCTCAAAAGTTCCCGCGTTGCTCCAAATGTTTGCAGTAGACGCCGTTGTATTAAAGAGCGCAAGTGGGGATGTACCAGTTTCGTTGTAAGCATTGAGGGTAAATACAACGCCGTCGCAAGCGGATGGGATATTAGTAACTGTAATTGATTCTAAATAATATGCACCGGCGTTAGAGACGTTACGAAATGACGAATATGGTGTGATGCTCAGGTTATAGCTTGATCCAGAGCATGAGACCGTTTGAAGGACGCCCTGCCCGAATTCAACAGAGCCTGAAGAGTTTAAAGAGATGTTTGCCGCAAAGGTGCCTTGAAGAAGGTAGCTCCCACCGACAAGAGAAAGAATAAGTGCGATGACGCCAAAGCGATTGCGCTTTCGAGGTGCCTGATCCTCGATGGGATCATCGTGATAGCGGTCAGAAACTTGCCAAGGGTATACGAGCCCGTGGGTGTGATGTATCGGTCACTTGATGCTGGCTCTCTTGACTACTGGTAGGGCCGTTCTGGCTGATGTTGCTCCCGTAGTCGTTCCATCTAAAGGCGTGAGAACTGCATAAACACTTCGCAGACCTGTCACGGAAGGTTTCCAGGTGCAGGTGGCAGTGATTGTGGGCGTGTTACCTGTTGTAGCGACAGCCAAACAACCAGGAATTCTCTTTCCGTCGATGAAGAATCGAACTCTGCCAGGGATATTTACCAGAACAGTCACGGACTCGAGTGTGCCCTTATTGATGGTGCCGGAATAAGTAGGCGCATTGATGGCTGAAGATAATGTGTATCGAATTATGACGACGCCGGCAGCGCCAGAGCCACCACCAACGGTGGGATCAGTTCCGTAACCGTAGTTTGGAGATCCACCAGAACCTGGCGTTTTTACCGCCCCACTACTTTCCCAAGTCACATAAAGGGAGACTTTGCTATATTCGATTGAACTTCCAGAAATAGTTGAAGTGCGCAACGAAGAAGGTGTAACGACTCCGCCAAGTCCACCAGATGCACCATCAGAGTTTCGATTACCTGCCACACCTTGAATTCCAACATAAGTCTTTCCTTGAAAAGCAATTCCAGAGGCTGCATATTCACCCGCAAGGCCTCCGAGATATTCGTTTGTATAACTAGCCGAACCCGTCGGACGTCCTCCGCCACCGCTTCCGCTTGAAACAAAATCTGGACCGCCGACTCCGGCTTTTGCACGAGATCCACCCGTATATGTATTTCCATTGCCGCCACCGCCACCACCAACTTTTAGCGTTCCAAGATAACTGGTGCCGCCATCGTCAGCTTGGCTTGAAATCGAGGAGCCGTTGCCACCGGTTCCAGCAAGAATTGGTATCGAACCGGAAACTGCAATATTTGAATTTTGGAAAAAACCACCAGCTCCACCGCCACCACCAGTTGAACTAGCTGCAGAATCACCGCCACCACCTCCACCGCCAACGACAATCGCCGAAATAGTTCTGATCCCCATCGGAACAGTCCAAACCGTTTCCGTTGAATTTGTAAATGTGACGATGCATTCTTGTCCTGAGCGAACTGCTGTAACACCAGTGGAGTTCGACGCTTCTTGATTACATGCCGATGCATTGGTGCCGGTAGCTGTGACGACTGCTGCTTTTGCAGCGGGTACCCATTGAGCCAATAGAATTACTTGAGCAAGGCAGAAGCTGGCATAAAGATACGACTTTGCCTGACTCCGCATGGAGATGAGTTTAGGGTCTTTACCGTCTTCCCGTTCGATTTCCTACTAAAAAAGTTCTCGCTGGAGTTGTGGATGAAAGATATGCGCCATCGACAGGCGCAGCCGTAGCTGTCAGTACAACAGAGCCTCTTAAAGATGGAGTCCAAGAACATGTTGCAGAGTACGAATTTCCAGAGCCAGCGGCGAGTCTTCTAATGCACCCAGGAATGTTCTTGTTGTTGGCGCGAAATGTAATAAATGCGGGCAGATTTACTGACGCAGATAATGTGATTGGCATTCGAAAAACTGCATTGCCAGAAGCTGTAACTGCATTTATCACCGATGAAACATTTGGCGCAAAAGTTAAGACAAGCGAGCCGGCAGCGTTATTCGTATATTTTGAGTAGTCAAAGTTGGTATTTGAACTTCCGTTGTTCCAAAAAGTACAACCATTTCCGCAATCAGTATTTATCGAAGCAAAAGTTCCATCCCAGTATGAGCTTCCGCTTCCACCGCGTCCACCATTATTTGAACCATTCGCGTTATTTCCCGCACCGCCACCGCCGGCATAACCGCCGCCTCCACCGCCGGCATTTCTACATGTCGTTGCACCACCGGCTCCGCCAGCGCTTGCATTTTGTCCGGCTGATCCCGTGCATGACGCAGCTGTACCAGCTGTTCCTCCAGTAGCTCCATTTGCATTCGAACCAATCACAAAAGTCGCACTCACACCACTACTGCCGCCACCACCGCCGGCAACAATCTTTCTGTTGGCAGCAGAATTACTTCCGATTCGAATATCTGTCGCACCTCCGCCGCCAGTTCCGCCGTTGTAACCGCCAGCGCCGCCACCATTGAATCCACCACCTGTGAGTCCACTGCCGTTGGATGTGCCGACTCCGCCCACATTGATGTACACCTGCGTTGATCCGGCCAATGAAGGAATCACCCCAGAAAATACGGCTCCATATCCTGCATCCGGAACGGATCCACCACCTTTTGAACCTTTAATAGTAAAAGAGATATCAGATAGCCCTAGAGAGGGAACAGTCCATATGGTTGTAGTTCCGGAGAAGTTGAATGTAAGAACGCAATTAGAACCTGAAGTTGTTACAGAAACAGCAGTGGTTGTATCTACATCTTGAATACATGTGCTTGAACCAACCGAAAGAGCACTTGCCTTTGTAAGCATCTGCTGAGGTTGAATAAATGCGAGAAGAAGCAAGATAGAGAGGGAGATTGACCCACCTCTAGCTGAGCGCCTTGCCTTCATGCCTAGATTCTACTAGCGAACCCCTGAGCGGGAAATTGAGAAGAATCTAAACTCAATTCGTTTGTAGAGCGCAGAAACTCCGCTCTGATAGACCATGGCTGTTACGGGAATAAAGCCTCGGGTCATCGGCTTCCACTGACAGTTTGTGGTTACACCAGGCGTTAGCGCCATGTTTCTGCAACCAGGAATCTGCTTACCAAACTGGAGAAAGGTAACTTTGCCTGTGATGGGGAGATTTACTTGTAGCTGCGTACTGGTTCTAAAGGCAACGGTAGTTTGATTGATTCGCCCAGATCCTAACGATGGAGTGGAAGTTACATCCGAGATGTAGCGGACTATGACGATACCGCTTCCACCATTACCGCCTTGCGACGATGTGCCAGAGCTGACATGCGGGCCACCTGCTCCTCCGCCACCACCGCCAGTATTTGCTTCTCCATCGGCAGCGTTAACAACTGTGTCGCTTGCAATCCATCCATCGCCTGTGCCTCCGCCACCGAGACCGCCACTTCCTACGATACAAACGTAACCACCGTTGCCATGACACCCACCACCACCGCCACCTGCGAAGTAAGTTGCAATTCCATTGATGCGAGAAATTTTGCCGACGCCGCCATTTCCAGATTTTCCTGAAACGTTAGTTGTGATTGTTCCAGCTACACCAACTGCTCCGGCGCCACCACCGCCACCAGTTGGGTAGCCATAGTCGAAATTAATATTGGGTGAGCCGCCGGCAAATCCATAAAGTGCGTTAGAGGCAGAACCTGGAGTTGCTCCCGTGTTCCCCGCACCACCACCACCGGATCCACCAGAACCCGCAGCTTGATCCCACTGTCCGCCGCGACCGCCGCCAGCTGCAGAGATTGCTCCAAATGAAGAAGAGCTTCCATTTGCAGCATAGCGAGATGCAAGACCGGCTCGATCACTTGTGATTGCACCTTGACCACCGGATCCGACGGTAATTGAAATTACGGAAGATGGAGTTACTGAAACCGATGTTGTATCAATCATGGCGCCTGCGCCACCACCAGCTCCTACCCACGAAGCTCCGCCTCCACCTCCACCAACGATGAGAACATCAACTTGGGGGACAGAACTTGGAACAGTCCAGTCGCATGAGGTAACAGTTGTAAAGGTGTGAACCGTGTATACGGCATTGATCAAACCATTTGTACCATCGCCGGTAAATGTTGAAGTAGTACTGACGCATGGTGCTGCTTGTGCTGTCGGCGCAGAAATAATTGAAAGCCCAGCGAGAGCCAATGCCCACACTAATGATTTTCGAGATAGGCGACGCATGACAGGAGTCTACTTGTGCAACAAAATTGTGGGTTGTGAGGGACTCGAACCCCCGACCCGGTGATTAAGAGTCACCTGCTCTACCAACTGAGCTAACAACCCATTTAAGCGCGGGAACGCTTAAATGCAGAGCAGACCTTACCAGTTCCTCAAGGGGACTTTGACCAATTCTTCGCCATGAAAATCCCATTCAGAGATGGGTTCTGTCGGCATGATTAGCACATGTCCTTTTGGGAGAAGCGGTTATCTCTAGCTCTGATTGCACTTGTCTTTGCTGCGCCAATGGAGCCGGCGATAGCTGTAGATCAGAAGGCTTCAGTAGTACTTGAGACTTTGACGGTGAAGGGACGAGCCCCTAAAACCGGCTATGAAAGAGATGCACTCTTCGGCAAGTGGGCAGACCCAGATGGAAATGGTTGCGATGCCCGCAATGAAGTCTTAGCGAGAGATTTAAAGAATGAAGTTCTCGATTCGGATCGTTGCACAGTCCTAACAGGAGAATTTACCGATCCTTACTCGGGAACAACACTCACATTCGTCAGGGGACAGGGAACAAGCAATCTCGTTCCCATAGATCATGTCGTTGCGGTGTCAGATGCCTGGCAAAAAGGTGCATTTAGGTGGGATGCCACCAAGCGAGTGAACTTCTATAACGATCCACTCAATTTGCAAGCAACGCTGATGAAACTGAATTCGCAAAAAGGCGATGGCGATGCGGCAACATGGTTGCCGCCGCTGAAGAGTTATCGATGTGCTTACGTGGCACGACAAATTGCAGTTAAGGCTAAGTATTCAATCTGGGTGACAAAGGCTGAGAAAGCTGCCATGCGAAGCGTTTTGGGGAAGTGCCCAGAACAATTGCTGCCTAAGGGTTAGAGAGCATCTCCGCCGCGCTCGCCAGTGCGAATGCGAATTACTTGTTCTACGTTTGTTACCCACAACTTTCCATCACCGATAGAACCAGTGTTGGCCGCTGTCACGATTGTGTCGATGATGGATTGTGAGTCCGCATCATCCACGAGGACTTCAATGCGCACCTTCGGAATGAAATCAACAGTGTATTCGGCGCCACGGTAGATCTCGGTGTGGCCTTTCTGACGGCCAAATCCGCGAGTTTCAGAGACTGTCATGCCAGCAACGCCGGCAGCTTGTAGTGCAACTTTGATGTCATCAACCTTAGCTGGCTTTACGATTGCGGTAATGAGTTTCATCTATAGCTCTCTATCTCTTGTGGTTCGCTGATTAATTCGCCTAGTAGCGATTGGAATTTCCGGTGATGTCGTATGCGGACTCTGCGTGATAAGTGGTATCGAGGCCATTGAGCTCGTCGTCGCGGAAGGATCTAAAGCCAATAGTTTTTTGAATCAAGGTAGCTATCAACCAGGTCGCGGTAAATGAGAAGAGTGCGACGACCACGATTGCAATCATCTGACGGTTTAACTGCGTGGTGCCACCACCGAAGAAGAGGCCATCGGCGCCAGCTGCATTTGCGGTCAACGTCGCCAAGAATCCAATGGCGAGCATGCCCAAGATTCCGCCAACGCCGTGAACACCTACAACATCGAGTGAATCGTCATAACCTAACTTGTACTTACGAGTGACGGCCCACGCTGAGACAACACCTGCAATCAAGCCGAGGATAAGTGCGCCTAGAGGGTTGAGGTAGCCACAAGAAGGAGTGATTGCTACCGCACCTGCAATTGCACCAGAGGCAACACCGAGAGAGGTAGCTTTTCCATCACGATACTTTTCATATGCAATCCATGTCATTGCAGCAGCAGCGGTGGCAATCTGGGTGTTAATCATCGCTGTTGCAGCTAATTGCCCTGCAGATAGCGCAGATCCTGCGTTAAACCCGAACCAACCAAACCAGAGCATTCCGGCACCGAGAAGAACAAGAGGCAGGTTATGTGGGCGCATCGGATCTTTCTTAAAGCCATCGCGCTTTCCAAGAACAATTGCAAGCGCAAGTGCTGCAGCTCCAGAGTTGATTTCAACAACAAGTCCACCAGCAAAATCAAGCGCTTTCAGCTTGTCGATAATCCAACCACCTTCGCCACCTTGCGCAGCAAATGCCCAGTGTGCAATCGGGAGATATACCAAGGTAATCCAGACCGCTACAAAGATGACCCATGAACCAAACTTTGCACGGTCGGCAATTGCTCCAGAGAGAAGCGCGACAGTGATAATTGCAAAGGTAAGTTGGAACATCGCAAAAGCAAGCGTTGGAATTTTGTGTCCTTCGCTACCGACAACTTGGTCTAGCGTTCCCGCAAGTCCAATATGCTCGAATCCACCGATGAGTCCGTTATTCGATTTTCCAAAAGCCATTGAGTATCCGTAGAGCACCCAGATAATTGTGGTGATACCAATTGCCGAAAATGACATCATCATCATGTTGAGCACGGACTTTGCGCGCACCATTCCGCCGTAGAAGATTGCAAGCGCTGGAGTCATGAAGAGCACGAGAGCGGCGCTAGCCAGTACCCACGCAGTGTCTCCGGTATTTACTAGGTCCATATAGCTCTCCGTGCCTTTACCTCGTTAAGTTCCTCGGTAGATGTATCTCTTATTTAGTTGCTTTATAACGATCGTAGGAAGCTTGAATCTCAGCCTCCGCCTCGTCGTGGCCTACCCAATCGCCACCAATAACTTCTTTACCTGGCTCGAGAGTTTTGTAGACCTCGAAGAAGTGCTTGATTTCATCGAGTTCGTAAACAGGAAGGTCACCAATATCTTTAATGCCAGATTTGCGAATATCTCCAGCAGCTACACAGAGGAGCTTGTCGTCGCCACCCTTTTCATCTGTCATGCGCAACATCGCAACGGCGCGAGCTGAGACTACGCAGCCAGGGAAAGTTGGTTCATCGAGCATGACGAGCGCGTCCAATGGGTCGCCATCATTGGAGAGAGTGTTCTTTACAAAGCCGTAGTCATGAGGAAAGCGCGTCGCAGTAAAGAGCATGCGGTCAAGGCGGACTTCGTGAGTCTCATGGTTGATCTCATACTTATTACGGGAGCCTGCTGGGATTTCAACTACAACGTCGAAGATCATGGGCGACTACTTTCTCTCAAGCCTCAAAGGTTTCCTGACCGATGAGATCAGGAAGGGAAAACTTGGGGTGAACGACGGGGCTCGAACCCGCGACATCTCGGACCACAACCGAGTGCTCTACCAGCTGAGCTACGCCCACCATGTGCTGTGCAGGGCGTTACTTTACCCGCCAAGGACCGAAATTAAGAAACCGGTTTCGAACAGGCTTGATTTCAACTGCTTTTCCTGCGAAGACCGCCTCGCGGTAATACGCCAACTCTGCAATGGAATCTTGAATATCGCCAAGAGCGCGATGATTGCCAGTCTTTGCCGGTGCTGCGAAATAAGCCTTGGGATACCAGCGTCGCGATAACTCTTTTATGGTAGAGACATCAATGGTGCGGTAGTGCAGGAACTCTGCCAATTGCTTCATATCGCGAGCAATAAAGTTGCGATCGACCGAGACAGAGTTTCCAGCCAAGGGAGACTTTCCGGGCTGAACTCCTGCTGCGGCAAGATAGGCGAGGATCTGCTGCTCGGCTTCGGCCATATCGATGCCCTCGGTAATCTCATCAATAAGTCCGGAAGAGGTATGCATCTGGCGGACAAAGTCAT
Organism: uncultured Candidatus Planktophila sp.; assembly: GCA_964572265.1. Classification (GTDB taxonomy): domain Bacteria; phylum Actinomycetota; class Actinomycetes; order Nanopelagicales; family Nanopelagicaceae; genus Planktophila. Next base: position 18,524 of record CAZNEQ010000012.1, read on the forward strand.
TCATCCCAGCAATCTGACTCTCGGTCGCCTTGATGACGAGGTCAACTCCTTCGCCGATGATGTTGAGCTCAGAGTCGGTCACCAGTACGGCAATCTCGATGAGGGCATCGCTTTCGAGCGAGAGGCCAGTCATTTCGCAATCAATCCAGACGAGGTGAGGTAGTTCTGCGGGCATAGGGCGAGCCTATCGGTGTGGGGAGAGGTTTCAACTCTCGTTCACCTTCCGTTCACCAAGTATCAGCCTTCTTTTCCGTGGTTGAGGGCAGTATGCGGGCATGACCACAGCTCCTGCGCCGCGTGAAATCACCACGCAGCCTCGCCGCTCTGATCGAGTTTTTCGCCGAGTAGTTACAGCCGGCGGTCTCTCATCTCTTGCAATCTTAGGTTTGATTACAGCTTTTCTTGGTTTCCGCGGTTTCGAAATTCTTCGCAGTGAGGGACTTTCATTTATCACCGGTGCGGATTGGGTCGTTAGTTACGATGAATCAGCAAATGTTGTCGATAGCGACTTCGGTCTTGGTGCCATGCTGGTCGGAACAATTCTCTGCGCATTTGTCGCGGTTGTGATTGCACTTCCAATTTCAGTTGCAATGTCGCTCTTCTTAAATTTCTACGCTCCACAGTGGCTTAAGAAAATTCTCGTCACTGTCATCGACATGATGGCAGCTTTCCCATCAATTCTCTTTGGTATTTGGGGATTCTTGGTTTTAATGCCAAGTATTGAATACTGGGCAAAGTTAATTAATAAATACTTTGGTTGGATTCCAATCTTTGAAATCAAGCCATATGTCGTAACGCGCTCACCCTTTGTAGCAGGCGTCGTACTTGCAATTATGATTATTCCGATTATTACGTCGGTCTCACGTGAAGTCTTTTCACAGGCACCACTCGATCGAATCCAGGCGGCATATGCACTTGGTGCAACACGTTGGGCGATGATTAAAGCTGTAGTTATTCCGCATGGCCGCTCAGGTGTTATCGGCGGAGCGATGCTCGGTCTCGGTCGCGCTATGGGTGAAACAGTTGCGGTTTATACCGTTCTCAACATCGTCTTCCAGATTAACTGGCATGTGCTCCTCGGTGCCGGTGGCAACGTTGCTTCACTTATTGTGCTTCGTTTTGGCGAGGCAACACCATATGAGATTAAGGCTTTGATGGCAGCTGGCCTCGTGCTCTTCATCCTCACACTGCTCGTCAACGCATTGGCTGATGTCATCATCAAGCGAACAGGAAAGTCAGGGCGATGAGCGAAGTAAAGCCAACGGCTCCCTGGAAAGCGAGCAAGCGAGATCGAATCCGCGATGCTGCGATCTTCCTTGTGACTGCGCTATTCACCTATGTCGTGGTTGAAATTACTCCAATGAAGGGCAAGCTCGCTTACTTCTTCCTCTTCTTCTTCTCATATGCAATCGCAACCGGTGCACTGAGCTTCCTTAAATATGGATACATGTCTGCAAAGGATTCTGCAATCAAGGTGATCATCGCAGCAGGTGGGATCATTACTTTGATTCCAATCGTCAGTATCCTGGCAACGATTATTCAAAAGGGTTACAAAGGCATCAAGCTCAATATCTTTACTCAAGATATGTCTCTTGCTACACCGACAGATCCGCTCAATAACGGTGGATTGCTTCATGCAATCATCGGAACAATTATTCTTGTCGCAGTTGCTTTGGTCTTGAGCGTTCCGATTGGAATTCTTACTGCGCTTTATCTCACTGAAATTAAGGGGCGGTTTACTAAGCCGATTAAATTCTTGGTCCAGGCAATGTCTGGCGTTCCATCAATTGTCGCCGGCCTTTTTATCCTCTCTGCGGTGCTTTATCCGATCACCAAGGCAAACTCTGGATTTATGGGCTCGTTAGCCCTGACCATTTTGATGATTCCAACAGTTGCACGTACCTCTGAAGAGGTTCTCAATTTGATCCCTCAAGATCTCCGTGAGGCGGGAACCGCGCTCGGTGGAACTCAATGGCGCACAGTTGCAATGATTGTTCTGCCCGCAGCCAAGAGTGGTCTTATCACAGCGATGATTTTGGGCGTTGCCCGTGTGGCTGGCGAGACAGCGCCGCTGCTCCTTGTTACTGGCGGTGGAGACCGCATCAATGCCAATCCATTTAAGGATCCAATGGGCTCGCTCCCGTTTTATATCTGGAAATCATTTAGCGCAGGATCTGAAGAAGCTATCACCCGCGCATGGGCAGGCCTCTTAGTTCTCGTCGTTTTGGTTCTATTCCTCTTTACAGCAGCACGTTACTTAAGCACTAGAAAGGTCACCCGATGACATCTCCACTCTCTGATGTTGCAAATGCAGCAACCCCGCGAGTAGCAGGTACAAGAGCTCTCGGTACTGGCCTCGAGGCTCGTGGCATCCACGCATGGTTCGGTAAGCACCACGCACTCGCAGATGTCTCATTGGATTTTGCACCAGGCTCTGTCACAGCGCTCATTGGCCCATCAGGTTGCGGCAAGTCTACATTTATTCGCACACTCAATCGCATGCACGAGTTCATTCCATCTGCAGCAATGGCCGGAGAAGTTCTCCTCGATGGAAAAGATGTATACGCACCGGGAGTCGATGTAACAAAAATTCGCTTGCAGATTGGAATGGTCTTTCAGAAGCCAAACCCATTCCCATCAATGACAATTGGCGAAAACGTTTTATCAGGCCTCAAGCTTGCACAGCTCAAGGTCGAAAATAAGGATGACTTACTGGAAGAGTGTCTTGAGCGCGCAGGTCTTTGGAAGGAAGTAAAGGATCGCCTCGATGCTCATGGCGGATCGCTCTCAGGTGGCCAGCAGCAACGCCTCTGTATCGCACGCGCACTTGCGGTGAAGCCTCAGGTACTTTTGATGGACGAACCATGTTCTGCACTCGACCCAGGATCAACCCTTCGTATCGAAGAGACAATTCGCCACCTCTCAGAGACAATGACAATTGTGATTGTTACTCACAACATGCAACAGGCAGCTCGCGTCTCTGATTACACCGCATTCTTCCTATCTGATGGCGGACCTGGACAGATGATTGAAGTTGCTCCAACCACTGAAATCTTCTCTCGTCCAAAAGATAAGCGCACCGAGGATTATGTCACCGGCCGTTTCGGCTAAATCCGCCACCAAATGTTCACCTAACTGTTAGGTGTGGTTTCCTCAAATATGGACCTCGGTTAACGGGGGAGACGTAGGTTCTGCCTTGTAAGAACACCTAATCTAACAAGGGGAAATACATGAGAGTTTCAAAGCTCGCGAAAGTTGCAACAATTGCACTCGCGTTCGGCTTGGTAGCAACAACACCTGCACATGCAGCAAACCTTCAGGGCTCAGGCGCATCTTTCCCAGCGCTATTGATCGAAGCATGCAAGGCTCCTTTTGCAGCAGCTACTTCACACACTTATACATATTCTGCAGCTGGTTCAGGTAAAGGTCGCTCTGACTCAGATAAGTCTCTCGGTGATTTCTGGTTCACAGATGCACCACACACAGCATCATCAAAGCGTTCATCAGTAATCCACGTGCCAGCAGTAGCTGCACCAATCGCAATTTTGCACAATGTTCCAAACTCAAAGACACTTCAGTTCTCAGCAGATACTTTGGCCAAAATTTTCTCAGGTCAGATCACAATGTGGAACGACCCACAGATTCTCGCTGACAACAACCGCACAAATACAACAATCATTTACTCCAAGAATGCGGATGGATCACTCAAGAAAGATGCAAAGGGTGACCCAATCGTTCTCAAGACGCGTACCCTTGCTAGCAAGGTAATCCTTCCAAATAAGAAGATTCAGGTTGTCTACCGTTCAGATAACTCAGGTACATCTGAGAACTTCACCAACTTCCTCAACAAATCCGCTCCAACTGTCTGGACAAAGGCGAAGAGCGGTACATTTAAGGATTCATTCCCAGGGAATATCAACGATATTTCAAACCTTGGACGCATCGTGGGTGCTTCATCATCATCAGGAGTAACTCAGCAAGCTGGAAAGACTCCGTACTCAATCACTTACGCTGAGGTTAGCTATGCAAAGGCAAATAAGCTCAAGGTTGCAAATGTAATCAACCCTGCAGGCGCATCTGTTGCACCAGATTCAACTGGTGTGAGCGCATTCCTTGCACAGGCAACACAAGATGCAAATGGTTATCTCACATTCGATTATGCAACTAAGGAGAAGGGTGCATACCCACTCGGTATCGTCTCTTACCTCTTGGCTGATACAAAGTATCCAGACAAGACTAAGGCTGCAGCTGTGAAGGAATTCGCAGAATTCATTCTCTCGCCTAAGTGTGCACGTGATGCTGGCGATGATCTTGGCTTCTCTGTAATTGATGGTGACTTCCTGAAGAAGGCACTCGCACAGGTTGCAAAGATCGGTTAATTAGTTCGAAAAATATCCTCCAAGATATAAAATCGGCCGGATCCTTCAGAGGGTCCGGCCGATTTTCTTTTTCGCTGGCGCGCCTGGCTGGAATCGAACCAGCGACAACCTGCTTAGAAGGCAGGTGCTCTATCCGACTGAGCTACAGGCGCATTGTGCATACATCAGAGACATCACATCGCAAGGCGATGGGGCGATGAGGTACTGGGCAATAGTACCCAGTAAGGTTTGCAACTATGGCTGAGTTCATCTACACAATGAAGAAGGCGCGTAAAGCGCATGGTGAGAAGGTAATTCTCGACGACGTAACCC
>CAZNEQ010000013.1:0-22175 GCA_964572265.1 uncultured Candidatus Planktophila sp.
TCTTTAGACCTTGAGGTAGCGGCGAAGCGTGATGAGCGAGGCGAGAGTTGAGACGAAGAGTCCGACTCCGAGCAAGATTGCCGATGCAATCCAGACCTGATCCCATGCAAAGAACTTGGTAAATGTAAGAAGCGGTGCCACCTTGGTATCCACAACATACTTCAATCCGCTAAGTAGACCGGTAGCAAATCCCCAACCAAGTACTGCTGAGAAGACACCCTCGAGCAAGAATGGAAGTTGGATTGACCAAGAACTAGCCCCTACAAGCTTCATCACACCGGTCTCGCGACGACGGTTAAATGCTGCAATACGAAGTGTGTTCGAGATCAACAACGCAGCTGTGATGACAGAGAAGAGACCGACAAGGAGCGCTCCATTGCGGAGCACATCGAGTAACTTGAAGAACTTTTCCAAGATAGTTCGTTGGTCTTGCACAATATCTACACCTGGACGACCAGAGAAGGCGCTTACGACAACATCAAACTGTGTTGGGTCTTTGAGCTTTACTCGGAAGGATTCTGGCAGCTGGTCTGCAGTCACATTCTGTGCGATAGCAGAGTTCTTAAATCGCTCTTTAAAGCGAGCAAATGCCTCAGTCTGTGATTCGTAGAAAACGCTCTGCACAACTGGCAGCGCCTCTAGATCGGCTTTGATTGCTGTGCGCTGTTCTGGTGTGACCACACCGTTTGCACATGTTGGTGACTCTGAGAGAGATCCACAGAGAAAGACAGATACTTCAATCTTGTCATACCAATAATCCTTCATCGCATTGACCTGTGCATTGGAGAGCAAACCAATGCCAAGTAGCGAGAGTGAGATGGCGACTGTGACAACAACTGCAAAGGTCATTGTGAGGTTACGACGAAGTCCGATACGAACTTCCTTAAAGAGAAATCCTGCGCGCATTGTCTTCTCCCCTAGCCCTTAACCTGTGTATCCATAAACGCCACGAACCTGATCGCGAATAACGTGGCCGCCATCGAGTTCGATAACGCGCTTACGCATCTGATCTACGATTCCTGAATCGTGTGTTGCCATTAAAACTGTTGTGCCCTCGCGGTTAATGCGATCGAGCAACTTCATGATTCCCACCGAAAGCTCTGGGTCGAGGTTTCCAGTTGGTTCGTCGGCGATGATGATCGGCGGCTTAGTGACATAAGCGCGGGCAATTGCTACTCGCTGCTGTTCTCCACCTGAAATCTCTGAAGGTAAACGATCGCCCTTATCTTCAAGACCAACCAACTCGAGCATCTCTGGAACTTCGCGATTGATCTCTTTCTGAGAATAACCAAGTACGTGAAGTGAGAAGGCGATGTTCTCCGAAATAGTCTTGTTAGGGAGAAGTCGGAAATCCTGGAAGACGGTACCGACCTGGCGACGAAGCTCTGGCACTTTATGGTTTGCCAACTTGCCAAGGTCCTTGCCAGCAACATGGATGATGCCTGATGTTGGGCGCTCTTCTCGCAGGATCAAACGTAGGAACGTTGATTTACCGGAACCTGACTTACCTACAAGGAAGACGAATTCGCCCTTGGTGATTTCGAGGTTGACGCCATCAAGAGCTGGGCGCTCCTGACCTTGGTAGACCTTCGTAACGTTCTCAAAGCGAATCAATGCTTGCTCCTCAAAATTAATTACACCTGCTCGGATCGCGGTGCAATCCTTACTTCTCTCGCCAAAGGGGATTGGCGAGATGAACTGAGTGCGAGTTTAGGGTAAGAGAGGGCTAGATGAGCGGAAATGAGCGTGAGCCACGCTCAATAATTCATGTGAATTACGAGGCAGTTGAGCGGCGCCAGCGAATACCAGCTTCAATAAAGTCATCGATTTCACCATCAAGAACTGCAGATGTGTTTCCAGTCTCATGGTTATTGCGAAGATCTTTCACCATTTGATACGGCGCAAGAACATAAGAGCGCATCTGATTGCCCCATGATCCGCTGTTATCACCCTTAAGTGCATTGATCTTTGCCTGCTCTTCTTGGCGGCGACGTTCCAACAATTTTGATTGCAATACGGCCATCGCTGTCGCTTTATTTTGAATCTGTGAGCGCTCATTCTGACAAGAAACAACAATGCCAGTAGGAATGTGAGTCAAACGCACTGCAGAGTCGGTCGTGTTCACACCCTGACCACCAGGTCCAGATGAGCGATAGACATCAACGCGAATCTCTTTCTCATCCAATTCAATGTGATCGCTCTGTTCCACAACCGGAACAACTTCAACCCCAGCGAAAGATGTGTGGCGACGTGATTGTGAATCAAAAGGAGAGATACGTACCAATCGGTGAGTGCCCTGCTCTACCGATAGCGTGCCATAAGCATATGGAGCGCTAACTCGGAAGGTTGCTGACTTAATGCCCGCTTCTTCGGCATAAGAAGTTTCAAGAACATCGACTTTAAACTCATGGCGTTCGCAGTAACGCAAATACATACGGAACAACATCTGCGCCCAGTCAGCAGCTTCAACGCCACCTGCTTCAGAGCGAATCGTGATCAAAGCATCGCGGTTGTCGTATTCACCAGATAACAAAGTAGTGACTTCAAGTTCGCTAATTGCCTTCTTCGTTGAATCTAATTCGCTCTCCGCATCAGCAAGAGCCGAACCTTCGCCTTCTTCAGCGGCGAGTTCAAAGAGGATAGGTAGGTCATCAACCCGAGAGCGCAGACCTTTCAACTTTGTAATCACTGCCTGAGTGCGAGATAACTTACTTGTGACAGCTTGCGCAGCCTCTGGGTCATCCCAGAGATTGGGAACTCCGGCTGCTTCTTCTAGCTCGACTGCTTCCTTCTCTAACTTAGGAAGGTCGAGCACCTGCTCAATGGATTTAAGGGTCGCGCTGATTTCAGCAATTTCGAGTCCATATTCGCGAGCCATGAGCGTAAGGATAGCGGTGAAGAGAGGGAGAAATGCCGGGCGCCTATTTCTCTCAATACTCGCTCAAAGATGCTACCCGATATCAATTCCATAATAGTTATTGGTTTCACTTCGTTCCCCCATGCCGCCAGCCGAACCTCTAATTTCCACTTCATAGATACCAAAGAGAGGGAGCGGAAATGGAAGCCTCACGACAGCCTCACTTTCAAGATAAATCTGAAAGCCGTCGCATTGAAAATGAACCATCTTCATCTGAGAAATTCCAGCTCTTGTAAGGTTTCGCTCTCTACCCTGCCAGTGCGATATCAACTCACCTGCATCACGTGCACCTTTATTGCAATCAATGGGGATTCCAGGATCTTCCTCACCATAGCCAACAACTCCTTGCAAGAACTCTGTGAGGTTATATTCGCCTGAGTAATAGGCGCTTTGATCTAAATTCTTCCCACCCCGCTGAACTGCTGCTTCATTTGCGAGAATTAGAGTCCGCTTTGCCAAATACACAGCTGAGATATTGCTAAGGGCAAGTACGGTTGTAAGAAGCAGAGTGAATAGCCCAATCGTCAAGATCGATATTGACCCCCGCTCATCGAGTAGCAGCTCTCTACTTTTACGCCCAAGGCGAGACATATTCCACCGCCGAGATGGTTCTCTTCAAACTTTCGGAAAAGATGGAGATAACTATTTCTTTATTAGGCGAGATACAAGGTTTTGAATTGCATTGAAGCGTGAAACTCAGACTCCCGCTCGAAATCGCTTCACCCAATCCCAATACTTCTCCTCCTTTAGAAAAAACTTCTTCAGCTACGCGTTCTGCTACCTCATCGTTCTCACTCGTAACAACGGCGCGTGACATTTCGCGGGCCAAAGTCCGGAGTACAGATTCTTGATCACTTATGGATGCATAGTGGCCTAGATAAATAAAAATCGGGATAAATAACGGGAGCGCTAGCGCCACAAATTCGACAATTGCGCCACCTTGTTCGCAGCGAAACTTCCTCCAAAATCTAGAAAGCGCTCCTTTGACTATTTTCATCGGTGAGATATCTCTTTTCTCTCCTTGAAATCAGCGGCTATTTTCAACAATCGCAATCCCCCCCACCGACACTTCTCTTCCAGAAGATGTCCCACGCAAGAGACCTGGGAGCAAATCGTGAATCTCTCGAGTTCGATGCGTAATCAATAAATCAAGATTCTGGCTGTCTCCACTAGATTCGATGTGAATGAAATTATCGCCATCTTGGAAATCACCAGATATTGCGCGAATACTTGCCTCATCTTGGACCTGCATTCGCTCTACATTTCTGGAATGAGTCGCTAGAGATATCTGCATTCCAATGAGAAAGAGAATGAGCAAAGGAATTAATACGAGGGTAGATTCGGCATTCCCTCGAGTGTCTCTGGCAATCTGAAGTGCGAGCCGAAACGCTCTCATCGAATGCCATTCATTGAATCAAGTGAATTTCGCAGTATTGCCGTGAGCCGTGGAGCGGCGATAGTCCAAATGGCAGTGACCAAACCGGTAGTCATCAGGACAACCAAGACCCACCCTGGAACATCTCCTCTCTGGTCTGAAATCGCTTTAAAGGCGCGTGACTTTGTAAAGCGCGTGTAACGTTCTTGGATCCGGATGGAGAAATTGATCGACAACTCTTCTATACGAACTCGATATTTTTCCAGTACTTCACCCATTTTCATTTCTTCCTCTTTCTACTCGTTGATATTGTGGGACTAAACTTTCCTTCTTATCTATTTCTATCTCTTTGAGATTCATGTCTTCTCGTTCATATTCACCCTCCATAGAAATTGAGTGCATTGAGCGATGGAAAAAGTGCAAAGAGAATAGATACAGGCAGAATCAGAAAGACAACGGGAATCATCATGCTGATCTCAGCTTTGCCGGCCGCGTTCATCAAGCGGATACGTTCGTGGTTACGTGATTCTTGAACACTATGAGTCAGCGTCTCCACCAATGGAGTACCTCTTGTAAGAGAGATAATGATTGAATCAACAAATCTCCTGATGCTTGCGGAAGTTAATCGATGACTCATGGAATCCAATGCGATAGAGAAAGGAACTCCTTCTTCCACATTTTTAACAACTACTGAGATTTCCTCAGCGAGATGACCGTGTGCTCGCGTAGATAAGCGTTTCATTGAAGATATCGGGGATTCACCCGCGCCAGCTGCGAGGGTTAACATCTCAATAAATGAGGGAAACTCACTCTCTATCTTCTCTGACCTTCGTTTACAGCGTTTACTGAGATTGTGCTCAAGTCCTAATGCAACAGAAGCTGATCCCAGCAGAATCGTTAAGAGGAATAAAGCAAAGGAAATGAATTGAAAGATGAGAAATACTGTTGTTACAGCTACGACAATCGAAATTAATGAGAATTGAGCGAGCCTGAAATTCTCGTAGTCTTCATCACTTTCTCTTCCTAATTGCTTCAAGCGTGATCTAATTCTCGACTTATCCTCAAGGCTCATACTCTTTCGGGAGAGATATCCCATTACTGCGCTCTCTGAGTCCGCGAGCACAAGTGCAACTAAGGAGATGGCAATTGGGATTGTTATTTCAGCCCCCATGGTGAACTCCAAAAATTCTCGCTGGTTGAGGAAGGCGGCTCAATCGACCCATCCATAGATACGCAGCTAGAGTGACAATCACGCCTATCCCCAGAACGAGGACCCCTGTCGGTGTCGTGAAAGCAGCAGCTGTTGTTGGTTGGGCTGAGAGCAAGAGCAGTAATAACCATGGCGCCCCGGCCGATAAGTGTGCCGAGTTTCTTATCCAGCCTTGTTTTGCAGATATCTCACGCCGCAGAGATAAATCTTGTCGTGTGAAATCACCTAGTTGGCGCAAGAGCGCGAGAAGTTCAGAACCCCCTAAGTTTTTAGCGAAAACTAAGGATTCGAAGAGCTGATCAGAAGCAGACAAAGCAAATTCATTTTGCAATTGCTCGATTGCCTCTTCAAATCCAACTCCAGCAAATGTGTTCTCACGATATCGGGCAAAAATATCTTGAGAGATTTTGGGTCCACGCGTTTCTAATGAAATCAAAGATTGATTGAGTGATAATCCAGATTGAACTCCAGAGATGATGTGGTCAATTATTTCTGGCACGACTTCAAGTAATTGCCAATTTCTCTTATCTTCAAGGCGCTTACGAGCAAGGTAACTGAGCACTGTAGCGACAGATGCAATTGAGAGAGCAATCAGGTTTTGGTGCGATATTGCAAAGGCGAGAAAGTAGATAAAAAGAGAGACAAGGAGAGTTTTTTGGTGATTTCTCTTTAAGATCAATTGCATTTTCACTTTTGATCCTCAGCAGCGCTCTCAATATATTTTATTTGTTGCTTGAAGGCGGTGAGCCCCACTAACTCTTCGTACTCTTCTCCATTCCATCGAAATAGCTCTTCGATTTCTACATGGAGATCTTGACTTCGACCAGATAGGGCCGAAACTTCAACTACACGCCGAGAGCCATCAAGGCCCAGAGATATTTGAATCACAATATCAATGGCAGAAGCAACTGTTTGCACAGTGAAGGAATGGGAGATATTTGATCCAGCCAGCAACGGCAATGTTTGAAGTTTCATAATGGCATCCCGAGCAGAATTGGCATGGATTGTTCCCATTCCGGGAAGTCCAGAGTTCAGTGCAATTAGTAGATCTAGCGCCTCCGCCTCTCTTACTTCGCCGACGATGATTCGGTTGGGGCGCATACGAAGTGATTCTTTTACGAGCCGTCGCAGAGATATCTCGCCTTCGCCTTGAAGATTCGCCCCTCGAGTCTGTAATTGAATGAGATCCGGTAATCGCGGTGAAAGTTCAAAAACTTCTTCAATAGTTATCACTCTTTGATTGAGCGGAATTTCACTTGCGAGAGCGTTGAGAAGTGTTGTCTTGCCTGCCTGCGTGCCGCCACTCACCAAGATGTTTTTTCCTTGCTTAATTGAAGCGACTAATACATCGGCAATTTTCTTCTCGAGCAATCCAATCTCACATAGTTGATCTAGTGAAAAATTTGAAGCAATATGTTTACGAATATTCACTGCCCAGTGCTCTGCGGTAATTTCTGGTATTGCGACATGGAGTCGACTTCCGTCAGGCAGGCGTGCATCTACAAAAGGGTTAGATAGATCGAGACGACGACCACTCCACATCAATGCACGATCAACAAGTTCTTGGACTTGAATAGAGGTGAGCATGAGCGTGGTGAGTTCGCTCTTCCCCTTTCGGGCGATGAAGATTCGCTGCGGTGAGTTAATCCAAATTTCTTCAATTGAAGGGTCAAGAATGAATGGATATATCGGTCCGAAGACCACCTCTGGGTCGATTGTGTGTTCTTTATCCATCCCGCGAAATTAGATGGTCGATGACAAATTTCGGATCTGCCTTAAGAGCTCTGTGGATAGACCGAGACTCTCTAGTGAAAGGCCTGCAAAAAGTTACAGAACGTGAATCTTTGAATTATCTAGCCTCCCTAATAGCGAAAGGGCGCGATCTCCCTCGACATAGTGAGATGAGGAGTAGGAGAAGGTGAACTCCTCATCTCGCCAGAGAGCGAAAATTCTGCTGCTGATTTCTGCCGGCCCTTTCTGATAGTTGTTCACCGCGATGAGAAACTCATAGCGGCCTATGCGCGCTGCGAGATCGCTCTGACGGATAGAGCGATTGAGCGCTTTAGCAAAGTTGATGATTGATATTTCACAATTGGAGATTGAGTGATTTTCTTCCCGCGGTGAAATCAACAACCGAATGAGAGTAAGTGGTTCACCGCTTCGCTCAATCATCGCTATCTCGCGATAGAGGTATTCATAGAAAAATGCAGGCACAGGAAGAAATGTGAGCGCATCATGGATACCGTCATGCGATATCGGGTCAAGCGAACGCTCTGGTGATAAGTTTGCCTTCATGAGTACAGATGGTGCTAAGAAGCGTGACGCCAGAGCAATCGCCGCACCCCTATTGCTTGCAGAATCCGTCCTCGTACTCTCCCTAGGCGTCTTCATGATCGCCCTTGGATTTACACACGACAAAGATTGGCTGCCGTATTTAAGCGTTACCGGCTTTGCTCTCGTGGGTGCGGTTGCTCTCTACTTCTTATATCGCGGAGTTAAAGAGGGCAAGCGATGGGCCAACTCCCCTGCAATTCTGGCTAACTTAATTGCTCTTGGCGTTGCCAAATATCAATTTGAAGCTGGTGCGTATTGGTTGGCAGTCCCCATCAGTGCGATGGCTGTCTCACTGATAATCAGCATCTTGAGAATCATTCGCATTGCTAACAACTAGCGATGCTTGTATTTAGATATTTTGCTATCGCCTAGTTGTTCGGCTGGTAACGCCAACTTGGTAATCCGATGAAGTCACCGCGGCATATGTTGAATCTGTAGGTCGTAAATAAGCTTTAAGTGAGTAGCCACCCCGAGTTGTTGGTTTCCAACTACAGGCAACTGTTCCCGATGCAGATGCTTTCGAGATACAACCAGGTATGCGTTTTGTGCCAGAGAAGAATGTCACCTTTCCATTCTGGCTCACGTTCGCGGTGATTGTGATTGCGGTTCGATATGTAGCTGTTTTTGCGCCGCCGGGTAGAGATATTGAAATGGTAGCTACCGTCGGAGCTCCAGCATTAACTGTAAGCGAGAATGTGCGCGAGAGGGACCCAGCAGAGTTGTATCCCGTGATTGTGTATGTGGTAGCACCTTGCGCATTCACGGGTGTACCTGAAAGAACGCCCGTTGACGGGTCGAACGAAAGTCCACTTGCAACTGCGGGGGAAATTCCGAATGAGGTAATCACAGGACCTGAATTTGAAACTGAAGTTCCAGAGATAGGGCTTCCTGATGTTCCGGTTTGAGACGACGGAGATATTGTAAATTGAGGAGTTGCGCTTGCCGAAGCTGTAATCGTCATCGTATAAGAATTATTCGCACCAGTGGGATCTGTTCCAATCACAACCATTTGGTAGGTGCCAGATGCCAAGGATTCATCTGCATAAACATTGCCCGCGCTGTCAATCGAAATTCCGGTGATGGCGTTGCCGGTAAAGAATTGCCAGATTGACCAGGTCCAGGCAGAAAGTGGACCGGTTCCCCCAGTAATCACCGGCGTGCTAGAGCCGTAATCTCCTGTGGCAATTGATATTGCGGGATATGTAAATGAGAGTGCTCCATTTACAGGGAACGCTGCACTTGTTGCTGATGTTGCAGGATTTGTATTTGAATCCCCCGATGTGGTTGCGTAGAAAGTGAATGAAGCTGTACTTGTATCGGAAGGTCCCCAGAAACAATTTGCGCTGCCAGAAAAGACAAATAAGTTGCTGCAAACTGCAGTGCCATTTGCATAAATTGTCGCTGTCCCGCCACTTGAAACAGATAAATTTGCCACCAATTGAATTTGTCTTCCTACGGTAATTCCGTAGACAGGGACTCCAGCAACTGTCTGTTGTATAAGAGATAGTGTGGGCGTTACTTTATTAACTGTAATCGTAATCGTTGCATTTACAACGCGCCCAAGATCGTCAGTCGCTGAAACCGTCATTGGATACGCAATAGCTGCTAAATCACCAGAAACCGAAATGGTGCCACCAGAAATCGAAATGCCAGAGATGATGCTGCTATCTGATGTTTTGACGATTGACCATTCCCAAGAACTTGGTGATCCTGCACCACTAATCGTCGCGGGTACGATATTTGTTTGCACTCCGTAGATCGTGCTGGTATCGCTATAAGTAAGAAATAGTGGATCAAATATTTCGTAGCCTGAAATCGAATCGGAACCTGCTGAGTAAGTACCGTCACCGGAATACGAAATTGATAATGTAGTCGGCGAGGCTGATGAACTCGCAGGAGTCCACAGACAAATCGCTCTGGATGTCGAGACCGTAACAACTCCATTGGAGCCACAATTTGAGATCGCTACGCCGCCTTGACGGAAGGTAACGGATCCAGTCGCTCCGTTTGTAAGCGTCGCTGTCAGCGTTTCAACACTTCCCACTAAGGCAGAAAGTCGAGCCGTTGTGAGTTTTACGGAAGGAACTGTGGTCGTAAGCGACATAGTCGCGGTCGCAGTTGCGGAATCAAAGTTAGTATCTCCGGCATTAGTAGCAGTGATGAGACAAGTTCCGGATCCCGAAGTAGCGGTGAGGATTGAATTGTTTGCTCCAGAGAGAACACATGAAGATGAGTTTGAGGAATATGTCGTTGAAGCCGAGCTCAGCGCCCCGGTAGCCGCTAATGTAATTTGTTGGCCGTTGAACAGCGTTGAATTACTGAGTGCAAAACTACTCTGACCGCCCTTGGTAATAGTGAGATTTATATAGAACATTTTCTCCCACCGACTTATAGGCTCTATTAGCGAAAAGGTTGCTTGCGTCGAGCTTTGAATCTTTGTAGGCACGCCTTGGAGGTAGAGATGTACCCCATTACTGCTTACTACAGTTGCCAGCTTTAATCCGTTTGGAAGTGTGCCACCGGACCAAAACCATGTTGCAGAATCTGGAAGAGGGGATGCAGTAGCAATTAATTTATTCACGGACTGGCCAGTTGCATACGAATCAGAACTTAAAGATGAAGTGATTGAAAAAGAAAACCGGAGAATAATGTATCCCCCTACGCCTGAAGCACCCGAAATATTTGCGCATGGAGTTGCAGAGTTACATCCAGCACCACCGCCACCGCCATTTCCCACATTTCCATAACTGCGAGCAGCGTTTGAAGCAGAACCACCATATGTGTTGGGCGCAGTGTTAGAACTTACGCCCGATGTTCCACCGGTGCCGGCGACACCAACGGGAAGGTATCCGATTTGGCCAGAGGAACCACTTCCCGACGACGTTGTAGTTCCGCTGCCACCATTTGCATATGGTCCGGCACCACCACCACCATTTCCGTTATAACCAGTTCCACCTTTTGCCAGACCTGCAGCAGCACCGTTTGCTAATCGCATTCCCGGAAAATCACCACCTGCACCACCGACCGGGCCAGAGTTAAAACTTCCGCCTTTGCCGCCTTTGCCACCAGCTGCTGTGACAGTTGTTCCTGATACCGGAGTCCATGAAGTCGCTCCGCCATCTCCGCCATCATTACCAGCTGCACCTAAAGATGTAGCACTTCCGCCGGTTCCACCGGCGCCGATATTAACTGTGACTGAAGTTCCGGGAGTTAACGTCCATCCAGTAGATAAAAATCTATTAGCGCCACCCATTGATCCGCCGCCACCGCCGCCACCAATATTTCCGACTCCGGCGAAACTTCCAGCGCCACCACCGCCACCACCGCCGGTCATATCAATAGCCTTAAGAGTTCCCAAACCGAGAGGCACCGTCCATGTACAACTGCCGACGCTGGAGAAAATATATTCCTTGACTGTGTAATCGTTTGAAGAGGTTTGAAGCACAGGATTACATACACCGGCAGCGCTAGCTTTCTGCGGTGCAATTGCAGATACTGAACTTGTAAGCAGGGTAATAGCAACACCCAGAAATAGGGTGCGCTGGCTTATTTTACCCACAACACTCATGTCGGCATTGTGGCAGAAAAAGGTGAGCCAGACCATCAAAATCTGTGGCTATAACTCACCAAGGAACTATTTGGCGATCCTCCCAAAGCACACCAGTCGTGTTCTTCTGGAAGTCCTCTGAAGATTTATCGAATTCACGCGTTGCTAACCAGATAGCTGTCTCTGCTCCCTCCGCTGCGCTTCGTGGTGCATCTGGTCCACCCATATCTGTTCGTGAATGGTTGGGGCACATTGCATCGACGAGAACACCGCGAGCGCCAAGTCCAGTCTCATGTGCAAGGTTGCGCACAAGTGCGTTCACGCCAGCTTTACTGATTCGGTAAGGAGCAAGGCCACCAGCATTTCCTGGTCCTGACATACGTCCAAGGCAGGCAGAAAAAATCACGATGCGTCCGTTGCGAGCTTCAACAATTGCTGGTGTTAGGCGATTCACAATTTGAAAGACAGAATCTAGATTGATTGCCATTACCCGACGCCATTCGGCATCAGTTGTCTTAAGTGTCTTCGACATCTTCTCGCTCATCACTCCATGGGCAAGAATTAAGTGAGTGATATTTGGATGAGCGCTTGCGATTGTTTCCAGTGCAGTTGAAGTTGCAGTCGGGATTTCGAGATCGATTGTGTAGATGTCGACAGAATGTGTGCCGCCATCTGCAAGTAAGGTTGCCTGCGCTGCACTAAGGCGCTCAGCATCCTTGGCAATCAAGATGAGATCGAATCCTTGGCTGCGCAGAGCTTTGGCTGTTTCAAATCCGAGGCCACGACTGCCGCCGGTCACCAGCGCCACTTTTTGCTCAGCTGTTGTCATGGGCAAACCCTCCCAGTGGGCGAGGGCTGCTGCCAGTTGAAATCGGACGATATCTGGCGAAAGTGTGCGCTATCTCGCGCCTCTGGGCGCCTTTGCACCATTTATATAGGGGGCGCTCAGCCGTTACTCTTAGCCTGTCCTCGCGCTCACTTACGCGGGGCCGGTTGGAATGAGAACGCAAAGGAGCGCTCAGTGTCTTCAGGACAAGATTTTGGTGCAAATGATTGGCTCGTCGATGAAATGTTCGAGCGTTATCAAGCAGATCCATCGTCAGTACCTGCAGAGTGGGTGACTTACTTCCAGAATAATCCGCAAGCGGTGTCCGGACCATCGACAAAGAATTCGATGGCAGGGGTTCCAGGCCAACCATCAACACCTCCTGTACCAAAACCAGTAACTCCACCCAATATTTCTATGCCTGGTGTGAGTGCACCAGCTGCGCCAGTTGTTGCACAAACAAGTAGTGCAGTTCCAACACAGAGTTGGGCTACTTCTGCTCCGGTAGCAACCCCCGCTGCTGCACCTGCACCCGTTGCAGCACCCGCACCAGTTCAGACACAACCAATCGTTCGTGAAGTTGCTGCAACTCCAGCAACACCTGCTCAGGCAGAGGTAAAGCCTGCTCCAACACTGGCAGCGCCAAGTGCATCAACACTTGAACCACTTCGTGGTGTTGCAGGTCGCGTTGTTCAGTCAATGGAAGCATCACTTACAGTTCCAACAGCAACATCAGTGCGTGCAGTTCCTGCAAAGTTGATGATCGATAACCGCATTGTTATTAATAACCATCTTGCCCGCGGTCGCGGTGGAAAAGTTTCATTCACTCACATCATCGCGTATGCAATGATCAAGGCGATTCGCCAGATGCCAGAGATGAACGCATTCTTCGGCGAGATTGATGGCAAGCCAGCAATCGGACATCCACAGCACATCAACCTTGGTATTGCGATCGACTTGGCAAAGCCAGATGGATCACGTCAGCTATTGGTTCCATCAATTAAGGGTTGCGAAGCGCTTGATTTCGGGCAGTTCTGGGTTGCTTACGAAGAGACTGTAAAGAAGGCTCGCACCGGAACACTTACTGTTGAAGATTACGCAGGAACAACTGTTTCACTGACAAACCCAGGCACAATCGGCACAGTTCACTCAGTTCCGCGCTTGGTTCAGGGCCAGGGTCTCATCATGGGCGTTGGTGCAATGGATTATCCAGCAGAGTTCCAAGGTGCATCAGAATCAACTTTGGCACGTATGGCAATCAGCAAAGTTCTGACACTTACCAGCACTTACGATCACCGCGTTATTCAGGGTGCGCAGTCAGGTGACTTCCTTCGTCGCATTCACGAACTTCTTCTTGGTGCTGAAGGTTTCTACGACGAGATCTTTACCGCGCTTCGAATTCCATACGAGCCAATTCGTTGGGCGCCAGACTTTGCAGTTACGAAAGATTCAGAGATTGATAAGACCGCGCGCGTTCAGCAGTTAATTGCTGCTTATCGCACTTGGGGCCACTTGATGGCAGATACAGATCCGCTGGTCTATCGTCAGCGCACACATCCTGATCTCGATGTGCAGACACATGGACTCACTTTGTGGGATCTTGACCGCGAATTCGCAACAGGTGGATTCGGCGGCAAAGCATTTCTTCCACTGCGCAAGATTCTCGGACTTCTTCGCGATACATACTGCCGCTCTGTTGGTGTTGAGTACATGTATATCTCAGACCCAGCAGAACGTAAGTGGTTCCAAGATAACCTTGAGAAGAAGTATGAAAAGGTCGATCGTGAAGAGCAACTTCGAATCTTGCGTAAACTCAATAGCGCAGAAGCATTCGAATCATTCTTGCAGACCAAGTTCGTCGGTCAGAAGCGCTTCTCACTTGAAGGTGGCGAATCTGTTATTCCATTGACCGATGCAATTGTTTCTGCAGCAGCAGAACGCGGACTCGATGAAGTATGTATCGGAATGCCACACCGTGGTCGCCTCAACATGCTTGCAAATATCGCAGGCAAGTCATCAGGTCAGATCTTCCAAGAGTTCCAGGGCCACTATGCCGAGAATGAAGTCCATGGTTCAGGCGATGTGAAGTACCACTTGGGTACAGAAGGCGTCTTTACTGCCGCTTCTGGTGCACAGACCAAGATCTATCTCGCAGCAAACCCATCGCACCTAGAGGCGGTAAACCCAGTACTTGAAGGCATCGTTCGCGCTAAGCAGGACCGCCTCAACACCAAGGGCGCTTACTCAGTCTTGCCAATCTTGTTGCACGGAGATGCATCGTTTGCAGGCCAAGGCGTCAACATGGAAACTTTGCAACTTTCAGGTCTTGCTGGATACCGCACAGGTGGAACAATCCATATCGTTATCAATAACCAAGTTGGATTTACAACATCACCCCATGCATCACGCACAGCGCGTTACTCAACCGATATCGCAAAGATGATTGAGGCGCCGGTCTTCCACGTTAACGGTGATGACCCTGAAGCATGTGTTCGCGTTGCACGTCTTGCATTTGAATACCGCCAAGCTTTCAATAAAGATGTTGTCATCGACATGGTTTGCTACCGTCGTCGTGGACATAACGAAGGCGATGAACCAGCATTCACACAGCCATTGATGTACAAGTTGATTGGCGCCAAGCGCACTACACGTACTCTCTACACAGAGGCACTTGTTGGTCGTGGTGACATCACTCCAGAAGAGGCTCAACAAGTACAAGCTGAATACCAGGCAGAACTTGAAGCGGTCTTTGCATCAGTTGCTAACCATGTTCCTGATCACGATCCAAACTTTAAGGCTCCAGTTCCACCAGCAGCCGAAGCGATTGCAACGGCAATCCCAGAGGCACTTGCTCGTGAGATTGCAGCAACTCAGGTTGCAACACCTGAAGGATTCAATCTCCATCCAAAGATGGCTCCACAGTTGGCAAAGCGTCCAGAGATGCTCAACGACGGAACAATCGATTGGTCTATGGGAGAACTCCTTGCATTTGGTTCAATCCTCAAGGAAGGCCATCCAATTCGTTTGGCTGGACAGGATTCACGTCGCGGAACATTCTCAAACCGTCACGCAGTCATCATCGACGCTGAGAATGCAAATGAGTGGACACCGCTTCGCTCCATGATTCAGGATGAAAACCAGTTCTTCGTAGTGGACTCATTGCTCAGCGAATACGCTGCTCTAGGCTTTGAATACGGCTATTCCGTAGTCCGTCCAGAGGCGCTTGTACTGTGGGAAGGTCAGTTCGGTGACTTCGTTAACGGCGCACAGACTGTGGTCGATGAATTCATCTCATCAGCACTTCAGAAGTGGGGCGAGCGTTCATCAGTAGTGCTCCTGCTTCCACACGGTTATGAAGGTCAAGGACCAGATCACTCATCAGCGCGTATCGAGCGTTTCTTGCAGCTCTGCGCTGAGAATAATATGACGGTCGCACAACCATCGTCACCAGCTTCTTACTTCCACCTGTTGCGTTGGCATGTAGCTAACCCAACTCGTCGCCCAATGGTTGTCTTCACACCGAAGTCGATGTTGCGCCTCAAGGCAGCTGCATCACAGCTCAGTGATTTCACTAGCGGAACTTTCCGTCCAGTAATCGGTGATGACAAGGTACAGAATGCAACTCGTTTGATCTTCTGCTCTGGCAAGATTTATCACGATCTAGTAGCAGAGCGCGAGAAATTGGGCGAGCACTCAACAGCAATTGTTCGCGTTGAACTTCTCTATCCACTTCCAATTGATGCAATGCGCGAAGAGGCTGCCAAGCATCCAAATGCAACGCTGCTCTGGGTGCAGGATGAACCTGCAAATCAGGGTCCATGGCCACACATTGCGCTTCGCACATCAGAGGCGCTTGGTGGTCGTGCAATTGATAACCGAGTATTCCGTCGTGTTTCACGTCGCTCAACTGCATCTCCTGCAACTGGTAACCACCACTTGCACGAGGAAGAGTTGAAGGCGTTGCTACAGGAAGCTTTTACTCGCTAAGAAATTCATGAAAAACCCCGGCTCTCAGAGAGTCGGGGTTTTTTTCTTACCGCTTTTTGCGGACTCTTGAAATAATCTTTGCGCGAACTGTTACGACCGATAGCAATCCCCATTGGCGTGAATCTGTTCCTTCTGGATTGTCGCTGCTCAAAAAAATCTGACCAGTTGCCTCATGGGTTTCAGTTATGCGCTTTACATAGTAAATCCCAGGCTGTTCTGGGCGTTCGATGACCACCACATCGCCCACCTGAACCCGAGCGCCGATGAGGTCACCGAGAGAGAATCGTGAGGACTTCACAGCAAATGTGCCCCACTTGGCCATCAGCCAATCTCCCGCTGAATACGTGGGTTCCATCGAATTGCCCTCAACGAGAACTGTGGCGTATTTGCTCATGGGTGGAGTCTAAGTCAGAGGAAGATTCGGATATGCGTAGAGCCAGCGCCTCCAGTAATCTTTGGCTCATGAGAAACCTACTTGATTCATTTCTAACACCATTGACCCCAAAGACAACCGTTCTTGCTCACTGCGATCTTCCTTGCGGCGTCTATGACCCAGCACAGGCTCGCATTGAAGCTCTCTCTGTAAAGGCTTGCATGGAGAAGTACGCAGCTAATACAGATGCTGATTTCCGTTCACGCTCAGTTGCAATCAAGGAAGAGCGTTCACATGCAGTCAAGGAGCACCTCTGGGTTCTCTGGACTGACTACTTCAAGGCTCCTCACTTTGAGAAGTACCCACAGCTTCACTCACTCTTCAATGAGGCGACAAAGCTTGCTGGCGCGGCTGGCACAAAGGGAACACAAGATGTTGCAGTTGCAGATTCATTGATTGCAAAGATTGATGAGATTGCAGCAATTTTCTGGGAGACCAAGAAGGCGTAACTAGTTATTCAAAGTCAGAAGGCTAAGCCTTTGACTAATTTAGCTCTTTAACAAAGACTCCGCGGCAGTGCGGGCGAGGAAAGTTACTCGCTCCACTGTCGCTCTTTTTATCTCACCTTGCGCGACAAGACGATCACCTTCGTAAATTTCGCAAGCGAATGAGAGTTCTCTTCCATCGATATTGGTGCAACGAGCGTTGGCGCGAAGCTCAACGCCGACTGGCGCAGAACCAAGTAGTTCGATGGAAGTGCCAAGCAAGAAAGTCGTCTCACCATTATCGAGATATTCACTGAGCGCTGCGATAGTCGCGCTCTCCATTGCGTGCAATAAGTGCGATGTAGCAACAATCGGTAGATCTGAAAGCCCCATGGCAAGTGCGGTATCTCCTGGACGGACAGTCATCACTGAAAAACCAACTGCGCCGAGTACCTCTTCCGACGGCTTCATTTACTAGCTTCTACCGTTTCCAGCCGGGCCATCATCATCGATAAAATGTTGAATGTGGGTCTGTTCTATTTGAATCTCTCGATGCTCGATATTTCCAAATTCATCAATCTCAATTGAAATCTCGGTCATGCTGAACTGAGTCACGACTTCAGTAGCCCCCGCCATCTGTGCTCGTAATTGACGATGAATAGCATCATGGAGATCCTCAGGTGCGCTCTCATTGCAGCTACGGCGCAAAGTTGCCTGCAATAAATCATGCATCGCCCGCTCGTGAGCAATCTCAGCAGTACATGGAAGGCAACGATCGATGTGCGCTTCAATTGCAGAACGCTGAGGCAACTGCTCGAGCTCTCCCTCAATAATAAAGATGACCGAGGAGAGAACTTCTCCACATTGAATCTCGATGTAACTCATTACTCGCTCACCTCGCTTTCGCGGGCAGCGATTGCTTTCTTTGAGGTAGCAACAGAGTAACCGAGCTCAGCAGCATAATCAGCTAACTTCTCGCGCAGTTGCTTTCGTCCACGGCTCAAACGTGACATCACAGTGCCAGCTGGAATGCCAACAATCTCTGCAATCTCCTTGTAGGAAAATCCTTCAACATCGGCGAGATAGACCACCATCCGAAACTCTTCAGGAATCTCTTGCAAGGCCCGTTTAATATCGTTATCTGGAAGATTTTCGAGCGCCTCTGCCTCAGCTGATTTTCCGAGATCGCTCGTATGTGATTGCGCCTCTGCTAACTGCCAGTCTTCAAGTTCGGCTTGCGCAACTTGAGGGCGTCGTTGATCTTTTCGGTAGGTATTGATAAATGTTGTGGTGAGCACGCGATAGAGCCATGCTCGTAAGTTGGTTCCCTCTTCAAATTGATGGAAAGAGGTAAATGCCTTAAGAAATGTATCTTGCACGAGATCGCGCGCATCTTCTGGGTTCTTTGTATAACGAAGAGCTGCTGCGTATAACTGATCTGTAAACACAAGAGCATCGCGCTCGAACCGAATGGTGCGATCGGCAGCGCTCTCGAGTACTAGATCCTTCGATGTCATTACTGCCATCCTAACCCGAGAATCTGGACTTCTCATCTCAGGCTCATGAGAAAATCAAAAGAGGGTTTCTGGTTCACCTAACTCGATGGCTTCAATCAGCCCCGCGCCATTGTTAGCGACGATATTGACCCGTGGGGAAACTGGGCGGGTAATCAGGCCGGCGGCCGGATCTGGGCGTTCCATTAGCGCCCGTAACTTCTCCACTTCGCGGTTGGATGGGTCAAGCCATTCTTCCCATCGCTCCCGCGCCATAAAGACTGGCATGCGACTGTGAATGGTTGCTAACTCACCGACAGCCTCACGAGTGATGATGGAGGCGCTTTGAATCACCTCGCCTTTCTCGCTCGTCCAGGTGCTACAGATACCAGCGATTGGAAGCGGGTCGCCATTTTCGGAGGTGATGTAGAAAGGTTGCTTCGGTGGAAATTTTCCAAGTGAGGTCGCCCATTCGTAGTAACCGGTTGCCGGAATTAAACAACGAGATGTTCGGAAGGCATCGCGGAAAGTTGGCTTTTCATGAATCGATTCACTGCGAGCATTAATTGCATGCGACTGTCCTGCACGCGCATCAATGAAGTTCTTCTGCCAAGGTGCAATCAATCCCCATGATGCTGAATCTAGGATGCGGTCTGAGCTCTCACGATCACGATCGCGAACTATGTAAATCTCATTAGTGGGGGCGATATTCCAATTGAGCGGCAGCGTTGGATTGGAATCGTTATCGACAAGGTTGAAGAAGGCAACAATCTCTTCTTGGCTCTGAGCCATCGCATAACGCCCGCACATAATCGGCAATCCTAATCGGTAGCACCAGTCGGAAAAGGCAAGGGTAGACTTTGCGCATGACTTCTTCGCATCCGCTCTGGCCCGCGCCTTTTCGCGGACCAGTACCCGTCGATGCGACCGTCACAATCCCAGGATCTAAGTCAGTCACAAACCGAGCATTGATTCTTGCGGCACAAGCAACCTCACCATCGATTATTCGTCGCCCGCTTGTCTCTCGCGATTCCGAGTTAATGTCGGCAGGCCTCGTCGCAATGGGGCTCTCCATTGAAAACGGCAGTGATGCACAAGGCGATTTCTGGAAAGTTACTCCCAACTTTGTTGATGGAAAGAACTTCCTGCAAGGGCCCGCAAAAGTTGATGTAGGTAACGCTGGCACGGTGATGCGCTTCTTGCCTCCGCTAGCGGCGCTTGCTCATGGTGATATCGCATTTGATGGAGACCCTCGCAGCTATGAACGCCCACTTGGGCCGGTAATTAAAGCGTTGGAAGATCTAGGAATAGAAATTGAGCATGAAGGACGTTACTCGCTGCCATTGGTAATGAAATCTCAGGGAACTATCCCAGGTGGAAATCTCGAGATTGATGCAAGCGCATCGAGCCAGTTCTTATCAGCGCTCTTGCTGGTCGCGCCAAGTATGACTCATGGAATCACTGTGAAGCATGTCGGTGGAACGCTTCCTTCAATGCCGCACATTGAGATGACGGTTCAGATGCTGCGCGATTTCGGCGCTACCGTCTCTGTTGATTCAACAAATAACACTTGGCGAGTCGAACCAGGACCATTGCATGGTGTTGATCTTGTGATTGAACCTGATTTATCTAATGCAGCTCCATTTATCTCACTTGCGATGGTCTGCGGTGGTTCCATCACAATTGCTGATTGGCCAAAGGTCACAACCCAACCTGGTGATCAACTGCGAGAGATATTTACAGCAATGGGTTCTACCGTTGAATTTGTTAATGGCGGACTGAAAGTTACTGGCGGAAGTTCTATCCGTGGCATTGATATTGATCTCCATGATGTGGGTGAATTAACCCCTTCGATTGCTGCGCTAGCAGCGCTAGCAGATTCTCCATCGCATCTACGCGGTATTGGTCACTTGCGTCTTCACGAAACAGATCGCTTGGCTGCGCTGACGCGAGAAATCAACAACCTAGGCGGAAATGTGGTTGAGGAAGAGACTGCTCTCCACATCACTCCTGCGCCGCTTCATGCAGGCACTTTCCATACTTATGAAGATCACCGATTAGCTACTGCTGGCGCTGTTATTGGCTTAGTTGTCGAAGGTATTGAGGTCGAGAACATCGCGACCACACGTAAGACTCTGACAGATTTTCCTGGACTCTGGAAGAGCTTGCTGCGCTAGATGGAGCAGCTCTTGAAGGGTAATTGCCGATGACCCCACGTGAATATGACGAATCTGATGTTCGCATTAGACCTTCACGTACAACACGTCGCCGCAGTAAAGATCGCCCTTCCCACTCTGACTCTCACACCGCACTAGTCGTCTCAGTAGATCGTGGACGTAGTGGATGCGTTTTGGAAGATGGTCCTCATGCTGGCCAATTAGTCGTAGCAATGAAAGCGCGCGAACTTGGCCCTAAATCAGTTGTCGTTGGAGATTCCGTAGAGATTGTTGGAGACACCTCAGGAGCAGAAGGAACGCTTGCGCGAATCGTTAAAGTAAATGAACGCAGTAACTCATTAAGTCGCACCGTAGATGATGCAGCAAAGCTAGAACGCACCATCGTTGCGAATATTGATCAACTGCTTATCGTTGTCGCTTCAGCAAATCCTGAACCACGACGAGGTCTCATAGATAGATTCTTAGTTAGCGCATTTATTGAAAAGATCCATCCCATCATCGTGGTAACAAAAATCGATGTCGCGCCTATCCCCGAATTTATGGAACGCTATGCAGCGCTCGGTGTTGAGATTATGACAACTTCATCAAAGGTGGCAGACCGTCCATCACAAGTTGCAGAGATATCGGCAATCCTGCAAGACAAAGTCTCGGTTCTCGTCGGTCACTCAGGAGTTGGCAAGTCAACGTTGATTAACGATTTAGTTCCTGCAGCTCATCGCCTTACCGGTGACGTTAACGATGTCACTGGCCGTGGCCGCCACACTTCATCGAGTGCAATCGCACTCCAACTTCCTGAAGGCGGCTGGATTATCGACACCCCTGGCATTCGCGCTTTTGGCCTGGCACATCGCGATCCACGTGAGATTGTGGAGGCTTTCCCTGATTTAGCTGAGGCTGCCACTGCTTGTCTCTCACATTGCGCTCACGCAGAAGAGTCATGTGCGCTCAATCGCTGGATAATCGAGGATCCAGCGTTGCAAGAAGAGCGCCAATTGAGGGTGGAAAGTTTACGTTCGCTCTTAGATGTGAAGAGTTATGTAGGCTTACCCCATGAGCAGTAGCCAGAACCAACGTTATTCACTCGGTGATGACCTCACCCTGGCTCACCGTCTGGCTGATGCTGCAGATGCCATTACTTTGAAGCGGTATCAAGCCAATGACCTCATCGTTACTACCAAGCCTGATAACACCCCGGTAACAGATGCCGATAAATCTTCTGAAGAAGCGATTCGCGCGCTCTTGCATGCACACCGGCCAGAAGATGGAATCGTCGGTGAAGAATTCGGCAATGAGGGCGTTGAAAAAGATCGCTATTGGGTGATCGATCCAATTGATGGCACTAAGAACTTCCTTCGCGGAGTTCCTACTTGGGCAACGCTAATTGGCTTGGTCGAACGCGCGGCAGATGGATCTCAACAAACAATCGTCAGCGTCGTAAGCGCACCAGCGCT
>CAZNEQ010000014.1:0-22129 GCA_964572265.1 uncultured Candidatus Planktophila sp.
TTGAAGGTCGCATCAGCCCTGATGTGAAGATGAATTACCTTGCATCACCTCCACTAGTGGTTGCGTATGCAATCGCTGGAACAATGGATCATGACTTTGCCACTGATTCGCTCGGTAACGATAAGAATGGAAACCCAGTTCTTCTCAAGGATATCTGGCCCTCAGCACAAGAGATTCAAGATGTGATTGACTCATCCATCTCATCTGAGATGTTTACCAAGGATTACGCCAGCGTCTTTGATGGCGATCATCGCTGGAAGTCACTCGATACTCCGACCGGAAATACCTTCGAATGGGATCCAAAGTCCACCTATGTTCGCAAGCCACCGTACTTTGAAGGAATGCCAGCAGAACCGACTCCAGTAAAAGATATTTCTGGCGCAAGAGTTCTGGCGATTCTCGGCGATTCAGTAACGACTGATCACATTTCACCTGCCGGAAATATCAAAGCTGATTCACCAGCTGGTAAGTACCTTGAGGCAAATGGCGTAGACCGCAAAGACTTCAACTCTTACGGCTCACGTCGTGGAAACCATGAGGTAATGATTCGTGGAACATTTGCAAATATCCGTCTTAAGAATATGTTGCTCAATGGCGTGGAAGGTGGCTTTACTCGCAACTTCCTCAACAATGGAGAGCAGAGCACAATCTACGATGCATCTGTTGCATATCAAGCAGCGGGAATTCCACTCGTGATTCTTGCCGGCAAAGAGTATGGATCCGGATCTTCACGTGACTGGGCTGCAAAGGGCACAGCGTTGCTCGGAGTACGTGCCGTTATCGCTGAGAGTTTCGAACGTATTCACCGTTCTAACTTGATTGGTATGGGCGTCCTGCCGCTGCAATTTGTTGATGGTCAGAACGCGCAATCACTCGGCCTGACTGGCGAAGAGACCTTTACCTTCACCGGAATTACCGCCCTCAATGACGGTGGCATTCCAAAGGAGGTCCAGGTCACGGCAGGGGATAAGAGCTTTACTGCAAAGGTGAGAATCGATACACCTGGCGAGGCGGATTACTATCGCCACGGCGGAATCATGCAATTCGTTCTACGTTCTCTGCGCGGGTAACTTACACTTACCGACATGCTCGAATCACTGAAAGGTCCCGCAGACCTCAAGGCGCTCAACCCTGCCCAACTGGCAGAACTTGCCGCCGAGATTCGTAGCTTCTTGGTAGAGAAAGTCTCGCGAACAGGCGGCCATTTAGGTCCTAACCTCGGCGTCGTCGAGCTCACTCTTTCCATCCATCGCACCTTTGATTCTCCAAAAGATATCGTCCTCTTTGATACTGGTCATCAATCGTATGTTCACAAGATTGTTACCGGTCGTGCCGATAAGTTTGATGGTCTGCGTCAACGTGGTGGTATCGCTGGATATCCCAATCGTCGAGAATCAGAGCATGATGTCATTGAAAACTCTCACGCATCCACGGCGCTCTCATGGGGAGATGGAATTTCTCGCGGCTTCTCTATTACCGGACAGCACGATCGCCATGTTGTAGTCGTTGTAGGTGATGGTGCCCTAACTGGTGGCATGTCATGGGAGGCGCTAAACAATATTGCCACCGCTGAAAATCGTAATTTAGTGATTGTCGTTAACGATAACGAACGTTCGTATTCACCCACCATCGGCGGACTTGCCGCGCACCTTTCAACCCTTCGAATGACACAAGGGTATGAAAGATTTCTCGACTGGGGTAAAGATGTTCTCCAGAAGACTCCGGTTGTCGGGGCGCCAATTTTTGAAACTCTTCATGGAGTAAAGAAGGGCATCAAAGATATCGTCGCGCCACAAGGAATGTTTGAAGATCTCGGACTCAAGTACATCGGCCCGATTGATGGCCATGACATTACAGCGATGGATCGAGCCCTCGAACAGGCGAAAGCTTTCGGCGAGCCAGTACTAGTCCATGTCATCACTGAGAAGGGTCGTGGCTACAGCCCAGCAATTGCGGACGAAGCTGAAAAGTTCCATGCAGTTGGCGTTGTTGATCCCGAGACTGGATTGCCGGTCGCAACAACTAAAACTTCATGGACAGATGTCTTCGCCGCCGAGTTAGTTGAGATTGGCAAGAAGCGCGAAGACGTAGTGGCGATTACTGCTGCAATGCTCGGCCCCACAGGCTTAGATAAATTCCAGAAGGTATTTCCAGAGCGCACCATCGATGTTGGAATTGCCGAACAACATGCTGTCACCAGCGCAGCTGGACTTGCCTATACTGGTCTTCACCCAGTGGTGGCTGTCTATTCAACATTTCTCAATCGAGCTTTTGATCAGGTACTGCTTGATGTTGCACTCCACGGTGCAGGCGTTACCTTCGTTCTCGATCGCGCCGGCGTCACTGGCGATGATGGACCGTCTCACCACGGAATCTGGGATTTAGCGCTGACTGGAATCATTCCAACAATGGCAGTCGCTGCTCCGCGAGATGGTGCACGCTTACAGCAAGCGCTAGGCGAGGCAATTGCTATAAACGATCGCCCAACCATGATTCGATTCCCTAAGGGCGCTGTCCATAGTGAGATTCCGGCATTTGAAAGTCGTGATGGCATTGATGTGCTCTATCGCGGCGAAAGCGCAGATGTCTTGCTCGTCAGCATTGGGGCGATGGCTCCGATTGCAGTCGAAGCCGCTTCACAGGCATATCGCGAAGGTGTTGGTGTCACTGTCATCGATCCACGTTGGGTGAAGCCTTTGCCACAGACTTTGGTGACGATGGCGCGACGCTACAAGAGCGTTGTAGTACTTGAAGATGGAATCCGCCATGGTGGAATCGCATCCTCTCTCTCAGAGCTATTTAGAGATGCTCGACTTGAGGTCCCGATTCATAGCATCGGTGTTCCACTTGAATTTATTGAACACTCTAAGCGCGCTGAGATTCTCGATGATCTTGGAATCACAGCGCAGCAAATTGCCCGCGAAATTGTTGAGTGGAGCTCTACTTCAGAACCGATGCAATTCCCGGAGCATGAAAACGCTGACCACCGACAGACTCGCTAATTCCTTCGCGATCTAGGTAAGGCAGAATTCCGCCGAGCAACATCGGCCATCCGGCGCCCAGCAACATACAGAGATCGATTTCTGCTGGAGTTGCAACAACACCCTCATCAAGCATCATGCGAGCTTCCTCAGCCAACGCCTTAAGTGCACGTTCGCGCACTTGCTCTGCTGTCGATGGCGTGGTGCCCTTATGGATGAGCGCTACTGCAGCAGGGTTTGGTCCGAAACTTCCATCCTCATTCTTGATGTAGAAGCTCTTGACGCCTTCCTTGACCATTGCTTGCATCGTAGGAGAGATGCGATAACGAGGACCAAGATTTTCATGCAAGGTCTCTGCGACATGGAGTGCAACGCCAGGGCCAACGAGGCCGAGGAGTTCAAATGGGCTCATAGGGAATCCGATTGAACGCATCGCATTATCTGCTACCGATGGATCAGTGCCTTCATCAACAGCATCGGTGATCTCACCCATAAAACGAGTAAGGAGTCGGTTCACAACAAAACCTGGTGCATCCTTGCAGATAATCATCGTCTTCTTCAGATTCTTGCCGACTTCGACCGCCGTTGCAGTGGTTGCATCATCTGTCTTGCTAGTGCGTGCGATTTCAAGCAAAGGCATTACTGCAACCGGGTTGAAGAAGTGGAAACCAACTACTCGCTCTGGATTCTTCATACCTTCACTCATGCGCTCTACGGAGAGCGATGAGGTATTGGTTGCCAATACACATTCAGGTGAAACGATCTCTTCTAACGCCTTGAAGAGATCTTGCTTGAGCGAGAGTTCTTCAAAGATAGCTTCGATAATGAAATCGCATCCCGCATAGACGCTCTTATCGGCAGAACCGGTAACGAGCGCGGCCAGACGCTGAGCGCTTTCGGGGCTCATTCTCTTCTTCTCAACCAATTTACTCAGTTCTGCATGGACCCACGCAACACCCTTATCTGCGCGAGCCTGGTCTATATCGGTCATAACAACTGGGCACTTGAGATTACGCACAAGCAAGAGTGCGAGTTGTGATGCCATCAAACCGGCACCAACGACGCCAACTTTGGTTACCTTGCGAGCAAGGTTTGCCTTAGGTGCTCCTTCAACCTTCTTGCGCTTCTTCTGGATCAAGTTAAATGCGTAGAGCGATGCACGCAGAGCATCGGACATCACCAAATCAGCAAGGGTTTGATCTTCGGCATCGAAACCCTCGCCGTTGCTACAGGTGCGTGCCGCAGCGATGAGTTCGAGAGCTTTGCGAGGAGCTGCAGTATCTGCGCCGCCAAATTTCTTGAGCGCTGCCGCTTTTCCGGTAGCGAGTGCTGCATCCCATGCAGGATCGTTGCTGAAATCTTTTCGTTCGATACTGGTCTTGCCAGAGAGGATGGATGCCGCAAAAGCAACTGACTTCTCTAAGAAATCAGCTGGCTCAAAGACAGCATCAACAACTCCCAATGCAAGCGCATCTTTTGCTTTCATCATGGTGTTGTTATTAAGAGCATTGAGAATAATGACCTGAACGGCTTTCTCTGGACCGATCAACTTGGGAAGAAGCGTTGCACCACCCCATCCTGGTACCAACCCAAGAAATACCTCGGGCAGAGCTGTAAATGCAGTAGAGGCGAGAGTGCGGTACTTACTGTGGAGACCGATTTCTAGTCCGCCACCGAGTGCAAGTCCATTGATAAAGGAGAATGTTGGAATATCAATCTCACCTAGTCGACGGAAAACATCGTGACCTAATTTTCCGATTGCAAGCGCCTGACTGCGATCTGTAAGGAATGACATTGCGGAAAGGTCTGCACCGGCGGCAAAGATAAATGGCTTTCCGGTGACAGCAATTGCGGCAGGTTTACGAGAGATTGCCTCTGTAATTGCAGCGTCAAGTGATGCGACCGATTGTGGTCCTAGGGTATTTGGACGAGTGTGATCGAGTCCGTTATCCATCGTAATGAGAGCGAGGGAACCCTTGTATCCAAATGGTGTTAAGTCAATGTCACGAACCTTGGCAACGGTGATGACTTCTTCTGGAGCGCCTTCTGGCAGTGTCAGTGGTGTAGCCATTTACTTATTTCCTCCAGTGAAGTGTGGATTTTCCCAAATTACTGTTCCGCCCATTCCGAGACCGATACACATCGTTGTGATGCCATAACGGACCTCTGGGTGAGCTTCAAAAGTGCGGGCCAAGTTGATCATGAGACGTACGCCTGATGATGCAAGCGGATGTCCGACTGCAATCGCGCCACCATAAGGATTGACGCGAGGGTCATCATCGGCGATTCCAAAGTGCTCCAAGAAAGCAATGACCTGCACAGCAAAAGCTTCATTGATTTCGAAGGCTCCGATATCATCAATTGTCAGGCCGGCCTTTTCAAGGGCTTTTATTGTTGAAGGAACAGGACCGTAACCCATCACCTCTGGTTCGACTCCAGCGAAGGCAAAAGTCACCATCTTTGCCTTAATTGGAAGTCCAAGTTCTTTTGCCTTATCTTCGCTGGCAAGAAGAGCAATAGTTGCGCCATCATTAATGCCAGAGGCATTACCGGCAGTGACGCGACCACCTGGTCTAAATGGCGTCTTTAAACCAGCAAGTCCTTCCATCGTTGTTGTAGGACGTGGGCCTTCATCGGCAGAGACAATCGTCCAACCGAGTTCTTCAGAGCGAGCAGCGGTTGGAATGAGGTCGCGTTGGATTAAACCTTCCTCATATGCCTTAGCGGTTTTCATCTGCGAGTTAAAGGCATAACGATCGGCGCGCTCTTTTGTAATTGAAGGGAAACGGTCGTGCAGACGTTCTGCAGTTGCACCCATTGACATTGCATCGGGATCAACAATCTTCTCTGCTAAGTAACGAGGGTTGGGATCCATGAGTTCACCCATTGGATGGTTACCCATATGCTCAACGCCGCCAGCAAGCGCAAGGTCAATCGCTCCCATAGATATTTGTCCAGCAATAGTTGTTGTTGCAGTTAGCGCACCAGCGCACCAGCGATCGATGGAGTACCCAGGAACTGTGTTGGGAAGACCGGCAAGCAGTGAAGCGCTGCGACCTATATTCATTCCTTGATCACCGGTTTGAGTTGCAGCTGCAATCGCCACATCATCTATCTGGGCGAGTGGCAGTTGCGGGTTACGTTCAATCAATCCACGCATCGCACGGATGAGAAGATCATCGGCACGAGTGTTGACGAAAGCGCCCCCTGACTTTCCAAAAGGGGTACGGACGGCATCGACGAGGACAACGGTGCGTGACATCAAGGGCTCCTAAAGCTCGGTCTGGTCAGGCTTTTAGGTTACTCGTCGGTAGCCAAATTGGCTATCAGGTAAAGGATATTTTTTACTCAGCCGCCGCTTCTGGAGCGCCCTCTGTCGCCGCCTCCGAGGAGCTTTCCTCTGGCTCTGGAAGTTCAAGTGGCTCATCCTCTCCCAAGGCGGCGATCAAAATCGGTGTGGCGATCTCAACCTGCCATGGGCGCGCACCCATTGACAGGAGCAAATGTTCAACATCGGCTGGATCTGGCAGGCGCCAACAGATCTGGCGGAGTAGTTCAGGGGTCAAGAGGTTCTCTACCGGTAATTCAAGCTCTTCAGCCTTAAGAGTAAATTTAAATCGCGCATGAGAGAGTGGAATGTATTTTTCAGGGAAGCGTTCGCGCCAGATTTTGATCGGTGGAAGAGCGTCACTCTTACTCTTCAGTGGCGGCATCTCATCTTCTCCGAGTGATAAGGCGGCATCAATCGCCTTAAGCCAGCGCTGAGTGTTCTCAAACCAACGTGCGCGTAATCCAATTGGGCGTAAAACCTTCTCAAGTTCGCGCTTACTAGATATAGGTACAACGCCGGCAGAGAGGGCGATGGTAGAGATCGCAGCATCGGAGAGGACTCGGCCTGGCGAAATATCGAGATGAGCGGCAAGGTCGTCTCGCGCCTCCCACAGGGACTTCACCACCGCTAACTGTGAGCGCTTCTTCAACTTATGAACTCCTGAGGTGCGGCGCCACGGGTCTATCCGTTTCGGGGTCGGGGGAGCCGCAAGAATTGAAGCGAAATCCTGCTCCGCCCACTCCATCTTCTTCTTCTCAATAAGTAGCTTTTCAATCTCATCACGAAGTTCAATTAAAAGTTCAACATCGAGTGCTGCGTAATTGAGCCAATCATCTGGAAGCGGGCGAATAGACCAATCTTGGGCAGAGTGTTCTTTGGCAAGTGCAACATCAAGTAATGATTCAACAAGTGCGCCTAATCCAACTCGAGGTAAACCAATAAGCCGACCTGCAAGTTCGGTATCAAAGAGGCGCGAAGGGTTGATACCTACTTCACGCAGGCAAGGTAAATCCTGCGTACTGGCATGAAGTATTACCTCTTCTCCTTGAAGTAAATCATTGAGCTGCGCAAACTGCGGGTTATCTAAGCCGAATGGGATCGGATCTATCAGATGAAGTCCGCCACCATTACGTTTGATTTGAATGAGGTATGCGCGCGAACTGTATTTATAGCCTGAAGCACGTTCAGCATCGATTGCAAAAGGTCCATGGCCGGCCGCAAGTTTGACGAGCATCTGATTGAAGAGCTCAGGGGAATTAATTAATTCAGGTAGGCCTTCATAAGGCGCAGTGAGAAGTTCAGCCACGACGTCGTGCTGCATTGATGGATGAGACTCCATCGGCAATGGGAGGGAGGCCGGCAACCTCAGCGATGAAGTTGCACCATGCTTGAACGTGAGCGATGAGTTCTTCTGGCGCCGTCAGAATGGGTGACCACGAAGCGCGAATCTCAATCTCAGATTCATCGTGGCGAGCAGATAGTTTGCCAAATGATGCACTGGAGACTCGAGTTACCGTTCCAGAAGGGGCACTGTAGAGAGCATCAGCTTCCTGCAAACTATCGAGCAACCAATTCCAACCAACTTCTGGAAGGAGTGGATCGGCTTGCATCTCAGAATCTACTGTTGCTCGCATAAAGGTAACGCAGCGGAATTCGCCTTCCCAAGTATCTTGTCCACCTGGTTCGTGGAGAATAACAAAACGACCTGATGCGAGTTCATCCTCCTGATCGCCAAGAAGTCCATTACTGACATCGGCGGTAAATGCGAACGAGTATTGTGCAAGTTTTTGCGGCGCCGGAACTTCTTCCAAATCAATCTCAGGGCGCGGAGTGAATTCGCGAATGACTGAAATCATTGAATCAAAGGAGAAAGCTTTAACTGAATTCACTGCCCAATTCTAAAGTTGGAAGGTGGGATTTCATGGGAGGTAGACCTTAGGGGGGTAGAGTGGTGGGATGGCAACGCTCCTCGCTCTCCTCTCCAGCCTCTTATGGGGAAGCGCTGATTACCACGCTGGAAAGTTGAGCAAGAGATTGCCGGTGATGGTCGTCCTCGGGATTAATCAAGCCTTCGGTCTCATCTTCGGGATTTTTCTCCTCTTGGTGACTCGCACCTGGATTGCCCCCTCATTTGCCAGTGATGGTTATTTCATCAATGGAGCTCTGGCCGGGTTATCTGGATATGCGGGTCTTCTCTGTCTCTACGCTGGTTTATCCACTGGTCGAATGGGCGTTGTTGCACCTATCAGTTCTCTCAGCGTCCTCATCCCACTTGTTTTTGCATTTGTGATCGAAGGCGATCGATTATCAACTCCTGTCGCCATGGGTGTTATCGCCGCCATTATCGGTGGCTTTCTTGCTAGCGGTCCAGAAATCACCCAAGGATTACCGATTCGTCCAGTTTTGCTCGCTCTTGGTGCGGCATTAGGTTTTGGTTCAGCGCTCACATTTATGTCAATTGGTTCGCAAGAGAGCTCTTTACTGACTATGACTACGATGCGGGCCACAACATTCTGCATCAGTGCCGCTTACTTTATTAAGGCTAGGGGTTTTGGCGGTGCAGGCAAGAGAGATATTCCATTGTTGATTGGAATCGGTTGCGCAGACTTCCTGGCGAATTTGTTACTCGGTGTTGCTACCACTAAGGGACTTGTTTCGATTGCAATGGTTCTTGGTTCGCTCTATCCAATTGCAACTGCGGTGTTAGCTTTTATCTTTCTTCATGAACGCCTTCACCGGGCACAATATCTTGGTATCGCGTTAGCTGTTGGAGGAGTCGCGGTTATATCTGCACTCCAGTAAGCGAGTACCTTCAACCTCGAGCTCTTCTTCAATAGTGAAGTAACTCAGTAAATCATCGAGATTTACAAAATGGCCATCACCTTCAATGGGCGAAATTGATAATGAAAGACGATCGACAGCGCCAGCGCTGATGAGCGCCTTCAATAGTTTTACGCCGGACTCAATAATGACATCGCCTTCAAATCGCGATGCGATGCTGCGGGAGATTTTGGCAAGGTCATCACCGACCGTAATTTGCTCCATCATGGGGTGAGGAAGCGTTAACTTCTCTGATCCGCGAGTAAAAATAAAGATGGGAACCTTAGTGGCTCTGTAATCCTCCACTAATGCGCTCTCTCTGCCAGTGATGATTGCTGGGGCCGAACGATGAAGCGCGAGAAATCTCTTTCGATCTGCTGGCGTCGAAAGGGGCGCAGAGTGCCCGCCTTTACTGGTGGCGTTATTGGCACCAACGACCAAAGTTGCAATTAACGCCATTTCTCAACCATATCCGAGCGATTGAGCGCTTTTCACACCAAATTCATACTCTCTGAGCGGGGGTTTAAGTTGAGATTGGCGATAGACCTTGGTTAGCCTTTCACAATGAAACTCCGCCTCTCCTCCCGCGTGGCGCTCTGTGGGCTCACCGTGGTCCTCTCGGCCCCCTTGGCTGGCCCGGCAGAGGCGGCGCCATCATTGGCGCAGATTCAGGCGCAGGTCAATGATCTTCAAGATCAGGCGACCGCCGCCGCAGAGGGAGCGCAAGAGGCGAAGGTAAAGCTAGCCGCCCTTCAGCGAAGCCTCACCGGCATTCAGGCGCAGGCGGCAATCCAGGGCAAGAATGTAGATTCAATCTCTCGCACCTTGGGGGTCATCGCAGTCAATCAATATAAATCTGGATCCCTAAGCCAGAGCCTTGAACTCCTCTTCTCATCCGATCCCGGGCTCTATCTCTCATCAGCGGGGTCATTGGAATCCATCACTCGCCGCAAATCCATTCAATTGAAGAAGTTCCAATCTGCCACCCAAAAACTCAATGCCACCTCACTTACCGTCGAAGATCGATTAGCTCAGGTGAAGGCGCTGGAGAAGAATTTGGCTCAGCAGAGCGCGGTGGCGCAACAGAAGTTGAAGAAGGCAGAAGCGATTCTGGCACGACTGAAGAAGGAAGATCGTGAACGCTTAGCCCGATTGGCACAGCAACAAGAAGATGCTGATCAAGCAAATTCACTTAAACAAGCTAAATCTCTCGGGGGAGTATCGGGGCGGGCCGGTCTCGCAATTAAATTTGCATTTAAACAAATCGGTGACCGCTATGTATTCGGCGCTGATGGAATGACCTATTGGGATTGTTCTGGGCTGACCATGCGCGCATATCAAACTGCCGGTGTCAATCTGCCACATTCATCTGCCGCACAATCTCGAATGGGAAAATCTGTTCCCTTTAATCAGAAGAAGCCAGGTGATTTAGTCTTCTTTGGTCGCCCCGTATCTCACGTCGGAATTTATATCGGTGGAGGCAAAATGGTGCATGCTCCACGATCTGGATCACGTGTAAAGATTGCGAGTGCAAGTTCTCTCGGATCTAAGAGATTGGTCGCGGTGCGACGTTTCTAATGTTGCAGAATGAAAAAACACTCTGCATCACTAATGATTTTGGGCCACGAGCCGGCGGTATTGAAACTTTTGTGATTGGCCTCATCGAACGCATGCCCTTCGGAAGCGTTATTGTCTACACCTCTGCCCAAGGCGATACCAATGAATATGATCGCCAATGGTTGGAGAAATTCGGCGTCGAGGTAATTCGAGATAAAAGCACAATACTGTTGCCGACGCCTCGTGTCGGAAAGGCAGTCACGCGTTTGCTGAAAGAGCGTGAGATCACCCGAGTTTTCTTCGGTGCCGCAGCGCCGCTTGGTCTGCTCGCCCATCGCCTGCGCAAAGCAGGAGCCACTCGGATTGTTGCGCTCACGCATGGCCACGAAGTCTGGTGGGCAAAGGTATGGCCATTTACTTGGGCGATCCGCAGAATTGGCAGCGGCGTAGATGTCCTTACCTATCTTGGTAACTTTACTAAGGAAGCTATTTCGCGATCTCTTAACGGCAGAGCACAAGATGCGATGACGCGTATTGCACCGGGAATCGACACTAGTCACTTCGCTCCCATTGGCGATGCACATCTACTGAAACAGGAACTTGAGCTAAACGATAAACGAGTCATTGTTAGCGTCGGACGCTTGGTGCATCGTAAGGGTCAGGACACATTGGTAGAGGCGATGCCGAGTATCGTGGCAAAGCATCCCGACGCTCATCTGCTCTTTGTGGGAGTTGGTCCGCATCTCGAATACATCCATAAGAGAGCGATTCAACTCAATGTTTTATCTCATATCTCATTCGTCGGTCGCGTTCAGTA
This sequence comes from uncultured Candidatus Planktophila sp., assembly GCA_964572265.1. Lineage (GTDB taxonomy): Bacteria > Actinomycetota > Actinomycetes > Nanopelagicales > Nanopelagicaceae > Planktophila. The sequence goes on from CAZNEQ010000014.1 coordinate 11,507, forward strand.
TGGCGAACTTCCTCGCTTCATCTCTGTCGGTGAGATTTTCGCCATGCCGAGTAGATCGCGCTTAGCAGGTCTAGAGGTGGAGGGTCTCGGAATCGTCTATCTCGAGGCGAGTGCATGTGGATTACCAGTGGTTGGAGGAATCTCTGGCGGAGCGCCTGATGCTTTGCTGGAGGGCGAGACCGGTTTTGCAGTCGATGGACTCAATCCTGCTGCTGTTGCGGAGAAGATCATTTACCTACTGGATAACCCAGAGATTGCATCTGCCATGGGTGCACGTGGGCGTCAATGGATTGTTGATGAGTGGGAATGGCGCAAGTGGTCAGCGAGATTTAATCAGCTCTTAAGCTAGCGATGTTAGCGGTGTTGAAGATGGGCAATCGCTTCAACTCTATTGCGCGCACCTAATTTTCGATAGATAGCAGTGAGATGGCTCTTAATGGTTGCCTCTGAATTGTGTCGCACATGTGCGATTTCCCGAGTAGTGAGCCCTTGGGCAAGTTGATCTAAGATGGATCTCTCGCTAGAAGTTAAGTCATCAATCAACTCACTACCTGCTCGCTCGCCGATAAAGATAAAGCGATTGGGATTGCGAAGAAGATCATCGAGAGTATTAAGCATTGTTTCAAAAGGCAGAGAAAAACTGATTAATCCATTAGCACCACTTGCTTCAACTTCCTGGGCAACTGCCCACGTTGCAGAGCGAGCGAGAATGACTACTGCGGATTTCGAAGGCAGTTCAGATTTTAAGCGGGCGGCAAGCGCCACACCCTTGCCGCCGTCAATACTGTGATTAATCAGGATCACATCAAAGGTTTGTTGCAAAAGAGCAGTACGAGCCTCATCTTGGCTGAAGCAGTAGTGCACTGAGTTGCACCCGCGCGAAAGGAGAGCCGATTTAAGCCCACGTGCCTCAATCTCTTGACCATCAACTATCAAGATAGCGGCGGTAGAGATTGAAGACACGTTAGCGTCCTAGAAAGTGAGGCGATGGGGAAGTGGTCACGCTTACTCTTTTCGGTAGAGGCCCTCAATTGTCTCTGCATACTGTTGTGCAACAACATGGCGCTTCACTGAGAGTTTTGCTGTCAACTGACCGCCTGCAATAGTGAAGTCCTCTGACAGAATCGCAAACTTTCGAATCGATTCGGCTTTCGAGACAGCCTTATTCGCTTCATCAACTGCAGTCTGGATAACTGCAATTAGATCTGGATCGTTGACCAAGGTTTCAACGGTTGCGCCAGTTTTGTTGTTGGCCGCAATCCAACCCTTCAACATATCTGCATCAATTGTGATGAGCGCTGCGATAAATGGTTGGTTGTCGCCGACGACCATGCACTGGCTCACCAATGGATGAGCGCGGAGACGATCTTCAAGAACTGCTGGTGCGACATTCTTTCCGCCAGCAGTCACGATGAGTTCCTTCTTGCGTCCTGTTATGTACAAGAAGCCATCTTCATCGAGGCGGCCAAGGTCGCCAGACTTAAACCACTTACCATCAAAGACTTCCTGGTTAGCAGCATCGTTCTGCCAATATCCACGCATCACGATATCGCCGCCAATTAGCACTTCACCATCATCAGCGATCTTGATTGAAGTACCTGGAATTGGTCGACCAACAGAGCCGATACGAAGCTCCGATGAAAGGTTGAGAGTTGCGCCTGCTGTTGTCTCAGTCAATCCATAACCTTCAAGGATTGTTACACCGGCGCCGCGATAGAAATGTCCGAGACGTGCACCAAGTGGCGCTCCACCGGAGATTGCCGCCTCTACTCGACCGCCAAGTCCATTGCGAATCTTTGAGTAGACAAGGGCATCGAAGAGCTTGTGCTTGAGCGAGAGAAGCGGCTTGAACTTCTTGGCATCAAGATTTTCGGAATATGCGATAGCAACTTCGGCAGCTTTACGGAAAATCTTTCCTTTACCTGCCGCTTCGGCCTTTGCTTCTGCGCCGTTGTAGACCTTCTCAAAGATTCGTGGCACTGCAAGTACGAAAGTTGGCTTAAATGTAGCGAGATCGAGGGGGAGCCGTCCTGCCGGATCGCTGCAATGAGCCAAATGAAGACCTGCAGTAATCGAACCGATCTGCACCATACGTCCGAAGACGTGTGCAACAGGTAAGAAGAGAAGCGTTGATCCGCCTGGCTTTAAGAAGAGATCACTTGCGCCTTCAACGACATTGCCACATTCAGCGAGGAAGTTTCCATGAGTGAGTTGAACTCCCTTTGGACGACCTGTTGTGCCAGATGTGTAAATAAGAGTTGCTAATGTCTCTGGTGTTAATCCTTTACGACGATTATCGATTTCAGCATCTGAAATGTGCGCCCCTGATGTTCGAAGAACTTCAAGTACATCTTCAGTCATCGTCCAGATGTGACGAGTATGTGAAGGAAGAACTGTTGAAACGAGCTCTCGATGTGCTGGAGTTTCAACAATCAATGCAACTGAACCGGAGTCATTGAGGATCCAATCAACTTGTTCAGCTGATGAAGTTTCATAAATTGGCACTACAACTGCACCAGCAAACCAAGAGGCAAAGTCGAGAATGGTCCACTCGTATCGCGTACGAGCCATGATGGCGATGCGATCGCCAGGGTTGATTCCCGCAGCGATAAATCCTTTAGCAGCAGCGCGAACATCGTTCTCGACTTCACGAGCAGTCATTGGTTGCCAGCCATCGCCCAATGGACGAGACATGGTGATGCGCTCAGGCTCAAACCAAGCGCGCTCAGCGATGAGATTGGTGAGGTTTCCCTCAGTGGCAGCAGGTACAAGTGGCTTGGTAGTGACTTCATTCATGGCGCTAACGCTAGTGGTGAGAGTCAGAAAAAGGGAAGAGTTGGTAGCCTTTGTCACATGTCAACATCCTTAGAATTTTCGACCGGATCCATCGAGATCGACGCTCCGCTAGCCGAGGTGGCGGCGAAGCTGACCGCCATCGTTAATTACCCACAGTGGCTCACCTCAATCAAAAAGGTCGAGGTTGAATCAACCGACGATCAAGGTCGAGTTACCCAGGCAACCGTGGCTATCGATGCCGGCGTGATGAAGGATCGCGCAACCCTCGCCTATGACTGGGCGGCTGCACCTAATGAGATCTCGTTCTCATTAGAGGAAGCTGACCTCATGACCGCAATGGATGGCAAGTACACATTAAAGGCAGTAGATAGCGATACGACCTTGGTAACGTACCAACTAGGAGTTTCACTCTCACTCCCAGTTCCACGCATGATGATTTCGAAGACCGAGAAGTCAACTATTGATCAGGCGCTCAAAGAGCTGCAGGCGCAGTTCGAATAATGAGTAACGCAACAGGCGAAAACAGATCCAGTCGATACACGATTGGTATTGATGTCGGCGGCACCAAAGTTTTAGGTGGAGTTGTCGATACTGATGGAAAAGTTCTCACCACCTCGCGAAGAGATACACCACGTGAAGGCGGCCAAGCGCTTACGACAGCGATTGCTGAGGTTGCACTCGAGCTCGCGGCGCAACATGATGTGAGCGCCGTTGGGCTCTCTGCTGCTGGATTCGTTTCATCCGATCGAAAGACGATGCTGGCAACACCGAACATTGCAGGATGGAATGGCGTTCAACTGGATGCAGTGCTTACCGAGATGATCAAACTCCCTGTTGTATTAGAGAACGATGCCAATGCCGCTGCCTGGGGTGAAAAAACTTTTGGTGCCGGTAAAGGCAAAGAGAATATGTTGATGGTCACTGTGGGCACCGGTATCGGTGGCGGAATCATTGTGAATAATCAATTGCTCCGTGGAGCATTTGGAATTGCAGCAGAAATCGGACACCTTCGCGTTCTTCCAGAAGGTCATCTATGCGGATGTGGTGCTCGAGGATGTTTTGAACAATATGCTTCTGGAAATGCGCTCCTTCGTCACGCGCGCGAAGCAATTGCGGCCAGCCCTGATTTGGCGCGCAACCTACTTTCACGTGGTGATGGAACGCTAGAAGGATTGACTGGGCGTGCGATCACGGAGGCTGCTCGCGAAGGTGATCAAGTAGCTTTGGCAGCATTTAATACAACTGCACAATGGCTCGGTGCTGGAATTGCTTCTTTGTCAGTCATTCTCGATCCTGAGTGCGTCGTGATTGGTGGCGGAGTCGTTGATGCTGGAGAGATTCTCCTTGCTCCTACCCGCGCAGCGATGGAGCGATATATGCCATTTGCTGGCAAGCATCCTTATCCAGAAATTATTGCCGCAACCCTTGGTAACGAAGCTGGTTTAGTCGGCGCAGCCGATCTAGCTCGCGCTGAATAATCAGTGCGAGCATTCGCCAAATCTACATTTCACCTGGATATCGAACTCCAATTTGTGCTCTAATGTCATCCATTTGTTGCATCATTACCAATGATGTTGCATGAGTCATCAGTGGTGACTCAATCTCTCCACTTCTTACAACCCGTGCAAACTCCGCCGCCTCTTCGCGGAGGCCATTGCCTTCATAATTCTTGGGGAAGTCGGTGACCTCACCTTCGCGAGTGATCAAGCGATAAGAGGTAGGTGCATAGAAATAGTCATCGACCTCGAGGCGCGCCTTGTCGCCGGCGATCATGGCCGAAACACTTCCGCGAGCCCCCATTGTGCAAGAGAGAGTTGCGTGTGCACCGCTTTGGTAGGTAAGAATCATTGATGTATTGAGATCAACTTTCTTATAAGTCAAAGTCGCAACAGCTTTAATGGATGTTGGTTCGCCCAGTACTAGATGGGCAATTGTCAGCGGATAGATTCCAAGATCGAGCAGGGCGCCCCCTCCGAGTTCTGGTTCCCATAAACGTGCTGCGCGTGTGTATGGAATGTATTGGCCATGGTCGGCAACAACGGAGTGAATTTCACCAAGGGCGCCACTTGAGATAAGTTCTTTGATCGCATGAATGTGAGGAAGGAAACGGGTCCACATCGCCTCCATCAGAGGAATGCGATGGGTTTGGGAATATTCAATCAACTCTTTTGCTTCTGTTGCATTGACGGTAAAAGCTTTTTCACAGAGAACGGGCTTACCGGCCCTCATCGCAAGGAGAGTGTTGGCGTGATGCATCGGGTGTGGAGTTGCAACATAGATTGCATCCACATCAGAAGCGACTAGATTTTCATAGGAAGAGAAAGGAATGCACCCTGGAAATCCAGAGGCGAACTTCTCTGCTGATTCCTTGGTACGGGAACCAACAGCAGCAACTACATGGCCATCGAGAAACGCTAAGTCTTCGGCAAATTTACGAGCGATTCCACCAGAACCTAAAATACCCCAACGAAAATCACTCATAGTTGCGCTCCATCACTTTCATCTCCGCCTTTACGATGCCACCATCTTTTGATGGCGCTAACAATATTTTTGTAGGAAGTTTTCTCGGAATTCTGTACACGATTGATGCGATGTAACTCATCGGCCTCTTCTCTCTCCAGCTCATCAAGATCGTCGAGATAAGTGCGAGGAGAGGATTGGTCGAGATTGAGCCCTGAGACCATTGATTCGAACTCAGCGTTGATGAGATCCATCTCATCGTCTCTGCTGGGCTCGTTAGGTGCCATGATGGAATACTTGCACATGAGCCTGCGGAAATCTCCACCTCGGGAGGGAGACATTTCCGCTCCGGCGATGGCTACTCAGATATTCGCACTTGCGTGGGGCTTGTTATAGATTAAGCGCCATGAACAACCTGCCGTATGGCACGCTGCGAGCATTCTTAACACCATTCTTGATGCTCCTCTTTCGCCCCAAGGTAAAGGGTCTGCGGAATGTTCCCGCCAGCGGTCCGGTGATTATCGCCTCCAACCACCTCTCCTTTAGCGATTCTATTTTTATGCCACTCGTTGTACCTCGTAAGGTCACTTTCTTGGCTAAGTCGGAGTACTTCACGAGCCCTGGCCCGAAGGGCCTATTGAAGAAGTTAACTTTTATCGCGCTCGGTCAGGTGCCGGTAGATCGTTCTGGCGGTCGCCGCAGTGAGGCAGCTTTGATAACTGGGCTAAAAGTTCTGGCAGAAGGCAACTGTCTCGGAATTTACCCTGAAGGAACACGATCACCGGATGGTCGCCTTTACAAGGCGCGCACTGGTATCGCTCGCTTGGCAATTGAATCTGGAGCGCCAGTTATTCCGGTTGCAATGTTTAATACCGACAAAATTCAGCCAACCGGCACAGTGATCCCAAAGGTAAAGCGCGTAGGCATGACTTTCGGAGAGCCGATGTATTTTGAGGGTGATTCGAGTAACGCAATTTTCTTGCGCGAATGTGCCGATGCAATCATGAAGCGCATTCAGCAGATGTCTGGACAAGAGTACGTTGACACTTACGCCGTTAAAGGTGCAAAGCCATCAGAAGAGAGCAAGAGCGAAGACGAGAACTAGTTCTCGAGATTTAAACGTCCTTCGAGAAAGTTGCACGCGTGGCATTCCGGGCCAGCGTCTGGATAATCGCCATCTATGACGGTGATGAACTCTTCCAGTAATCGTGACAACTTTTCGGGATTGCGTTCTACCGGCACATAAATTTGATTGACTCCAAAACCCATTTCGTTAGAGACAAATTCATTTGGTCTAGTCTGCGCAACTCCAGCTAACTTCCAGATGAGCAGCCCCATAGTCTGTACAGAGAAAGCTTTTCCAGAGAGCGGATTCTCAAGCGTGAAGGCGTAAGCCTCAAGTTGTGGCTGATAGAAGTCGCCATTGTCGCGTTCGGAGTCCGAAACCTTGCAATCAATAATCCCGACGGTGCCATCCTCGTAATGACCGAGAAGATCGTAGATTCCACGGAGTTTCCATTGAGTTTCAATTCCATTGATAACAATGTTCTTTGACTTAACCCATTGACCCCATTGCTTCACCGTACCGGCTGGAAGAGATGGATTGAGCGCAGGCATTGGTGCTCGACGGAAGTACTCTTCCTGAAATGTTGAGAGCGACTTAAGGAGCGGAAAATCTCTCTTGAGTTCAAAAGAGAACCAATACTTAATCCAAATACACCTCTTGCATGTTGAAAATCCAAAGGTGAGATCAGATGGTGCAATAAATTCACGAGCAGGAGCAGCTGGTTTCTTCATGGACTTATCCTCTCGCTAACTACCGACAAGCGCAGAGTAAAGAACAGCTACGCCCAAGGTGATCATGACAACGCCACCGAAAGAGCGCAGGCGCTCGAGGCGAGAATTGTTCTTTGCCAACCAGTTACGTGCAGTTCCGGCTAACAACCCCCACGCGCCATCTGAGATGAAGGCAAGTACGCAGAACGTCAGACCTAGGAAGAGCAGTTGGGTTGTTACTTTTCCGCCATCGATATCAACAAATTGAGGGAGCACGGCAGCGAAGAAGACGATTGCCTTTGGATTGAGAACCCCCACCCAGAACCCATCGCGGATTGATTGCAGGGGAGTGGGTCCAATTGGACCTTGGTTTGTCATATCTGATGCATGCGCAGCTCGTTTTCGAATCGCATCTATTCCAAGATAGATGAGGTAGAGACCGCCACCCCATTGGACTGCAATGTATGCAAGGTCGAACCTCTGTAGCACTGGTCCCAATCCGAGTGCGACTAAAGTGGAGAGCACAAACGAACCAGAGACATTTCCAAGAACGGTCAGTACCGAAGTTTTTCGTCCCCACGCAATTGCGCGGGCAATAACAAAGAGAACGCTAGGCCCTGGCGCGAGGATGATAATCATCGCTGCAATCAGGTACTCCGGATAGCGAGTTGGAATCACCTGCAGAGCCTAGCGTTCTCTTTCTTAGTTTTCTTAGTTTTTCTGATTTAGTATGAATTACTTACGGATTTTTGATACCGCATTGAGAATTTGATATCCAAGAACTGCAACGAGAGTTGCATTGACGATGCCAGTGAATGTGTACTGACCTCGTGTCCATGAAATGTCGGCGATACCAATAATCATTGCAGAACCTGCGATGATGAGGTTATTTGAGTTAGAGAAGTCAACCTTGGCATCAATCCAAATGCGCGCTCCAAGAATTCCGATCATTCCAAAGAGAGCTACCGCAACTCCTCCTAAGGCTCCAACCGGTGTAGCGCTGAGAACAGCACCAAACTTAGGTGAGAGTCCAAGCAAGATTGCACCAACGCCAGCGACCCAGTAAGCAGCAGTGGAGTAAACGCGGGTTGCTGCCATGACGCCGATATTTTCTGCATATGTTGTGGTTCCTGATCCACCGCCGGCACCTGCAATTGTGGTTGCAAGACCATCGGCAAATAGGGCGTTACCCATCTCATCATCGAGGCTCTTGCCAGTCATTGCTGCAACTGCCTTGACGTGTCCGACGTTCTCTGCAATCAGTACAAGTACTACAGGTAAGAAGAGCAACATGGTGCTGCCCTTAAATGTCGGTGTCTCGAATGTTGGCATCGCTACCCATGCTGCAGATTTGATGCCATCTGTATTGACATCACCTTGAATGAGAGCAACGAGGTAACCAATGACGATTCCGGCAAAGATGCTGACGCGTCCAAGGAAACCTTTTGAGAATGCACTGATGAGCGCAATAGATGTAAGAGTGATGATCGCTAATAGAGGCTCCTTGGTGAAGTTGCCCTTTGCAGCGCCAGCGAGATTGAAGCCGATGACCATCACAATAGTTCCGGTCACAATCGGTGGAAGCGCGGCATCGATCCAATTAATGCCAGCTGCCTTCACAATCAAACCTACAACTGCGAGTACAACACCGGTAAAGACGATTCCACCAAGAGCGCCAGCCATTCCAGCTGACTTATCTGCCATGGCAGCGCCAATCGGTCCAAGGAATGCGAATGATGAGCCTAGATAGCTAGGAACCTTGTTGCGAGTAATTGCGAGAAAGAGGAGCGTTCCGATACCGGAGAAGAAGAGAGTTGTTGTTGGTGGAAAACCAGTAATAATCGGCACCAAGAAGGTGGCGCCAAACATGGCTGCGATGTGCTGGAGTCCTACGCCAATGGTGCGTGGCCAGGTGAGGCGTTCATCCGTTGAAACGACTTCACCGGCAGAGATTGATTTGCCATCGCCGTGGAGTTTCCAAGTGAGGGACATATAGATCCTTTCCGCAAGGGGCGCGGCCGACCCGCACAGGGGTGCCGACGCCGTTGTTGTTGGGGAAGTAGTTCAAGGTTAGAGGCTAGAGTGGCCTACACCACAGTATTGAGCGTGGCGTGGCGTCTTTGCCATTTACCTCTATTTCGGGTTAACTATCGCCCAGATATATCGAGACGATATATTGATTCGATACAACTATCGAAATAGAGAATCGAGCCGACAATGCGTTCACGTGTGGAATCCCTGGAGTTTGCTCTCCTTGGCCTTCTCGCGCAGGGACCGTTGCATGGATATGAGCTTCGCAAGCGAATGGTGACCATATTTGGTCCCTTTAAAGCGATCTCATTCTCAGTTCTCTACCCGCAACTTCGTCGCATGCTTCTTGCTGGATATATCCAGGAAGAGGCGGTCGACCGGGGGAGCAAGCGTCCACGAATCGTCTATGCCATCACTAAAGAAGGTCTGGCACGTTTTGAGTCGCTCACCGAATCCGTCAGCGCTGATGCTTGGGAAGATGAAGGTTTTGAGATTCGTTTCGCCTTCTTTAGCCCAACACCATCAAAGAGCCGGGTTCGTATTCTGGAAGGGCGTTTACGTCGACTTCAAGAGAAGGCTGAAATCCTTCGCGACGAAGTAGAAAAGTCACCTATTGGAATCGATAGGTACCTTCAAGAATGGCGCCGCCATTCGCTTGACTCTGCGGATCGTGAAATTGCATGGCTGCAGGAAATGATTACAACCGAGAGGAAATCTAAGTGAAGATCACAACAGGAGCTGGCGACATTCGCGTTGCCATCGTCGGCGTAGGAAACTGCGCAAACTCACTCGTTCAGGGTGTTACGTATTACAAGGATGCAGCAATCGACCAGGAGATTCCTGGCCTTATGCACGCAGTTGTTGGTGGATACCACATCAGCAATGTGAAGTTCGTAGCTGCTTTCGATGTTGATTCAAAGAAGGTCGGTCTCGACCTTGCGGATGCGATTTGGGCATCAGAGAACAACACAATTAAGTTTTCAGATGTAGCAAAGACAGGCGTTGAAGTTCAGCGCGGAAAGACACTTGATGGTCTCGGTCGTTACTACAAGGAGACAATCACAGAGTCAACAGCAGCTGAGGTAGATGTAGTTGCAGCTCTTAAGGAAGAGCAAGTTGATGTTCTAATCTGCTACCTCCCAGTGGGATCAGAAGAAGCAGCAAAGTTCTATGCAGAGTGTGCAATTGCTGCAGGGTGCGCATTTGTTAACGCGCTTCCAGTCTTTATCGCTTCAGACCCAGTATGGGCAAAGAAGTTCGAAGACGCTGGCCTTCCAATCGTTGGCGATGACATCAAGTCTCAGGTAGGCGCAACAATCACGCACCGCATCATGGCGAAGTTGTTCCAGGATCGCGGCGTTCACCTTGATCGCACCTACCAGCTCAATGTTGGTGGAAACATGGACTTTAAGAACATGCTCGAGCGCGATCGTCTTGAGTCAAAGAAGATCTCAAAGACAAACTCTGTTACATCACAGCTCGATCACGACATGGGCGCAAAGAACGTTCACATCGGACCTTCTGATTACATTCCATGGCTCGATGACCGTAAGTGGGCAT
>CAZNEQ010000015.1:0-20231 GCA_964572265.1 uncultured Candidatus Planktophila sp.
CAGCCGTACTCGTAATTTCCGAGTCCTTCGAGTTCTGGGTGTGCAGTTGTCATGAGCGCGCCTTTCCAGACGATAGTTGTTTCTTTTCCGATTTTTGAGAACTTACTTGTGTATTGCTTAACTTTGGAACAAAGGTTGTGCAGACACCGTCGCCATGAGCGATTGTTGCCAATCGTTGGACATGGGTTCCAAGCAAATGTGAAAAGAGCTCTGTCTCTGCCTCGCAGAGTTGTGGAAATTCAGCAGCCACATGTGCAATCGGACAGTGGTGTTGGCAAAGTTCTTCACCGACTCCACGATCGTGAATCGTTGCAGCGTAACCTTCCTCAGTGAGAAAGTGAGCAAGGAGTTCGCTTTTATCTTTTGATTGAGCCATCGATGGTTTAATTTTTCGACCCATCTCATCTGCCCGAAATTTCGCAAAAATATTGACCATATGCGGTCCAGTCTGCGCCGTAATAAAGCGAAGTGCGGCAACTGCGAGATCGTCATAGGAATGTTCAAATTTCTCGCGACCGTCGTCGGTCATGACGAAAACTTTTGACGGGCGACCGCGACCACGTACGAGGGCGTTATGGGGTTCGCGAGCTTCCAGGATTCCATCCTCTATCAGGAGATCAAGGTGGCGCCGGACTCCGGCTGGCGTCAGGCCGAGGCGTTCACCAATGACCGCTGCTGTAGAAGGGCCATTTTCGAGGACCGAACGCGCAACAGCGTTGCGGGTGCTGAGGTCGTCGATTTTCACAACAGTATTGTGTCTTAATTCAGTCATGCCCGCTACTTGGCACGCGTGAGGCGCCTCATAGAGAACCGGCTCCCCCGGAAGCTCCTCAGATGGGTAGGGCGGAAGGGAGATGGGTAGGCTAGGCACATGTTCGCTACTCGTGCCCTGACGCCGGTAGCTCGACTCCTCTTAGCACTGCAGGCCTTACTCGTCCTAACTGGCGGGGCTGTTCGCGTCACAGGCTCAGGTCTCGGTTGTCCCACCTGGCCCGAGTGCACCGCCGATTCATATACCCCAGTCAAAGGACAAGCCGAGGGCGCGTTCCATGCGTGGATTGAATTCGGAAATCGACTACTTACATTCCTCCTCTTCTTCGCTGCCGTCGCGATTGTCATCCTCGTTCTCAAAACTAAGCGTCGCGATCTTCGCCTTCTCGCCCTCTCTCAAGTCGGTGGAATTTTTGGTCAGGCAATAGTTGGCGGCATTACCGTATTAACGAAACTCAATCCATTTGCCGTGGCTTCGCACTTCATTCTCTCGATTCTCTTAATTGCGGCAGCACATTCATTACTTGTCCGCTCATATTCCACTCGCATTAAAGAACCCCGTCGAGTTACATTTATTCAAATTCATACTCTTCTCACTTTTATTGTAATTGCAGCGGGAACTCTCGTGACGGGAGCCGGTCCTCATGCAGGTGACTCTGAGACGCCTCGACTCAATATTGCAATCACAACCGTGACGGCCATTCACGGATACCTTGTAATCGCGCTGATTGCGTTGACAATCATTGGCATCTACAAGAAATTTGATGGATACACCCAGGATGTTCAACGTCGTCTCATTATTTTTCTCGCCATCGCTCTTGCTCAGGGTGTAGTGGGATATGCGCAATACCTGTTAGGTGTGCCAGAAGTTTTAGTAATCATTCACCTACTTGGCTCTTCACTTTTATGGATCGCAGCGTGGCGTGTCCGACTTACCCAGTTTTACACCGGCAGCAGATAAATTCATTTAGATAGTTTCTACAAGAACAAACAGGAGATAGAGATGACCACAATCAACGGATGGACCGAGCTTGATGATCGCGCCGTTGCATATGCTCGCGCATTAGCAATGGATGCAGTACAGAAGGTTGGCAACGGCCATCCAGGTACTGCAATGTCTCTCGCACCCGTTGCTTACAACCTATTCCAACGCCATCTTCGCCATGATCCAGCAGATCCGCAGTGGCTTGGCCGCGATCGCTTCGTACTTTCTTGTGGCCACTCCTCCCTCACGCTCTACACCCAGCTCTTCTTTAGTGGCTATGGGCTCGAGATGGAAGATATGCAATCGTTCCGCACCTGGGGCTCACTCACACCAGGCCATCCTGAATTCGGTCACACCGCAGGAGTCGAGACAACAACCGGCCCGCTGGGTGCCGGTGTTGCAACTGCAGTTGGAATGGCGATGGCAGCGCGATACGAGCGAGGATTATTAGATCCAGCGGCAGCCGATGGACAATCTATTTTTGATCATAATATTTGGGTGCTCTGCTCTGACGGAGATTTACAAGAAGGCGTGAGCGCGGAAGCGTCATCACTTGCCGGAACGCAAGCGCTCGGCAATCTCAACATGATTTATGACGACAATCGCATTTCAATCGAAGGTGATACACACGTCTCATTCACTGAAGATGTTGCGGCGCGTTACCGAGCATATGGGTGGCATGTTCAGGAAGTAGCTGCGCTTGCAGATGGCAATATCGATTTAGCAGCTCTTGATGCTGCGATGATTGCAGCAAAGAATGAACGCAACAAGCCTTCTCTTATCCATATGCACTCTGTCATTGCATGGCCAGCACCGAAGTTGCGTGGAACAGCAAAATCACATGGATCAGCTCTCGGTGATGATGAGATTGCAGCAACCAAGGTTGAACTTGGTCTTAACCCGGAAGAGAAATTTGCGATGCCAGCAGATGTCTTTGCCCATGTCCGTTCTGTCAAAGATCGCGGTGCAGTTGCGCATGCTGAATGGAATAAGAAGTTTGATGCCTGGAAGTCAGCCAATAGCGAGAAAGCTGCTCTACTTGAGCGTCTCATCAAGGGTGACTTGCCAGCCGGATGGGATAAGAATCTCCCGGAATTTGAAAGTGGTAAAGATGTTGCGACACGTGCTGCATCTGGTCATGTCATCAATGCGATTGCAGAAGTACTGCCAGAGTTCTGGGGTGGCTCAGCCGATCTTGCCGATTCAAATAACACCACTATTGAAGGCGGTAAGTCTTTCCTTCCTGCAACGAGTGCAATGAAGGATGCGGATCCATACGGTCGCATCATTCACTTCGGTATCCGCGAGCATGCAATGGGCTCAATCATCAATGGAATTACGCTCCACGGATTGACTCGCACATTCGGTGGCACATTTGCCGTGTTTAGCGATTACATGCGCCCTTCAGCTCGTTTGGCTGCGCTCATGAATATTCCAAGCACATTTATCTGGACCCATGATTCAATCGGTCTTGGCGAAGATGGGCCAACTCATCAGCCGATCGAACACCTAGCAGCAATGCGCGCAATCCCTAACTTCGCTGTCATTCGACCAGCAGATGGCAATGAAGTTCGTGAAGCATGGAAGTCGCTCTTGGTTCGAAAGAAGCCAGCGGGTCTCTTCCTCTCTCGTCAAAATCTCCGCACTGTAGATCGCTCCACCCATGGATCCGCTGCCGGCGTCGATAAAGGCGCGTATATCCTGAAGGAAGCCTCAGGTAGCGTCGATGTCATCATCATCGCTACAGGTTCTGAAGTTGCCTTAGCTCTTGATTCACAGATTGTGCTGGAAGCAAAGGGCATCTCGACCCGCGTAGTGAGCGCACCATGTCTTGAATGGTTTAACGAACAGCCACTCTCTTACCGCGACAGCGTTCTGCCAAAGAGCGCCAAGCTTCGCGTGAGCGTTGAGGCCGGTATCGCACAAGGTTGGCGTGAATATGTCGGTGATAACGGAGTCATCATCTCAATCGAACATTTCGGTGCCTCAGCGGGAGCGGCGAAGCTCTTCACTGAATTCGGCTTTACTGTCGATCGCATTGTTACCGATATTCAATCTGCGCTTAAGTAAGGGAGTTAGCCATGACGATTCACATCTCAGGCGCTTCCCTCGCTCGAGTAGATCGCTTCTCGACACGTTATGCATATTTGCGAGAAGTGCATCGCAAGATTGCTGCCAAGGATGCGACCACCTGGGGACCAGAGGCAGCCGCTGAAGCTGCAATCCGCCTCAATTGGGTGGATCTTCCAGAGAGTTCAGCCTCCCTTCGCGCAGAGGTAACAGCCCTTGCATCTAAGTTTTCAGATAAGCCTCGTGTCGTGCTCTGTGGAATGGGTGGTTCTTCGCTCGCGCCAGAGGTACTTGCAAAGACACACAAGCGAGAGATTGTGGTTGTTGATTCAACCGATCCAAATTATCTAGCCCATGCACTCAATGGAGATATGGCGAGAACCGTCTTTGTCGTAAGTTCAAAGTCTGGCTCCACAATTGAAACATCTTCTCAACGTGCACTCTTTCAATCAAAGGTTGAAGAGGCGGGCCTTGATGCTAGAGATCACCTCGTATTTGTGACAGACCCAGGTTCACCGCTTGATATCGAGGTACGCGCGGCAGGTTTTTCTGTCATTAATGCCGATCCCAATGTCGGTGGTCGATTTAGCGCACTCAGCGCATTCGGTGTTGTACCTGCCGTTCTTGCAGGTATTGATTTCTGGAGAGTTCTGGCTGATGCATCGACTGCTAAAGCTGATTTCCTGAAAGATGATCAGACAATTCTTGATGTCGCTTATCTCTTGAGCGAGATTGCTGGCCAATACATTGGTTTTACCGATCATGGCTCTGCCGTTCCAGGTATTGCAGACTGGATTGAACAATTGATTGCAGAGTCCACCGGTAAGGATGGCAAGGGACGCTTGCCAATTGTTTCTGAATCGGTCGCTGCGGCAGAGGTAGGAAATCCCTTTACAGTGGCATTTTCAGAATCTGGAGCCGATCTCAACGTGGTCGCACCTCTTGGTGCTCACTTCATCTTTTGGGAGTGGGTCACCGCAATAGTTGGTGCCGCTTTAGAGATTGACCCCTTTAATCAGCCAAATGTGACTGAGGCAAAGGAACAGACGCTTGCGCTACTCAATGAGTGGAAATCTTCCGGCTCGACAGTTGTTCCCCCTCTAGCCCCAGATGCCACGGAAGGCGATGTCGAGATATTTGGAAACGGTAACTCAATCACAGCGGCTCTTCGCGCAATGATTGATGCAACTCTTGATGATGGATACATCGCAATTATGGCCTACTTAGATCGCAAGAATGATGTTGCACTTGAAGAACTGCGCACTCTCATCGCCAAAGCATCAGGTAAGCCAACAACTTTCGGATGGGGCCCACGATTTATGCACTCCACCGGCCAATTCCATAAAGCAGGGCAACCAAATGGAACATTTATCCAGATCACAGGTGAAGTTGATTGTGATTTTGATATTCCTGGACGTGACTTCAGCTTTGGAACGCTCGTTGCCGCTCAAGGACTCGGCGATGGTAAAGCTCTTGCAAAACGCCAATACCCGCTCCTACGACTTCATCTGAAGAACCGTAGTGCGGGTATTGAGGAAATTCTTAGAGCTGCACGAGCCCTGTAAGGGGATTCTGTCTTTGTTACTCGATGTCATCTCCGCGAAGTTTGCGCAGAGCATCTTCTAGAATCTTTGCGCCCTCGGCATCAGTACGACGTTCCTTAACGTATGCAAGATGAGTCTTGTAAGGAACGTTGACCACTGCACTTGGTGGATTAGCTCGATCGCGACCAGCAGGAAGACCGCACTTTGGGCAATCCCATTGCGCAGGAATCTCAACGGTTTCTTCTACAGCAAATGATGGTCGAACTTCATGGCCATTGGCACACCAATAAGAGACGGTAGCGCGTTCAATCTGATCGCCACGCTCTGCCTCGCCCATAGGTCCGGCGCCGACACGGCTTCCGCGAATTGCACTTGCCATGGATTAACCCTTCAAAACGAGTGAGAGAGCAACAACACCAGCGAACCAGAGGCCGCCAACGACAATGGTGATGCGGTCGAGGTTGCGCTCGACGACAGAGGATCCACCGTAGTTAGATGAGATACCACCACCGAAGAGGTCTGAGAGTCCAGAGCCCTTCCCCTTGTGGAGGAGAACAAGCAGGATCATCACAATGCTGGTGATAACGAGGAAGATAGATAGTGCTAAAGCCACGAATTACTCCTTAAGGGATTACTTCTTAACAGGGGGTAAGAATAGCGAATAAAGGGCGAGGAGCCTTACTCGGCTACCGCGTAGAACTTGGCGATTTTTGCCAATTCCTCAGGATCTAGGCTCGCTCCCCCAATGAGAGCGCCATCAACATCCTCCTGCTTCATGATTTCCACGATATTCGATGACTTTACCGAGCCGCCGTAGAGAATGCGCATATTGGATGCAATCTCTGCTGAACCAATCTGTTCGATTTCTTCCCGAATTGCTGCACATACCTCTTGAGCATCCTCAGGGGTTGCAGTCTTACCGGTTCCGATTGCCCAGACAGGTTCGTACGCAATCACAATCTTCTTGAGTTCTGGCTTGGTAAATCCTTCAAGACCTGCGCGTACTTGGCGGATGACATGAGAGACATGTGTGCCAGATTCGCGAATTGGAAGCTCTTCTCCGACACAGAAAATAGGTGTGAGTTCATTTGCAAGAGCCGCCTTAATCTTGCGATTAATCAGCGCATCATCTTCATGGTGAATTGCGCGGCGTTCAGAGTGGCCAACGATGACGAAGGTGCAGCCGAGCTTTGCCAACATTGATCCTGAGATATCGCCAGTGAAGGCTCCCGAGCTTTCAGGCGAGAGATCCTGTGCGCCATATTGAAGGCGAAGGCGGTCTCCGTCGACCATGGTCTGAATTGAGCGAATATCTGTAAATGGCGGAATTACCGCAACATCGACAGCTTCATAATCAGCATCGCTGAGTGAATAAACAAGCTTCTGTGCCACCGCAATCGCCTCAAGGTGATTGAGGTTCATCTTCCAGTTACCGGCCATCAATGGCTTACGCATTTTTATTCCTTTGCTTATATGAAGTGAGATGAAGAATTAGAGCCCTAAAGCACGCAGGCCAGGAAGTTCCTTGCCCTCTAGATATTCTAGCGATGCGCCACCGCCAGTAGAGATGTACCCGAACTGATCGTCCTTAAAACCAAGTGCGCGAACCGCAGCAGCAGAATCGCCACCACCAACTACAGAGATGCCCGAGACCTCTGTCAACGCTTGCGCAACAACCTTGGTTCCGTTTGAAAATGCTGCGAACTCAAAGACGCCCATTGGACCGTTCCAGAAAACTGTCTTGCATTCACGGATAGCTGATGCAAATGCAGCAGCAGAGTCAGGCCCAATATCTAGGCCCATCTGATCTGCTGGAATTGCATCGGAGGCAACAATTGTCGCTGGTGAGTCAGCCGCAAAAGCAGGAGCGACGACGATATCGGTGGGAAGAACAAGGCGGACGCCTTTATCAGCAGCTTCCTGAATCAATCCACGAACAGTGTCGAGCATCTCTGCCTCAACGAGTGACTTGCCGATTTCATGTCCTTGCGCGGCAAGGAAGGTGAAGACCATTCCCCCACCGATTGCCATGACATCAACTTTGCCAAGCAAGTTAGAGATAACACCAAGTTTGTCAGAGACCTTTGCGCCGCCGAGAACAACTCCGTAAGGGCGCGCAGGATCGATAGTGAGCTTCTTGAGGACTTCAACTTCTGCTGCAACCAATGTTCCAGCTGCATGAGGAAGAAGTTTTGGAAGATCAAAGACAGATGCATGCTTGCGGTGCACAGCGCCAAAGCCATCGCCAACATAGACATCTGCAAGTGCAGCAAGTTCAGCAGCAAATGTTGAACGCTCAGACTCTTCCTTAGAAGTCTCTGCTGCGCTAAATCGAATGTTTTCTAGAAGGAGAACTTCGCCTGCCGCTAAACCTTGCGCTGTTGCAGTGACATCACTTCCAGTAATTGCGCCAGCAAATTTGACGGGCTTACCGAGGAGCTCGGAGAGTCGTACTGCGATAGGAGCGAGAGAAAGCTCTGGCTTTGCCTCACCCTTTGGGCGACCTAGATGTGCCGCAATGACCAGCGAGGCTCCTTTTGCAAGAAGCGCATTGATCGTTGGTAAAGAAGCGCGAATACGCCCGTCATCTGTGATCTTTCCTTCTTTCAAAGGAACGTTGAGATCGCAGCGCAGGAATACGCGCTTACCACTTACATCTAGGTCAGCCAAAGTAGTCATTGAATTAGAGGCTCTTTCCTACATATCCAACGAGATCGACGAGGCGGTTTGAGTAGCCCCACTCGTTGTCATACCAACCAACAACCTTGACGGTTGTTCCGATTGCCTTAGTGAGCTGAGCATCGAAGATACATGATGAAGGATCTGTAACGATATCTGAAGAGACGATTGGATCCTCTGTATATGAGAGGAAGCCCTTGAGTGAGCCTTCTGCTGCCTTCTTCATAGCTGCATTGATCTGCTCTGCAGTTGCTTCCTTAGCAAGTTCGACTGTGAGGTCAGTTGCAGAACCTGTTGGAACTGGCACGCGCATTGCGAAACCATCGAGCTTGCCCTTGAGTTGTGGAAGTACGAGTGAAATCGCCTTCGCTGCACCTGTGGAGCTAGGAATGATATTTGTTGCCGCTGCACGCGCACGACGAAGATCCTTATGTGGGAAATCAAGGATTACCTGGTCGTTTGTGTACGCATGGATAGTTGTCATCAAGCCGCGGACGATTCCGAACTCTTCATCCAAAACCTTTGCCATTGGTGCAAGGCAGTTTGTGGTACATGAAGCGTTAGAGATGATGTGGTGGTTTGCTGGGTCATACTTATCGTGGTTCACGCCCATAACAACTGTAATGTCTTCATCTGTTGCTGGAGCGGAGATGATGACCTTCTTTGCGCCCGCTGTGATGTGCTTCTTTGCATCCGCTGCCTTAGTGAAGTGGCCAGTTGATTCGATAACGATATCTGCGCCTACTGCAGCCCATGGAAGGTTTGCTGGATCGCGATCTGCGAATACCTTGATTGTCTTTCCGCCGACTGTGATGGTGTCTTCTGTATGAGAGACCTCTAGGCCGAGGCGACCGAGGATTGAGTCATACTTGAGAAGATGTGCGAGAGTCGCGTTATCAGTAAGATCATTGATTCCGACAATATTGATATTTGGGTTGGTGAGTGCGGCACGGAAGAAGTTACGTCCAATGCGGCCAAAACCGTTGATTCCGACATTAATCATGATTAAACCTCGTTCTATTAGTTGTTCTATGAGCTCAAGAAGGATTTATTGCCCTCTAGATGAGTCCCAAGGGCACATCTATCTCTCTGTGAGAATCTAAATCTGAATACCCAAGATAGAGGGTGGCCTTAGTTGCGCCACAACGTTGGGACTAGGCGAAGGATACCAGTCCAATAAGGAGTTGGCTCTGAATGGCTTCGATGAAGGGCTACTGGCTAGTTACTCGCCGAGAAGATCAGGTGAGAGGCCTGCCTCAGTATCTGGAATACCGAGCTCTGCTGCCCGCTTATCTGCCATAGCCAAGAGACGTCGAATACGACCTGCGATTGCATCTTTTGTCATTGGAGGTGAAGCTAGTGAACCTAATTCTTCGAGCGATGCCTGGCCGTGAGCGATGCGCAACTCCCCCGCCTCTTTGAGATGATCGGGAATTGTTGGACCAAGAATCTCCATCGCGCGTTGAACTCGTGCAGCGGCTGCGACTGCAGCGCGAGCCGAGCGACGAAGATTTGCATCATCAAAATTTGCGAGGCGATTTGCAGTAGCTCGAACTTCACGACGCATACGTCGCTCTTCCCACGCGAGAACGCTTTCGTGGGCGCCAAGACGGGTCAGTAAGGAACCAATCGCATCTCCATCACGAATCACAACCCGATCGACGCCACGAACTTCACGTGCCTTTGCTGCGATGTTGAGGCGACGCGCCGCTCCGACGAGAGCTAGCGCTGCTTCCGGACCAGGGCAGGTGATTTCAAGTGAGGATGAACGACCCGGTTCTGTCAATGAACCATGTGCAATAAATGCACCACGCCAAGCCGCTTCGGCATCGCAGACATTTGCCGCCACAACTTGTGGAGGTAAGCCACGAATAGGGCGGCCATTGGCATCAATCAAGCCTGTCTGACGAGCGAGAGCTTCACCTGATTCAATAACTCGGACTACGTAGCGAGAGCCTTTGCGAAGACCGCTAGAAGAGATAACTGCCAAATCTGAATCATGGCCGTAGATATCAGCGATATCTTTCTTGAGGCGGCGCGCTGATTGAGAGGTATCGAGTTCGACCTCAATGACTACCTTGCCAGAGGCGATATGGAGTCCACCGGCAAAACGCAGGAGTGATGAGACCTCAGCCTTGCGACAGCACGGTTTAGTGATCGTGAGTCGGCTGAGTTCATCTTTGACTGCAGCTGTCATTGCCATGGGGATATCAAACCAGCATTTCTCGCACTATGTGAGCGAAAGTAGAGGCTAATTTTCGCCCATCGTGATGAATGGCGACCTGATCATCGCGTAAATCTGCCTCGATGTAGGCGCTTCCACGCCCCTGTAGGTACTCGGCGAGAGCTTTGCCGCCATTGAGGTGGCTATCTCCAACCACAAAGTCGAAGTGCAGTTCAGGGGCGTACTTTGCCAATATTTCGCAATGCTCTTTCGGTGAATAGCCAGCATATTCACCGACCTTGGCCTGGTCTCGATTGGAATCGAGATTGAGAAGAAGTAATTTCTTTGCAGGAGAAGAGATAATCGCGTCCCGCAAAGCAGGTACGAGTAAATGCGGAAGCACGCTGGAGAACCACGACCCTGGTCCCATTGTGATGAGTTCCGCCTCTGCGATTGCCTGGAGAACCTCAGGTCGAGGCGACGGACTCTCTGGCTGCAATCGTAGTTCGATTAGGCGCCCGGGAGTCGTTGCAACTGCAACCTGCCCTTTCGCTTCAACAAATTTGCCATCGTGATCGAAGGTCGCTTCGATATCGAGAGGTTGTGCGCTCATCGGCAATACCCGACCAACAACTTTAAGAAGTGCGGCGACTCGATCAAGACCGACTACAACATCTTCATCTCTATCCCACAGTGCAGCAAGAAGAAGATTGCCTAAAGCATGGCCATTCATTGGCCCTTCACTGGTAAATCGGTATTGCATGATGTCCGCCCAATCGCGACCCCATGCATCATCTCCGCAGAGTGCAGCCAGCGCCATCCGCAAATCTCCTGGTGGCATGATGGGAAATTCAGCGCGCAAGCGACCGCTGGAACCGCCATTATCAGCAACGGTGACCACTGCGGTGATGTTTTCAGTAACGCCGCGCAATGCTGTAAGAGTTGCAGCTAAACCATGTCCCCCGCCAAGGGCAACAACGCGTTTTCCTGAACTCATTCACGACCTACATCGCGGTGTGTTGCATGAGCTGAGACGGCGTAATCTCCATGTTCCCGATTGAGCTGTGCTGCAATTTCGCGCGCGATGGATACCGAGCGGTGCTTTCCGCCAGTGCACCCGATTGCAATAGTTACATATTTCTTTCCTTCTGTGAGGTATCCAGGAATCATCTTTTCGACCACTCCGACATAGGACTTCACAAAATCTGCTACTCCATCGCTCGCCAATACGTGGTTGTAGACAGCATCATCTAAACCAGAGAGCGGGCGCAGATCAGGAATCCAATGTGGATTAGGAATAAACCGGCAATCAAGAACTAAATCTGCATCTACTGGAATTCCATACTTATAGCCAAATGAGAGCACATTGATCCGCAACGCTTTCGCCATGCCAGCCGCAAATATCTCGGCCGTACGTTTCTCCAATTGATGAACATTGAGGTTTGATGTATCTATCACTACATCTGCTTGCGAACGTAAATCTTCTAACTTCACTCTTTCTCGAGCGATTCCATCAACAATTCGATCGGTGGATTGAAGAGGGTGTGGGCGACGAGTCGATTCAAATCGCTGTACTAGCGCTTGATCGCTGGCATCGAGGAATAGAAGTCGATAAGTGATGTTTGAGGAGCCAAGTCTCTCCAGGGCACTGGCAAGAGCATCGAAGAATTTTCCGCCTCGAACATCCACCACAACTGTAACGGAAGATTCGGTCTTCTCCATCTCGCTTGCCAATTCTGGCAAGAGCGCCGGTGGCAGGTTGTCGACTACGTGCCACCCAAGATCTTCGAGCGCATGCGCCACGGTCGAACGACCCGCGCCAGACATGCCTGTCAGAATCAAGAGTTCTCTATTGCTCATGAACTCATTCTGCCCTATCGATCAAGATTCGAGAATCTCTCCCGTTGCCATATCTACCGAAGGCGCGCTTAACCGCTCTAAATGCGAGTGGATTATTCCGGCAATCGTTACGCCGATTCCTGGAGTTGTCTCAAGTTCAGCAAGGGTGGCTTTGCGGATTGCGGTCACTGAGCCAAAGCGGTCCAAGAGCGCTGTACGTCGCGATTCTCCCAATTGTGGAATCTCATCAAGGAGAGACTCGAGCATCACCTTGGAACGTTTGCTTCTATGGAAGGTGATTGCGAATCTATGCGCTTCATCTCGAATGCGTTGAAGGAGATACATCCCTTCACTGGTTCGCGGCAAAATCAGCGGATCGCTCGAATTGGGAAGCCACACTTCTTCTAATCGCTTTGCCAGACCAACAAGTGCAATATCTGTAATTCCTAGTTCATCGAGCGCCCTCTGTGCTGCTGTCACTTGCGGCGCACCGCCATCGACCACAATTAACTGTGGCGGGTAGGCAAATTTAGAGAGCTTGCCGCCAGTCTCAGCTACTTCGCTATGGTTTACCTGACGATCTGCAATGAGACGTTTCATTCGACGAGTAATAACTTGATGCATTGCTCTTGTGTCATCTGTAGCAGTAGAGGTATCTATGGCGAATCGACGGTATTCGCTCTTCTTTGCTAAGCCATCTTCAAAGACCACCATAGAGGCAACGACAGATGTACCTGAGATGTTTGAGATGTCATAACATTCAATGCGTAATGGAGTGCGCGGAAGCTCAAGCTGCTCCTCTAGCTCAATCAAAGCCTTGCCCGATACCGCAGCATCGGTTGCTCGTTTGCTCATAAATTGGACCAAGGCATAGTGAGCATTGCGCTCTACCGTCTCAAGGAGTTCAACTTTCTCTCCACGCTGAGGCACTTTGATTGTCACTTTATGGCCAGCGAGGGATGTCAACCAATCCCCTAGCGCTTCCCGGTCGGCTGGTTCAGCATTGGTATGAATAACTTTAGGAATCTCGGTAGCGCCATCTCCATAAATCGAGAAGAGAAGGGAGGCATATTGATCATCGCCCTCCAAGGTACGCTCTTGATCGACAATCCATGAGCGCGACCCTTTAATAGAGCCGCGTCGAACAATGAAAATCGAGCCAGCAGCGTGAAGACCTTCTTCATGGATGGCGATGAAATCTCCATCGAGATCGTCTGAGAGATTACCTTGCGTTGAACGTTGCGCCTTTTCAAAAGATTCAATTTGATCTCTAATCCGCGCGGCACGTTCAAACTCCTCGCGTGAAGATGCCAGCTCCATTTCGCTTCGCATGGTCGGAACGAGATCTTCCATGCCTGCCTCCATAAATGCATCTAACTTATAGGCGATAGCTTTATGCTCTTCAGGAGTTACCCACCCCACACACGGAGCCGCACATTTACCGATATCCCCCAGGAGGCATTGGCGCTTGGTGCGTTGAGCGCGTTGAAAATTTCCAGCGCTGCACGACCTTACGGGAAAGACCTTCAAGAGTACTTCATATGTATTTCGTAAAGCCCATGCGTTTGTATAAGGACCAAAGTACTTAAGACCAGAGCGCTTCTCTTTTCGAGTGATGAATATCCGCGGAAACTCATCGTCGAGCGAAATTGCTAAGTATGGATATGACTTATCATCCTTAAATTGAACGTTGTACGTTGGGTGGTATTGCTTAATCCACGAGAACTCGAGCGCCAGCGCTTCAAGTTCAGTATTAACAATGGTCCAGTCGACTCGTACCGCCTCATGGACCATGCGATAGGTCTTCTGCGCCAAGTTAGAGCCGAAATATGAGCTCAAACGATTCTTGAGATTCTTCGCTTTACCAACATAAATGACTTTATCGCTCTGGTTGTAGAAGCGGTAAACACCAGGCTCCTCTGGAATCTCTCTTGGTCGATAACTGGCTGGATCTGCCATCGCTACTTCTTCTTCACTGGTGCTGACTTCTTAACCGGAGCTTTGCTAGCGCGATTACTCTCTAAAATTTCAGCCAAGAACTGTCCGGTATAACTCGCCTTCACCTTCGCAACATCTTCAGGGGTACCTTCTGCGACAACTAATCCGCCACGGAATCCGCCCTCAGGTCCCATATCAATGACCCAGTCGGAAGATTTAATAACATCAAGATTGTGTTCAATCACCACAACGGTATTGCCTGTCTCTACCAAACGTTTGAGAACTCCGAGCAACTTATTCACATCTTCGAAGTGAAGCCCTGTGGTCGGTTCATCGAGAACATAAATAGTGCGACCAGTAGAGCGTCGTTGTAATTCGGTCGCCAACTTAACACGCTGCGCCTCTCCACCTGAGAGTGTTGGCGCAGATTGACCAAGTCGCACATATCCAAGACCGACATCGCAGAGCGTCTTTAAGTAGCGAGCAATTGTTGGTACCGATTCAAAGAAGGTATGCGCGACTTCAATCGGCATATCCAGAACTTCCGCGATTGTCTTGCCCTTGTAATGAACCTCAAGGGTCTCGCGGTTATAGCGTGCGCCATGACAGACTTCACAAGGAACGTAGACATCGGGGAGGAAGTTCATCTCAATCGTGATGGTTCCGTCACCAGAACAGTTCTCGCAGCGCCCACCCTTCACGTTGAAGGAGAAGCGTCCTTGTTGATAGCCGCGCACCTTAGCTTCAGAGGTCTCAGCAAAGAGGGCGCGAACCTTATCGAAGACTCCGGTATAGGTAGCAGGGTTGGAACGGGGTGTACGACCAATCGGTGATTGGTCAACGTGCACGACCTTATCTAGCTGGTCAATGCCGGTGACTGTGCGGTGGCGACCTGGAACTAAGCGCGCACCATTTAACTTATTGGCAAGCGTTGTATACAAGATGTCATTAACAAGCGTTGATTTACCAGAACCCGAGACGCCGGTAACTGATACAAAGAGTCCCAATGGAATCTCTACTTCAATATCCTTGAGATTGTTCTCCTTTGCACCCTTCACGACCAACTTGCGCTTGGGATCTACTGCGCGACGCTCGGAAGGAATCTCAATCGACTTACGACCAGAGAGATATGCCCCAGTAATTGATTCTTTCGAGTTGATGAGATCTTGATAGGAGCCGGAGACAACTACATGTCCCCCGTGCTCACCCGCTCCCGGTCCAATATCAACAACCCAATCAGCAGTTCGGAT
The DNA here is from genome assembly GCA_964572265.1 of uncultured Candidatus Planktophila sp. Lineage (GTDB taxonomy): Bacteria > Actinomycetota > Actinomycetes > Nanopelagicales > Nanopelagicaceae > Planktophila. The sequence goes on from CAZNEQ010000015.1 coordinate 15,241, forward strand.
GGTTTCTTCATCGTGCTCCACCACAATCAGCGTGTTTCCAAGATTGCGAAGACGAGTCAAGGTATCAATCAGTCGCCGGTTATCTCGCTGGTGGAGGCCAATGCTTGGCTCATCGAGAACGTAAAGTACGCCAACAAGTCCAGAACCAATCTGCGTTGCAAGTCGAATGCGTTGTGCTTCACCGCCAGAGAGAGTTGCTGCTGGGCGATCAAGTGAAAGGTAATCAAGGCCAACATCGAGCAAGAAGCCAAGGCGGGCATGCACTTCCTTCATCACCCGCTCTGCAATTTGGGCCTCTCTCGCGTTGAGTTCGATTCCCTTAAGGAATTGTGCACAATCATCGATGGAGAGAAGGCAGACCTCGGCGATCGATTTACCGCCGATGGTCACTGCCAATACCTCTGGCTTCAGGCGCGCGCCTTTACATGCTGGACAAGGAGTCTCGCGCATGTACGCCTCGTACTTTTCGCGGCTGTAATCCGAATCAGTCTCTGAATGTCGACGGTGAATAAATGGGATGACACCTTCAAAGCCGGTGGAGTAATTGCGAACGCGGCCATAGCGATTCTTATACTTCACATGAACTTCATAGTCGAAACCGTTAATGACGGCATCTTTTGCTTTTGCCGGCAATTTCTTCCACGGTGTATCTAATTTAAATTTCAATTCACTTGCCAGCGCATCAAGTAAACGTAAGAAATACTCTGATGACTGACCGCCAGCCCAAGGGGCAATCGCTCCCTCTTCGATAGAGATAGAGTCATCTGGAATGATTAAATCCTCATCCACCTCGAGTTTTGTACCGATACCAGAACACTCTGGACAGGCGCCGAATGGTGAGTTAAAGGAGAAAGAACGCGGCTCAAGCTCTTCAAAGGAGAGGTTGCAATCGTGGCAGGCAAGATGCTCGCTATAGGTCCGCTCCTTCTCCTCGCCCTTTGCGTCAACAAAATCGAGAATAACAAGGCCACTTGCTAGCTTAAGTGCCGTTTCAATGGAATCAGTCAGACGAGATTTACTCTCAGCCTTTGCAGTCAAGCGATCGACTACAACTTCGATTGTGTGTTTCTCTTGCTTCTTCAGCTTCGGCGGCTCTGAAAGTTGAATAGTTTCACCATCTACGCGAGCACGTGAATAACCCTGCGTAACCAAGTCGCTGAAGAGATCAACGAACTCACCTTTTCGCTCGCGCACCACCGGGGCGAGTACTTGAAACTTTGTCGTCGCTGGCATCGTCAGAATTTGATCTACTATCTGCTGCGGTGATTGGCGAGAAACTGCCTTTCCACAATTGGGACAATGTGGTCGACCAGCTCGTGCGAAGAGCAGTCGCAGGTAGTCGTAGACCTCAGTGATTGTTCCAACCGTTGAGCGGGGATTTCGGTTGGTGGATTTCTGATCGATGGAGACCGCCGGCGATAGCCCCTCAATAAAATCCACATCGGGCTTATCCATCTGACCCAAGAATTGGCGCGCATAGGCAGAGAGAGATTCAACGTAACGTCGCTGTCCTTCAGCAAAGATAGTGTCGAAGGCGAGCGATGACTTTCCAGATCCCGATAGACCAGTGAATACGATGAGGGCATCTCGAGGGAGTTCGAGTGAGACATCTTTAAGGTTATGTTCGCGTGCTCCGCGGACTACCAGTTTCTCAATACTCACTCTTAATGTCCCGCCTCATCCATTGATCGAAGTTCCCGCTTGAGCTCTTTAATCTCATCACGCAGGCGACCTGCGAGTTCGAAGGCGAGCTCATCGGCAGCGCTACGCATCTGCTCGGTGAGGGAGCCTATCAACGCGGCAAGTTCTTGGCGCGCTAGAGAGCCCTTGCCACGTTCGACAAAGGGGACCGAACCCTTTGCGCCCTTGATTCCAGCAATTAATTCATCGGTATCGTCGCTCTCGCGAGCAATCATGTCAGTGATATCCGCAATCTTCTTACGAAGCGGCTGAGGATCTACTCCTCGTTCCAGGTTATAGGCGACCTGCTTTGCGCGACGGCGATTGGTCTCATCAATTGCTTTCTCCATTGAAGCGGTGATGTTGTCGGCATACATATGCACCTCGCCCGAAACATTTCGAGCAGCACGTCCAATTGTTTGAATCAAGGATGTAGCCGATCGCAGGAAACCTTCCTTATCGGCATCCAAGATTGCAACCAATGAAACTTCTGGGAGGTCGAGACCTTCGCGCAGTAGGTTGATACCAATCAATACGTCGTAGTCACCAGAGCGGAGTTCTCGTAGCAATTCAACACGGCGCAAGGTATCGACCTCTGAGTGAAGATAACGCACTCGCACTCCGCGCTCTTGCAAGTAATCGGTGAGATCTTCTGACATCTTCTTAGTCAGCGTTGTGACAAGAACTCGCTCGTTGCGCTCAGCTCGGACATTAATCTCTTCCAACAAATCATCAATCTGGCCCTTGATTGGTTTGATAACAATCTTTGGATCTACCAGACCTGTTGGGCGAATTACCTGCTCAACAACATCGCCTTTCACCTTCTCCAGCTCATACTTTCCTGGAGTAGCAGAGAGATAGACGGTCTGACCTACTCGTTCTTGAAATTCTGGCCACTTCAGAGGTCGATTATCAAGTGCACTCGGAAGACGGAAACCATGCTCAACCAGTGTTCGCTTGCGTGATGCATCGCCTTCATACATCGCGCCAATCTGCGGAACGGTGACATGGCTTTCGTCGATCACAAGAAGAAAATCTTCTGGGAAGTAATCCAAGAGACAGTTAGGTGCAGAACCGGGTTCGCGACCATCAAGGTGTCGCGAATAGTTCTCGATTCCTGAACAGAAACCAAGTTGTTCCATCATCTCAAGATCGAAAGTAGTACGCATTCGCAGACGTTGTTCTTCCAGCAACTTATTCTGTTTCTTAAAGGTGTTGAGCTGAATCTGAAGCTCGTCTTGGATGTCGCTCATGGCGCGCTTCATCGTCTCAGGTCCTGCTGCATAGTGAGTAGCTGGGAAGATATACATCTCTTCCTCGTCGCGAACTATCTCTCCGGTCAGCGGATTCAGGGTTGTAATTTTCTCAATCTCATCGCCAAACATCTCAATACGGATGGCAAGCTCCTCATACATCGGAATTATCTCGACGGTGTCGCCACGTACTCGGAAAGTTCCGCGCTCGAATGCAACATCATTTCGCTTGTATTGGACATCGACGAAGCGACGGAGCAAGGCATTGCGCTCAATCTCATCCCCTACCTTGAGGTGAATCATTCGGTCGATGTACTCCTGCGGAGTGCCGAGACCATAAATACAAGAAACGGTAGCTACCACGATGACATCTCGTCGCGTCAACAATGAGTTCGTTGCGGAGTGACGTAGACGCTCTACCTCATCATTAACGCTGGAGTCTTTCTCGATAAAGGTATCCGTCTGCGGAACGTATGCCTCGGGCTGGTAGTAGTCGTAGTAAGAGACAAAATACTCAACCGCATTGTTGGGAAGTAACTCGCGAAACTCATTTGCAAGTTGTGCGGCCAAAGTCTTATTAGGTGCAAGTACCAGGGTTGGGCGCTGTAGCTTCTCTACCAGCCAAGCAGTTGTTGCTGATTTTCCCGTACCTGTTGCTCCCAGGAGAACCACATCTCGCTCCCCCGCATTGATGCGGCGAGCTATCTCTTCGATTGCAGCAGGCTGATCGCCGGCGGGAACGTACTCACTGATTACTTGAAATGGCGCAACTTTGCGCTGCACCTCACTGACGGGGCGCATTGAGCTCGCTCTCCCATATTCGAGCGCATTCGGCAAAGAGTTCTGCACGGTCACCGTCATTAATGATTACTCGATCGGCCACCGCTTCACGCTCTGCCTGTGAAGCCTGTGCAGCAATGCGACGTTCGGCTTCATCTTCATCCATGCCTCGCTCAAAGAGTCGATCGAGGCGATTTTCGATATCTGCTTCGACGGTAATGATGTAATCAAACTTGCCTGCCGCACCAGTCTCGACCAAGAGTGGAATCTCATAAACCAAAATATCTCCAGGGCTAAGCGACTTTATCTTTGCAGCTAACGCTTCCTGGACTCGCGGATGGATTATCGCTTCAAGTTTCTTGCGCTTTTCGCCATCTTTAAAAACTATCTTCCCGAGCTTCTGGCGATCGATATCTCCATCGCTGAGAATCTTCGTGGAGAACTCAGCAACTACTTCATCAAAGCCAGTCGTTCCAGGTTCGATAGCTTCTCGCGCTAACTTATCCGCATCCACCACCAGCGCGCCGAGCTGAGCAAACATATTGGCAACGGTCGACTTCCCAGCCCCAATTCCTCCAGTAAGCCCCACGATCAACATAGAGGGAACTGTACTCATTCGAGGGAAATTTTGTGCTTCTAGCCAGTGTTAAGAATCGGTGCACTGCTGTCATTGGGCAATTTGGCCGCACGTTGGCGAAGCACAAATTTCCGATGAATGAGAAAAGCCCCCCGAAGTTAATCGAGGGGCTTTTCTGGTGAAGATTATTCAGCTGGAGTTGCTGCAGCCTCTGCTGCCTGTGCTTCAGCCTTCTGCTTCTTATGAGCAAGGAAGCGCTGCTGAGCTTCAGCGTACTGACGCTCCCACTCTTCGCGTTGCGCCTCATAGCCTGGCTTCCATTCCTGTGAATCAGGATCAAAGCCTTCTGGGTAGATGAAGTTTCCATCTGCATCGTAGCGAGCAGCCATTCCGTACTGTGTTGGATCGAATGCTTCGACCTCAACATCTTGTCCTTCATTAGCCTGCTTCAATGAGAGTGAGATGCGGCGACGCTCAAGATCGATATCGATAATCTTAACGAAGAGCTCGTCATCTACTGCAACAACCTGCTCTGGAATCTCAACATGGCGCTCTGCGAGCTCTGAGATGTGAACAAGTCCTTCAATTCCTTCATGAACACGGATGAATGCTCCGAATGGAACAAGCTTTGTCACGACACCTGGCACAACAGTGTTGATTGTGTGGGTGCGAGCAAATGCTTGCCATGGATCTTCCTGTGT
>CAZNEQ010000016.1:0-19642 GCA_964572265.1 uncultured Candidatus Planktophila sp.
CACCGGCAACGATTCCTTCTTCTACTGCAGCCTTAGCGTTACGTACTGCATCTTCGATGCGGTGCTTGCGCTCTTTGAGCTCTACCTCAGTTGCAGCTCCTGCCTTGATGACAGCAACTCCGCCTGCAAGCTTTGCCAAACGCTCTTGCGCCTTTTCGCGATCGTAATCTGAATCTGTGTTCGCGATTTCGCTGCGGATCTGGTTAACGCGACCCTTGATCTGGTCTGCATCTCCTGCACCTTCAACGATTGTTGTCTCTTCCTTAGAGATAACTACCTTACGAGCGCGACCAAGAAGTTCGAGACCAGTTGTTTCAAGCTTGAGACCGACTTCTTCAGAGATCACTGTTGCACCGGTAAGAATCGCAATGTCCTGGAGCATCGCCTTACGACGATCACCAAAGCCTGGAGCCTTGACTGCTGCTGAGCGGAATGTGCCCTTAATCTTATTTACAACGAGAGTTGCAAGCGCTTCACCTTCAACATCTTCAGCGATGATGGCAAGTGGCTTACCTGATTGCATGACCTTCTCGAGCAATGGAACAAGATCCTTGATTGATGAAATCTTGCTGTTAACGATCAAGATGTATGCATCTTCCAGAACAGTTTCCATGCGATCTGTATCAGTTACGAAGTATGGAGATAGGTAGCCTTTATCAAAGCGCATACCCTCTGTGAGTTCTAGTTCGAGTCCGAAAGTGTTTGACTCCTCGACAGTGATAACGCCTTCCTTACCGACCTTATCCATCGCCTCAGCAATCATCTCGCCGATTGTTGCATCGGCAGCTGAGATTGATGCTGTTGCAGCAATCTGCTCCTTTGAATCTACTGACTTCGCCATTGCAAGAAGTTCAGTAACGATTGCTGCTACTGCCTTCTCGATACCGCGCTTGAGCGCCATTGGATTTGAGCCCGCTGCAACATTGCGAAGACCTTCGCGAACAAGAGCTTGTGCAAGAACTGTTGCTGTTGTTGTTCCATCGCCAGCGACATCATCAGTCTTCTTAGCAACTTCCTTAACGAGCTCTGCACCAATCTTCTCCCAAGGATCATCGAGTTCGATCTCCTTAGCGATTGATACGCCGTCGTTAGTAATTGTTGGGGCGCCCCACTTCTTCTCGAGGACGACGTTACGTCCGCGAGGTCCAAGGGTGACCTTGACTGCATCGGCGAGTACGTTCATTCCGCGCTCTAGACCACGGCGCGCTTCTTCATTAAAGGCGATCTGCTTTGCCATCTAATTACTCCTCTTATATGTGTCGAACGGGTAGCCGCTGGGATTATCACTCGCGGCCTGTGAGTGCTAACGCCAAGGGTAGGGGGATGTATTCCCACGCGCAAAACGGGAGTTTTAAGCGCAAGAGGCGAGCGCAAAACGGGAGGGCTGGAGGCAGCTTTTGGGGGGCGGAGCGAGGGCTAGCGGGCGGAGCGAGCCTGCATACGAGCCTCACGGAGGCGGCGAAGGCGCTTTACCAACATAGGTGAAGCCTCGAGAGCATCATCGCGATCGATGAGGTCGTTGAGAAGTTGGTAGTAGCGAGGCGCTGAGAGATCGAATTGTTCTTTAATCGCACTCTCTTTTGCACCGGCGAAGCGCCACCAATTGCGTTCGAAGTCGAGGATACGTGTCTCGAGGTCGGTCAGGGTTGAACCCTGCGTTGTTGGATTTTCTAGCGCTGACATATGGCCCATCTTAAACATGACCTACGACAAAGTGTGGGATGTTGCCTGAGATTTTCGCGCAGCTTTTTCGATATTGCGAAGCATCGTCGGAAAGATAAAGAAGTGGAATGGTGAGACAAGATACCAATACAACTGTCCGCCGAGGCCTCGCGGTTCGAAGAGAGCATCCTGCGAGACCAGCGTCTTTCCATCTCGTTCTTCTAAAGTAAATTCAAGCCACGCTTTACCGGGAAGAATCATTTCGGCATAGAGCCTGAGCTTCTTCTCTTTCTCTAACTCTTCGACTCGCCAAAAATCTAAGCTATCGCCAACACGTAAATGCTGTGGATCTCGTCGCCCGCGACGTAAACCAACTCCGCCGAAGAAGCGATCAATTAATCCGCGCAGGTACCAGAGCCAATCTGAACCAAACCATCCATGTTCACCGCCGATGCTCTCAATTTCTTGCCAGATAAATTTCAATGCAACATCAGAAGAAATTTCGCGATGATCTTTCAGTGTTAACTCTCCTGCCCAATCTGGATCGCTCTGTGCTTTCTGCCATGGTGCGACTGGAAATGCAGCATCTGACCAACGAGTGTCGACCTCGTTATTTGCAGTACGGCTCAATGCTAATTCGATAGCTTGGGTAACCGTCAACAAACCTTCCGGCGGTGGCGCAATAAGTGAGTCGACACTTTTCTTTTTATCTACAACCACTTCGCTAATGAGAGATTCAACCAGTGGGCGCGCCAGCGAAGTTGGTACTGGTGTAACAAACCCAATCCATAAACTTGAGAGCTTCGGGGTGAGCACAGGAATTTGAACAATGATGCGCTTGCGCAGCCCAGAAATATCAGCAAATTTCTGCATCATCGTGGCGTATGTGACAACTTCAGGGCCACCAATATCTCGGATGGTGCTCACCGGTTCTTTAAGTGATGCAGCGCTCTTGAGGTAATAGAGCACGTCGCGAATTGCAATCGGCTGCGTGCGATTGGAGACCCACTTTGGAGTCGTCATAATTGGCAGACGATGAGTTAAGTGGCGCAACATCTCAAATGAGGCAGAGCCAGATCCAATAATTATTCCGGCACGAAATTCGAGCACCGGAACTTTTCCAGAAGCCAACTGGGTTCCTGTGTTCATGCGCGAAGTCAGATGGCGGGAACGATTCTCATCGTTGGCGATTCCACCCAAATAAACAATTTGCGAAATCTCATTGCGCTCGGCAGCTTCAGCAAACCCTTTAGCCATCTCCGCCTCAATATCGCCGAAGTCGGTTGCCACATTAATTGAGTGCAAGAGGTAATAGGCAGTATGTACTCCAGCTAAAGCGCGATCGAGATCAGCGGCATTGCTCGCATTGCCCTCGATGATTTCAACATCGCTAGCCCAATTCTGACCGAGAATCTTCTTGCTATCTCGAACGAGAACGCGAACACGCTTACCCTCTTGTAGAAGAGCTCGAACCAAGCGTCCGCCCACATAACCCGAGGCGCCTGTAACACAGTAGATACGTGCTTGATTCTGATTCTTCACACTGTGAGCCTAGACTGCACTCATGAGCAGTTCTACTCGAAACACCTCCAGCAAGCCACGCGTCGTTATTCTCGGTGCAGGCTTTGGCGGGTTGACTGCCGCTCGCGCACTCGCCGGAAAGGCGGAGGTCGTTCTCGTTGACCGTCACAACTTTCAAACTTTCTTACCATTGCTCTATCAGGTGTCGACTGCTGGACTCGCAGCAGATCACGTCGTGCACCCAGTTCGAGGTGCGCTACGAAATACCGATGTTAAATTCCGAATGGGCTCACCCATCTCGATTGATCATAAGAACAAATCGGTAAAGCTTGATTCTTCAGAAGTTCTTGAATTCGATCACTTGATTGTTGCGCTCGGCTCGGTCACTGCAGACTTCGGAGTTCCCGGTGTAACCGAACACGGTCTAGGTATGAAAAACGTCTCTGAGGCAATCCATATTCGCGCTGAAGTCATGCGCCGCTTCGAAGATCTCTGCCGTTTTGAAGATGAGACTCGCTTATCTATTGCAGTTGTTGGCGGTGGCCCTACAGGTGTTGAAATGGCTGGCGCACTTGCAGAGCTAAAGCGTGGACCACTTCGTAACGATATGGCACACGCCGCAGACCACATCGATATTTATCTCATCGAAGCCGGTGCGCGAATTCTGCCGATGTTTAGCGAAGGTCTCTCTGCACGTGCAACTCGCGATCTTCAAAAGCTGGGTGTGCATGTAAAAACCAATACCGCTGTTCGCGAAATCAAGTCACGACAGATTGTTGTTAAAGACGGCGACCCGATCCCAGCTGAAGTCACAATCTGGGCTGCCGGCGTCAAAGGTGAACCTACTGCCTCAATTCTCAATCTTCCGTTATCAGGATCTCGCATTGCATCAGGGCCAACTTTGCAAGTAACTAACTATCCACACATCTGGGCTATTGGAGATATCTCTGGAGCACAGAACGCTGATGGACGCTTTTATCCAATGGTTGCACCTGTTGCGCTACAACAAGCAAAGTTCGTTGCGCAACAAATCATCGACCTTACTGCTGGCAAAACTCTTAAGAACTTCAAGTATCGCGACAAGGGATCCATGGCAACAATTGGTCGCCATAAAGCAATTGTCGAAGTCGGTAAATTTAAGTTAGTAGGTGCACCCGCTTGGTTTGCTTGGTTATTTCTCCACCTCTTCTACCTCTTAGGTGGTCGCAATAAAGTTGGCACAGTTGCAGACTGGACCTGGAACTACCTCACCTTCGATCGCGGCAATCGTCACATTATGGATTCACTCGACTAATGCGTTCTGGCTACATCGATCTTCGCGGTCATCAAGTTTTTTCCTACGAGTGGGATAACAATGGCGAAGCGTTGCTCTTGCTCCACGGCGGCCTAAGTCAGACATCGCACTTTGATTTCACGGTTCTGCCTGCAGTAGAAGACCGCCATCACGTGTACGGCTATGACCGCACTGCACATGGGTTTACTGGTGATCGCGAAGGCAGCATGCACTTTGATTACCAATATCAAGAAGCTGTTGCATACCTTGAGGATGTCGTAAAGGAACCTGCACATATCGTCGGCTTTAGCGATGGCGCAATCATCGCTTTAATGGTGGCGATGAAGCGTCCAGATCTTGTTAAGTCCGTGGTCTCTTTCGGTGGAAACTTCCATTACAGCGGCACTCTGCCGCTCCCTGAATGGAATGGATTTATCTCACCCGAAGATCGCGCCGAGCATGCGGAAACTTCGCCAGATGCCCCAGAGACTCTCGATGGGAAGATTGCAAAGATGTTTGCAATCTGGAAGAGCGAACCGAATTTCACCGTGGCAGATATCGAACAGATTAAATGCCCAGTACTCGTATTGGTTGGCGATGATGATGTTATCGACCATAAGCACACAGTTTTGATGTACGAATCAATTCCACAAGCTCGGCTTGCTGTAATTCCGGGTACTTCACATCAGGCAAATAAAGAGAAGCCAGAAATTTTCCAGATGTTTATTCGAGAGTTTTTAACTAATCTTGAATACCCGCAGACCAAAATGCCGATGCGTCGCGCTTAGCAATCAATAGGTGTGATGGAACCAGTTTTAACATCGTAGATTGCGCCACCTACTTCAACTCCTGTGTTCAGTAGCGGGTATGAACGCACGCGATTAACATCCTTTGCGAGCGCACCGAGTTGATCGGTAGTTGTGCTGAATTCAAGTGAAGAAGTATTGACGCCAAACTGTTCATCAATCTGCGTGTGAATTTCTTCTTCAGTATTTTCAGCCATACGACACTCCGTATGTGGCATGATCAAAATTCTCTTTACACCTAAAAGGTAAGTGGCAAGAACTAAAGTTCGGAGTACATCTTCAGTAACCCTAGCGCCTGCATTGCGGAGGATCTTGGCATCGCCAGATCGCATGCCAACAACTGAGAGAGGATTGATCCGAGAATCCATACAGGTGACAATCGCAAGACCGCGTTGTGCTACGCCTGTGAGATCGGAGTATTTGAAGGTCTTTACATATTGAGCATTAGCCTCGGTAAGGTCCTTAAAGGAATCAGACGGGAAGCTGCTCATAGTGTGTAACTTTATTGGTTATGAACGCTACGCGCTGGTTCGTGACGAGAAAGTGATTGGCGGCGTTAGAGAGAACTGGAGCCCCCTATCCGATTTGAACGGATGACCTGCTCATTACAAGTGAGCTGCTCTACCACTGAGCTAAGGAGGCGTACTGCTTTTTGAACGGCGTAATTATGGCACTACTCGGCCAATTGTAAAAATCGCGATTTCACCGCATAAATAAGGGCGATATTTGGGCTGAATCTTCTTTGCACCTATCTCTGTCGGTTGATGCATGGGATGATTCGACGCATGTTGCCTAACTATTGGATCAGCCCCGAGACCACTGCAGTTAATCGCCTCCCGATGCTCAACATCGAGCATTACGAGAAGCTCAGCCTCGATGGAACGTGGCGCTTTCAATTACTGCGCAAGCCAACTGATTCACCTCGTAAGCGCTGGGCATCCATCCCTGTTCCCGGATTGTGGACGATGCAACCCGAAGGTGCCGTCTTCTTCGACAAACCGATTTACACCAATGTTCAGATGCCTTTTGATCATGTTCCACCTAATGTGCCGGATGAGAATCCAACCGGTATCTACGAGCGTGATTTTGAGATTCCTCAATCGTGGGAGAACAAGCGGATTGTTCTTCATCTAGGCGGTTACGAATCAGTCGCACTCATCTGGGTCAACGGCGATATCGTCGGAATGACAAAAGATTCTCGCCTTGCCGCAGAGTTCGATATTACAAAGTTTCTAAAGGGTGGCAAAAACACTCTACGCATCGATGTCACTAAGTGGTCTGATGCAACTTATGTTGAGGATCAAGATCAATGGTGGCATGGAGGTATTACGCGTTCGGTAAAACTCTATGCAACAAATGATGTCTTTATTGAACGGCTCTATACAACCGCTGGATTAAAGGCCGATAACACAACAGGAACACTTAAGGTTGACGCCTACATCGGATCTGTCGATGATAAATCTAATGACGGTTACACCTTGCGCACCCGAATCGAAGAGTTTCCTAAGGCAAAGAGCGCTTCAATGAGCGGCACCGTGAAATATGTGAAGGCGCCAATTTGGACAGAGATGCCAGAGGAACTTCGTAACGGTAGTAAGGACTTCTTCACCGGCAAGTATTGGGATGGCGCAATGCCAGAAAATCTCCGTGACTCGCTTCGAAAGGTAGAGCCACCTACCCCTGGCCGCATCACCTTGGAGACCACGATTCCTAAAGTTGCGGCCTGGTCTGCTGAAAACCCTGTTTTATACACACTTCATCTCGAGCTCGTTGATCCATTGGGCAACGTGGTTCAGATTTCCAGCCAAAAGATCGGTTTCCGCCGCGTTGAGGTGAAGGGTCATGACTTTTTGGTCAATGGCCAACCTGTCATTTTCTATGGCGTTAACCGCCACGACTTTAACCGCTTCACTGGTCGTGCACTTACTCGCGATGACATGCGACAAGATCTGCTCGAACTCAAGCGATGGAACTTTAACGCTGTCCGTACTGCGCACTATCCAAACGACGCAGCTTTCTTAGATCTCTGCGATGAACTTGGCTTCTACGTAATTGGCGAAGCAAATATTGAAACACACGCTTTCTACGATTCGATTTGCAACGACCCGCGTTACCTCGGTGCATTTGTTGAACGCGTGGGACGAATGGTCGAACGCGACATTCATCATCCATCAGTTGTGATGTGGTCACTTGGAAATGAATCAGGCGTTGGACTCAACCACTTTGCGGCGGCCGCTTATGCTCGTGCTGCAGATCCATCACGTCCGCTTCATTACGAAGGTGCGATTCGCGCTAACTGGTTACACAATCCAGAACTTACCGATGTTGTTTGCCCAATGTATCCCGCAATCGCATCCATCATCGATTATGCAAAGTCATCAAAACTAGATCGTCCGCTCATTATGTGTGAGTACTCGCATGCCATGGGTAACTCCAACGGAACTTTGGCAGAGTACTGGGAGGCAATTGAAAAGCTCCCAGGTCTGCAAGGTGGATTTATTTGGGAGTTCTGGGATCACGGACCGGTCCAAACTCTGCCAGATGGCACCACTCGCTCTGCCTATGGTGGTGACTACGGAGAGAAGAAGCACGATGGAAACTTCTGTTGTGATGGAATGGTCTTTCCTGATCGCACTGCAAAACCTGCGATGCATGAATTTAAATCAATCGCTGCACCTGCAGTCATCCGCACCGCAAAGGCAGCCACTGGCCAATTCACAATCTTCAATAAGCAGTTCTTCACAGACCTCAGCGACTTCGACCTTGTATGGTCGATTACCCGCGATGGCCTCAATATTGATGGGGGCCGGGTCAAGCTTCCTGCCGTTGGGCCGCGTAAAACAGGCAGATTTACGGTGAAATCACCGGCTCTACTCAAGGCCGATGGCAAGGGTGAACGTTTTATTACCTTCACGCTGATTCGCAAGAGCAGCACCGCCTGGGCTTCAGCTTCCACTGAAATCGGTTGGAACCAATTCCCTCTTCCTTCCAAGGCGAACACAATCTCAGCTGAGAAGAGCAACCCATACTTTGAAGACGTTCTCAATGATGCTGGTGAGATTCAAATTCCATACGGAGTATTTGCCCCAGAGCTTTCACTCTGGCGTGCACCCACTGATAACGACCGAATCGGTCATATTTCTACGAAGTGGGATCGTTATGGTGTTCGTGAACTCAACCGCACAGATTGCACCATCACTGAAACTGCCAAGAGTAAGAAGGTAGTAAGTATCTGGCAAACCAGTTCTGGAATTACTGTTAAGCAAACACAGGTAATCACACCTGTCGCTGGTGGTTATGCTGTGAAAGAGACAATTGTGATTCCAAAACAGCTAGAAGATCTAGCTCGTGTAGGTATCAACCTAGAGATCGATGGCAAACTCTCTACCTACTCATACTTTGGTTCAGGACCACACGAGTCTTATCCAGACCGAGCAATCGGTCGCATCCATCGTTGGGTCTCATCAGTTGCAGATCAGTATGTTCCGTATGTTCGCCCTCAAGAAAATGGTGGTCATACAGGTGTGCGTTGGTTTGAACTCACTGGCGATGACGGAAAGGGATTGCGAATCGATCTCGATAAGCCTCGTCAGGTCTCTGTGACGCCACACCGCGCAACCGAACTTGCAGATAAAACCCATGACGTTGAGGTCGAGTCTTCAGGTAATGCTGTTGTTCATATCGACGCTGCGCATCGCGGAGTCGGAACCGCATCATGTGGTCCAGATACATTGAATAAGTATTTGGTCGGTCCCGGAACCTACACCTTTACCTGGACAGTTCGAGCAATCTAGAGATTGTTAAGCGTTATACCCGTGGCCAAGAAATTGGCTGCGGGTATTTTGCTTTGCGGCCATCGCCAGAAGATTTTCCGCGAAGTCGGCGCCAGAGCCAAGGAAGAGCAAAGACGAAGAACCATAAAACCCCTGTAATACGCTCTTTTATCCACGGTGTGGGCTTTGCTGGGGGCAAAGGAACTCGCCAGGCAGGGTCATATGGATAGTTCAGAACTTCAAGGACTCCTTGTGCAACGCGCCAGTGTCCTTCCACGTTTAAGTGCAAACGATCAAAAGCTAAGAAGCGCCTATCGCTAAAGAAGGCTAATCCGTTTGCATCAGAGACGGTTGCCCCAACTTCAGCACCTACTTCACGGACTGCACGATTGAACTCTGAAAAGCGCGCCTTCCAGATCTCAGAACCTTTTCCCTTATTGCCGGTATCTTCCAAAACCGTAAAGAGAAGAAGTGATGCACCAGAAGCAGCTATCGCGCGGACAGCGGTTTGGTATTCAGCAATAGTCTTTGCTGCGTCATAGCCCGGACGAAGCGCATCATTTGCACCAGCATGAAAAGAAATTAAAGTATCTTTTCCAGTAACAAACTTCATCGCCTCCGGAACCTGATCGGCAACAACTTGGTGAACCAATTTACCTCGAACAGCTAAGTTGGCATAGGTGAAATTCTCTGAGTGCTCTGATAAAGCATCAGCAACACGATCAGCCCAACCACGGAATTTCCCATCAACCATTTCATCGGTCATGCCCTCGCTAAACGAGTCTCCGCATACGATAAATCGGCTGTACTTCATCAATTACCCCTTACGGCGTTGCTCATCAATCCAGAACAGAGTGATGGAGGTAGCAACTGATGCGTTGAGTGATTCGGTTGAAGATGAAATTGGAATTGAGACGATGAGGTCGCACTTCTCGCGAGTCAGCCGTGCAAGACCCTTACCTTCAGAGCCGACGATAATCATCAAATCTTCTTTTGCTACTTTCATCTCAGAAAGTTGAACATCCGAATCTCCGTCGAGACCAATCACAAACATGCCACGCTTCTTCGCATCATCAATTGTGCGAGCAAGGTTGGTGACCTGTGCGATAGGAAGGCGGGCCGCCGCTCCAGCAGATGTCTTCCATGCGGAAGCAGTAACTGCCGCTGCTCTACGCTCAGGAATAATGATTCCAGAGGCACCAAAGGCTGCTGCGGAACGGGTTACCGCACCTAGGTTTCGTGGATCTGTAACTCCATCAAGGGCAACAATTAACTTGGCGCCCTTTGCGTGATCGCAGATCTCTTCATAGCTTGAATATTGGAATGGTTTGATTCCAAGGATGATTCCTTGACTATTAGGTGCGATTGTCTCTAGCTGTGCGCGGTGAACTTCCTTGATCTGAAGTCCGTGATTGAGTGCAAGCTGGAGGGACTCTGCAATTCGATCATCGATATCGACGCCGCGCGCAACCATGACCTCAGTTGCTGGAACATTTTCACGAAGTGCTTCAAGCACTGCATTACGACCGGAGACAATCTCACCCTTAGGCATCTCCGACTTTGGAAGTCTCGCTGCTGCTGGGCGCTTCTCTGCAGATTTTTCGGCGCGCTTCTTCGCTTTATGTGCTGCGTGATAAGGACGATCTTCTGCCTTAGGTGTTGGACCTTTACCCTCTAATCCGCGCTTACGGTTTCCACCAGATCCAACTGTGGGACCCTTTTTAGATTTACGAACTGCGCCGCGGGGTTTTGAATTTCCGGCCATTATGAACCACTTCCTTCAGTCTTACGTGAGATCGACCATCGTGGTCCTTGCGCTGTATCTTCAATAACAATCCCAAGAGCTGTTAAGCCATCACGAATCGCATCAGAGCTTTCAAAATCTTTTCGAGCACGTGCAGCTTCGCGCTGTGAAAGCGCCAACTTAATAGTTCCATCAAGTGCTGTTGTTACATCCTCGCTTGTTGTCGCAGATGCGAATGCTGGATCAAAAGGATCGCATCCAAGAACTTCAAGAGCACCACGGATCTCATTAGCTGAAGCCGTAATTGCTGCCTTATCGCCAGCGGTAATTGCCGAGTTACCGATACGAAGTGCCTCTGAGATTGATGCGAGAGCTGTAGGTACTGCTAAATCATCATTCATCGCATCGATGAAAGCAGCGCCCAGCACTGGTGTTGGCTCGCTTCCAAGAATTTCAACAGAACGAAGTAAGAAAGATTCGATACGACGGAAGGCTGTTGCAGATTCAGCGAGCGCCTCGTGAGAGAACTCGAGCATCGAACGATAGTGAGCAGAACCCAAGTACCAACGAAGTTCGATTCCGCGGGTGGTTTTCAATAACTCATGAACCTGCAGGGAATTTCCAAGAGACTTGGACATCTTTTCACCTGATGCAGTCACCCATGCGTTATGCATCCAACGCTTGGCAAATCCATAACCAGCTGCTTCAGATTGAGCAATCTCGTTCTCGTGGTGCGGGAAAATGAGATCAAGTCCACCGCCATGGATATCAAACTCTTCTCCAAGATAAGCCTGCGCCATGGCAGAACATTCGAGGTGCCAACCAGGACGGCCTGCGCCCCACGGCGTTGGCCAGGAAGGATCTCCCGGCTTCGCTGCTTTCCATAACGCAAAGTCACGAGGATCTTTCTTGTAGGTCTCATCTGCATCAGCTGCTGGCTGTAAATCATCCAACTTTTGACGAGAGAGAGTTAAATACGATTCAAGTTTGCGGACTTCAAGATAAACATCGCCATTGCCCGGTGCATATGCCATGCCGCGCTCAATCAATAATTGCATTAAATCAATCATCTGAGTGATGTGACCGGTTGCGCGTGGTTCGTATGTTGGCGGTAATACATTGAGCGCGTCATAAGCTGCAGTAAATGCGCGCTCGTACTTCATCGCTACCGCCCACCATGGCATCTCTTCATGGACAGCCTTATGCAAAATCTTGTCATCAATATCTGTGACGTTGCGAATGAATGTGACGTTATAACCGCTCTTCATCAACCAACGGCGAAGAATGTCGAAGTTCACACCAGAGCGAACATGGCCGATATGTGGTGGTGCCTGCACTGTTGCGCCGCAGAGATAAATACCGACTTCACCGGCTTTTATCGGGGTAAATGGGGATGTGGTTCGCGACTGGGTGTCATAAAGATGGAGCGAACTCATTGGGCAATTCTAGCCCGTGACTCAGTGTTAGTTAAAAACGAGGGCAGAAGCTATCGCTGCAATGCCTCTTCCTTCACCTGTTAATCCCATGCCATCGGTAGTAGTCGCAAGGATTGATACTGGAACACCACCGAGAGCAGCAGAGATCGTTGAAATTGCCTCTGCACGGCGACCACCAATTCGTGGACGATTGCCAATAATTTGAACAGAGACGTTGGATATTGAATATCCGGCAGCGGTGACTATCTTCAGCGTTTCGCTTAACAATTGAACCCCTGATGCACCAGCATATTCTGGGCGAGACGTTCCGAAATTTGAACCAAGATCGCCAGTGCCGGTTGCGGCAAAGAGCGCATCGCATATTGCATGAGCTGCAACATCCCCATCAGAGTGACCATCGACCCCGGTTTCACCAGGCCATAGCAACCCTGCCAACCAAAGCTCACGACCTTCACCAAATGCATGTGCATCAGTACCGACGCCGGTGCGGAAACGATGTGAGTGACCAATAAATGTCATTGCAGTTGCGAGATCAGATGGAGTTGTAATCTTCATTGCACGTTCTTCGCCTGCAATGATGCGGACTTTATGTCCAGCTTCAGCAACTAAGACTGCATCATCGGTTGCATCTCCACCATGTGCATGAGCTGCTTTCAAAACAGAGTAAGCGAAGCCTTGTGGTGTCTGAACTTTGCGCAACGTTGAACGTTCAGGGGTTGAGGTGACATAACCTGATTTATCAACCACTTTGACGGTATCAACTTCAGGTAGCCCCGGAATAACGGCAACATCTCCCGCCTTCAGCGCGGCAATAACGGACCGCGCTAAATCAGTACTGGCAAGTGATCTAGCAGCATCGTGCACCAAAACATAGTCAGTTGCTTCGTCGACTGCAGCTAAACCACGACGCACTGATTCAGAGCGAGTAGCCCCACCAGTGACAACAGTGATTTCATCACCACAAATTTCTTGAATCTGCGCTTCATACCCGGCTGGCGCTGTGACAATAATCTGATCGACTGCTGGAGCAAGATTGGCAATGGCATGACCGAGAAGAGTCTTATCGCCAAGGTGGATAAGTGCTTTAGGGATTGGTGCACCGAAACGCTCGCCACTGCCTGCGGCAGCAATAATTGCGGCGATCATAAGAAGTAACTACTTAAGAAGCGAGAACCTCGTCAAGGAGAGTTGCAGCCTTCTCTTCATCAGTGCGCTCTGCAAGTGCGAGCTCTGATACGAGAATCTGCTTCGCCTTGGCGAGCATGCGCTTTTCACCAGCTGAAAGGCCACGATCGAGATCGCGACGGTAGAGATCACGAACAACCTCTGCAACCTTAATAACATCGCCAGATGCGAGCTTCTCAAGGTTTGCCTTATAACGGCGTGACCAGTTTGTTGGCTCTTCTGTATATGGCTGGCGCAATACGTTAAATACACGGTCAAGTCCGGCTGAATCAACTACATCGCGAACACCAACGAGATCAACATTATCTGCCGGTACGCGTACTGTGAGATCGCCCTGGGCAACTTTCAAAACAAGGTAGGTCTTCTCTTCACCCTTAATTACGCGAGTCTCAATAGCCTCGATAAGAGCCGCTCCGTGGTGAGGATAAACAACGGTTTCGCCGACCTTAAATGTCATGAAAAGCCCTTCAGTTGGGGAACGTGAAGAGGCAATTCTACCAGCGAACCACCAATGAGAAAACCCCGAATAAATGGGCTGTAATAGGCGTGAAACAAGGGTTTGAAAGACATGAGATAATCACGCCATGCGCCAAATGAAAAAAGTTGCTGTGACAACAATTGCTATCGCACTCGCACTCTCTCTATCTTCTTGTTACGGATCGGGACCAAGTGCTGAGACACGAATGATTTCTCGTGTAACAGATGGCGCTGAAGCTGTAATTAAGAGTGACGATAGTGATATCCGTGTCAGCAACTTTCTTCTTGTAGCAACCGAAGATGGATCAGCGGTTGTGGTTGGACATATTGTTAATCGCTCCGAAGTTGCTGATGAACTTCTTGGAATTTCAGTTGGGGGCGCTCCTGCCGTACTAACCGGCGAAACAAAGCTCAATACAAATAAGCCACTTCACTTCGAAGGTGAACTCGCTAATGTGAAGGCTGTTTTCCCAGCAGTTGGAGCCGTCGCAGGTACTACCGTTGATGTATCAATTGGTTTTGCTCGTGCGGGACTTGTCACAGTTCGCGCAATCATTCGCGATAAGAGCGACTTGTACGCAAATGTCACCTCAGGCGCCAAGCTTGCAACAGCTGAAGAAACACCAGCTGCTAAGTAGCCTTTAGTTGCGCTCCATTTTGTAACCCATACCGCGAACAGTCTGAATATGTTCTGGGTTAGCCGGATCTTTCTCAATCTTTGCCCGAAGACGCTTGATGTGAACATCTAACGTCTTGGTATCACCGACGTAATCGCTTCCCCACACTCGATCAATGAGCTGCACGCGAGTAAGAACTCGACCTGCATTGCGCATCAAGAACTCAAGTAACTCAAACTCTTTCAGTGGAATCGCTACCTGCTCGCCATTAACGGTAATGACGTGGCGATCGGTATCCATGCGGACTGGGCCAACCTCGAGCGTTGATTCATCTCCACCAGCATCTTGAATCTCTCCGCGGCGGAGAACTGCCCGAATGCGGGCGATGAGCTCTCGTGAAGAATATGGCTTGGTGACATAGTCATCTGCACCGAGTTCAAGACCTACGACTTTATCAATCTCAGAATCCTTGGCTGTCAGCATGATGATAGGCACCGACGACTTGGTGCGAATCTGGCGACAGACTTCGGTGCCAGATAATCCTGGAAGCATGAGATCGAGCAGAATCAAATCTGCACCCGCCTTATCAAATACCTCAATCGCTTCTGGGCCTGACGCAGCAACGGCAACATCAAAGCCCTCTTTGCTTAAGAGAAATGAGATTGCCTCTGAAAGAGTTTCTTCATCTTCAACAACCAAGATCCGTGCCATTAATGAGCTCCTTCTTCGGCAAACTCTTCAGCGATAGGTAGTCGGATAGTGAAGGTACTACCAACTCCACTCGAACTCCAAAGAGAGATATCTCCACCATGATTTCCTACAACATGCTTTGTAATTGATAGACCTAATCCAGTACCGCCAGTTTCGCGGGAACGTGCTGGATCTACTCGGTAGAAACGTTCAAAGATTCTTGATTGATCTGCTTCTGATATTCCGACACCTTGATCGATGACAACGACTTCTACAATGTTTCCAGTGCAGGTTGTATTGACTGAAACGCGAGTGCGATCAGGACTGTAATTGATTGCATTCTCAATGAGATTGTGGAAAGCCATGATGAGGTGAGTGCGATCTCCAACAACGTGAACACCTACCTCAGGTCCACGAAGAATTTCTATATCGCGAGTATCGGCAAGAAACTGGCACTGATCAATCGCTTCGTTGACAGCTTCATCAATATCGATATGCACCGCATCAAGCAGCGGGTCTGCATCTTGCAATCGAGAGAGATCGATAATTTCCTGTACTAGCGTCGAAAGCCTTTCGACTTGGCTCTGCATCATCACTGCAAATCTATTGAGTTGCGGATCTTCTGAAGCGACTGTCACCGCTTCGCTTAAGGTGCGCAGCGCACTAATGGGAGTCTTCAGCTCGTGCGAGATGTTCGCTACGAAATCCCGGCGGACAGCGTCAATTCGTTCTGCTTCACTCTCATCGGTGAAGGTAATCACTACAGAGTCATAATCTGAGATAAAAGTTGCCTGGATAGCCAACTTTCGAGTGCCTTCGCCAATCGGGCCGCGAGGGAGTTCAATCTGTGCGCTCTGTGGCAGTTTGGTCCGTCGAGCTTTACGTATAACCTCAACGATGGAATCACCCACTAATTTTTCATCGCGGATGACACCAAGAGCGATTGCGCTCTGTGAAAAATAATCGATGCGATTTCCTGGACCAAGAATGACTGATGCAAGTCCGAGAACATCGAGCATCTCTTGCACTTCTCTAGTTGCAAATGATTGCTCAGGACGGTTCTCGTACTTCTTTCGCTTCAAAGCCCGCACCATGGCTCAATCGTAGGGGTTTGGCACTTTTACGCCCCACAAAAAGTTTGCTGGAATAACTGATTTACCCACTATTCATGCCTAAGTTAGGGCGTGTTCATCTCCAGAGATATGCTTTCGCGGCAAGACCCAATATTCTTACCCCATGCGCGACGCCTTTCATGAAGACCTAGATTCGATCAATCAAACTCTCGTTGAGATGTCTAACCTCGTCTCCGGAGCGATGGGTCGTGCCACAAAAGCTCTCCTCTCTCCAAACCTCGAGCTCGCTGAAGAGGTAATTGCAGATGACGATCGCGTCGATGCTATCCAGCACGAACTCGACAATAAGACTCTCGACGTAATGGCTCGTCAGCAACCAGTCGCTAGCGACCTTCGTAACCTCGTTACTTCCCTTCGTATGAGCGCAGATTTCGAGCGTATGGGCGATTTCGCTCACCACGTCGCTCGCATCGCACGTATGCGCTATCCCAACAAGGCTGTCCCTGCTGAACTTGAGCCAACTATTCAAGCGATGGGTGATGTAGCAGTAGCGCTGATTGACAAGGTCACCGGTCTCTTGCAGAGCCGCGATATCAATGTTGCACTTGAGGTCGAGCGCGATGATGATGAGATGGATAGATTGCACCGCAAGTTATTCGAGGCGCTCCTTGATGACAATTGGTCACACGGAATCGAAACAGCGATTGATATGACTCTGCTCGGTCGCTATTACGAGCGCTGCGCAGATCACACTGTTTCAATCTCACGCCGCGTCTACTTCTTAGTGACTGGTGAGTTTGCAGAGAAGAAGTCATAAGACTCTTCTCGAAAAAATTGAAGAAGAGTTAAGAGTTACTTCTTACCCTGATTCGCTACCGCTTTAATTGCTTCCGCTGCCGCAGCTGGATCTAGATACTCGCCGCCCTTAACAACTGGCGCAAAGTTGCTATCGAGTTGATAGAACAATGGGATACCGGTTGGAATGTTCAAGCCTGCAATATCTTCATCGCTGATTCCATCGAGGTGCTTTACCAATGCGCGCAACGAATTTCCGTGGGCTGTGACAAGAACAGTCTTGCCTGCTTTGAGATCAGGAATGATTGACTCTTCCCAATACGGAATCATGCGAGCAACAACATCTTTAAGGCACTCTGTTAATGGAAGATCTTTTCCAAGATCTGCGTAACGTGGATCTTGGTCTTGCGAAAACTCAGAACCAGCAACAATTGCTGGTGGTGGGGTGTCATACGAACGGCGCCACAACATAAATTGTTCTTCGCCGTATTCGGCTAAAGTCTGCGCTTTATCCTTACCTTGGAGCGCTCCGTAGTGGCGCTCGTTGAGGCGCCATGAGCGCTTTACAGGAATCCAATGGCGATCACATGAATCCAAAGCCAGCTGCGATGTATGGATTGCGCGACGCAAAAGTGATGTGTGAACTACATCCGGCAAGAGACCACGCTCTGCAAGAAGTGTTCCGCCGCGTCGAGCCTCAGCCTCACCTGCTGCTGAGAGTCGAACATCGACCCAGCCAGTGAAGAGATTCTTTGCATTCCATTCGGATTCGCCGTGGCGCAGGAGGATGAGTTTGTAATCAGACATGTGCGTATCTTGCCATGAATGGCAGTGGAATTAAATTAAATGGGCGAAGTGCTCAAGATTTGAGAGAGATTCCCCGCGAGTAACACGCCAGGCCCACTCTCGGCGAATTGCATCAGCAAATCCGAGTTCGAGCAGAGGATTAAATGATGAATCGGAGTATTGCAATACTGAGCCGAGAATGCGATCGAGTTCTTCTGCATTGACGGCTCCAAGAGGTAATCGACCGACGAGGTAGATATCTCCAATTTCATTGATGGCAAATGCGAGGCCATACATCGAAGCATTCTTGCTCATGCACCAATGGTGAACGGCGGCTTCATTCTCATCTGGTTTACGAATAACAAATGCATTGATGCTCATTGAGTGATCACCGACCACGAGTGCACAATGGGTCTGTAACTTCTTCTCACCTGGCAAGGTAACAAGAAAAGTATTGTCTTTCTTATCAAAATCAATCTCCTGCGAAGTTAAGAAGTTTTCAATAAGCGAAGTAACTGACATTTAACCGATCTGCTTCTTCTCTGCCTCTTGCACGCTTAAAACTCTGTCGTAAATATCGAGAGTTCCGCGAGAGGTTGCATCCCAACCAAAGTGCGATGCATGTTCGAACGCACCCATTGAGAGCAATACTCGACGTTGTGGCTCTTGCAGTAAACGAGCGATAACGGATGACCACGCGCGTGGATTATGTCCATCGACCAGCACACCTGAGATTCCATCAGCTACGGCGGTGCGAAGTCCGCCAACTGCACTGGCTACAACAGGGGTTCCGCATGCTTGCGCTTCGAGTGCGACCAGACCAAAACTCTCTGAATAGCTAGGAACACAGACTAAATCTGAGGCGCGGTAGTAATCAGCAAGGCCAGCGCGATCGACTGGTGGCGCAAAACGAACGACATCGCTGATGCCCAGCCACTGTACTAACTCCTTAAGGCGGTCCACCTCCGCTCCATTGGCACCCGAAGCGCCGCCCACAATAAGGGTGACTAACTTTGCTCTCAAGTGCGGGGAGTGAGTGACCATCTCGGCTACCGCGCGAATAAGAACCTCAGGTCCCTTATGCGGTTGGATGCGGCCAACAAATGTCACGACATGGGCGTCGGTAGGCACACCGATTTTCCTGCGTGCCTTGCCTTTATCTCCCTTTGCGCTAAACATCTGCAAATTAACGCCAGGGCTCACAACGGAAACATCATCAGGGCAGGCATCGTAAAGTGAGACCAAACTTGCCGCCTCTGCATCAGTATTTGCAATCAGTGCATCAGCTGCGGCAACAACTTGTGATTCGCCTTGAACGCGAATCATCGGCTCTGGAGTTTCGCCTTCTGCAAGTGCAAGATTCTTTACTCGCGCCATTGTGTGCATTGTGTGAACAAGAGGGATGTTTAGCTCTGCCGCTACTGGCATCGCAACTTTTCCAGAAATCCAATAATGCGAGTGAATGATGTCGTAGCTCTCATTACATGTCAGCGCCGCTTTAAATGCTCGAGATAATTCAGGAATCAAAGTCGGAAGAACTTCTTTAGTCACGCCATCTACTGGGCCAACATTGAGATGAAGCACACGAACGCCATTACCTAAATCAACAATATCTGGGTGGTTGTTATTAGCGCGACGAGTGAAGATATCTACCTTGATGCCTTGGGCCGCCATCTGTTGTGCGGATTCACAGACGTAGATATTCATTCCACCGGCATCACCAATACCCGCTTGATCGAGCGGAGATGTATGCACCATCAATGTGGCGACGCGACGATTCACCCCATAAGGGTACGCAGGTTTT
>CAZNEQ010000017.1:0-9653 GCA_964572265.1 uncultured Candidatus Planktophila sp.
ACTACTTTTCTTCAGAAATCTCATCTTCCCGGCTACGGGTGACGGTCAAAAGGGTCGCTCCCTCATCAAGATTGACGAGGCGGACGCCCATTGAGTCGCGGCCGGTCTGGCGGATCTCAGAAGCTTCTGTGCGCATCACAGTTCCTGCGCTGGTGATTGCGAGAATTTCATCGCTATCGATGAGGACAAGGGCAGAGACGAGCGTTCCTCGAGAGTCTTCATCAATCTTCGCAGCCTTGATACCAATTCCACCTCGACCCTGCAAGCGATACTCATCGATTGGAGTCTTCTTGCCGTAGCCACCATCGGTTGCAGTAAAGACAAATGAGTTCTCACCATCAACGCGTGACATGGTCAGAAGTTCATCGCCTTCGCGGAACTTCATTCCGATTACACCTGATGTTGAACGACCCATAGACCGCAGCGATTCGTCATCACAGGTAAAGCGAAGTGACATCGCCTTGCGTGAGACCAACAAAATTTCATCGCCATTTGCAGCCAGTGTTGCTGAAACTACTTCATCACCAGGCTTGAGGTTGATAGCAATCAAGCCACCGGTGCGAGGTGAGTCGTACTCGATTAATGGAGTCTTCTTAATCAAGCCACCCTTAGTCGCAAGAATCAAGAATGGAGCTGCGTTGTAATCCTTGAAGGAGAGTACTTGTGCGATTGTTTCATCTGGCTTAAATGCCAAAAGGTTCGCAACATGCTGACCGCGCGCATCGCGACCTGCATCAGGTAACTCGTGGACCTTCGCGCGATAGACACGGCCTTGGTTGGTGAAGAACAACAACCAGTCGTGAGTTGATGCAACGAAGAAGTGATCAACGACGTCATCTTGCTTCAGTGATGCGCCCTTTACTCCGCGACCGCCGCGACGCTGTGACTTATAGAGATCAGCTGCTGTGCGCTTTGAATATCCGCCACGTGTAATCGTGACGACCACATCAGAGTCTGGAATCAAATCTTCGGCAGAGAAGTCACCTTCTGATGCAACGAGTTGAGTGCGACGTTCGTCGCCGTATTTTGCGACCAAATCTGAAAGCTCCGTCTTCACAATTTCGCGCTGCTTCGCCTCTGATGCCAAGATGGCGTTGAGTTCGATGATGTCGGCCATCAGGCCTTCATATTCATCGTTAATCTTCTGGCGCTCCAACGCTGCAATACGGCGAAGCTGCATATCCAAAATTGCATTTGCCTGTACTTCATCAACATCGAGTAATTTCATAAGCCCGGTACGTGCTTCTTCCGGAGTCTTTGAAGCGCGAATCAATGCGATTACCGCATCGAGAGCATCGAGCGCTTTGAGATATCCCTTGAGGATATGGGCGCGCTTCTCTTTCTCAACTAGGCGGAACTTGGTGCGACGAACAATGACTTCAATCTGATGTTCGATGTAGTACTTAATAAATTCATCTAGACGGAGAGTGCGAGGTACTCCGTCAACGAGTGCCAACATATTGGCACCGAATGTGTCCTGTAATTGTGTCTGCTTGTAGAGATTATTAAGCACAACCTTTGGAATCGCCGCTTGTTGCAAGACAATCACAAGGCGCTGACCTAGGCGTTCATTACCTTCATCGCGCACATCTGCGATGCCCTTAATCCTGCCATCCTTTACAAGCTCAGCAATCTTCAAAGCTAAGTTATCTGGGTTGACTTGATATGGCAGTTCAGTAACAACGAGACAAGTGCGCTTATTGATCTCTTCAACGCTAACAACTGCGCGCATGGTGATTGACCCGCGACCGGTGCGATATGCATCTTCGATTCCACCGCGGCCAACAATCAGACCCTTCGTTGGAAAATCTGGGCCCTTTACAACAGTGAGTAGATGCGCAAGAAGCTCTTCAGTTGGTTGATCTGGATGCTCCAAGGTGTAGATAACCGCTTCACCGATTTCGCGAAGGTTGTGGGGTGGGATGTTTGTAGCCATACCCACTGCGATACCAGCAGAGCCGTTAACGAGCAGGTTTGGAAAACGAGAAGGCAATACATCTGGCTCTTGTGAACGGCCATCGTAGTTAGGTGAGAAATCAACGGTATCTTCATCGATATCGCGCATCATCTCCATCGCCAAAGGCGCTAGGCGAGCTTCGGTATAACGCATCGCAGCAGCAGGATCGTTGCCGGGCGAACCGAAGTTTCCATTGCCATCGACCAATGGATAACGCAGGGACCATGGCTGCGCCAGACGGACTACAGAGTCATAGATAGCTGTATCGCCATGTGGGTGGTAATTACCCATTACATCACCGACGATACGAGAAGACTTGTAATAACCCTTATCTGGGCGATATCCGGCATCGAACATCGCATACAAGACGCGACGGTGAACTGGCTTTAGACCGTCGCGAATATCAGGGAGCGCACGACCAACAATGACAGACATCGCATAATCGAGATAGCTGCGCGCCATTTCGACTTGGAGGTCGACTGTCTCAATCCGATCGTATGTTGCCCCGGTTGAGTCTGCTTTTAAATCAGGATTGTTCATTTTCTCATCGCTCATTAGATATCCAAGAACCTAACATCCTTAGCATTGCGCTGAATAAATGCGCGACGCTTCTCTACATCTTCGCCCATCAAAACTGAGAACAAATCATCAGCTGCCGCTGCGTCATCGAGTGTGACCCGAATAAGAACTCGGTGATCTGGATCCATTGTTGTATCCCATAGCTCTTTCGCTGGCATCTCGCCGAGACCTTTGAAGCGCTGGATACCGTCTTCCTTAGGAAGGCGCTTTCCTGCCTCAATGCCATCTTTGATCATTGCATCGCGTTCGCGATCGCTAAATGCGTACTCGACTTCTTCCTTACCTGACCACTTGAGTTTATAGAGAGGTGGTTGTGCAAAGTAGACAAAACCGTTTTCAATCAATGGGCGCATAAAGCGGAAGAGGAGTGTGAGTAAGAGCGTACGGATGTGCTGACCATCAACGTCGGCATCGGCCATCAGAATGATCTTGTGATAGCGAAGTTTTTCGATATCGAAATCATCATGAACTCCGGTACCAAGTGCTGTAATCAACGCTTGTACTTCGTTGTTCTGCAATACGCGATCGATGCGCGCCTTCTCGACGTTAAGAATCTTGCCTCGAATTGGAAGTACCGCTTGATTGCGAGAATCGCGTCCACCCTTAGTGGAGCCGCCCGCTGAATCTCCCTCAACGATATACAGCTCGCACTTTGCAGGATCGGTCCACTGACAATCAGCGAGTTTTCCTGGCATTCCGCGGCCTTCTAGTAAACCCTTGCGATTACGCGCTAAATCGCGTGCTTTTCGCGCGGCCACACGAGCTGAAGCAGCATCGATGGATTTGCGAATAACATCTTTTCCTTCTTGTGGGTTCTGTTCGAACCACGCAGTCAACTGTTCGTTAACAATCTTTTGAGTAAATGACTTTGCCTCAGTGTTACCAAGTTTTGTCTTGGTCTGCCCTTCAAACTGTGGCTCGCCGAGTTTGATAGAAACAATTGCAGTCAGACCTTCGCGAACATCGTCACCAGTAAGACGATCTTCTTTCCTCTTAATCAAACCTTGTTCTTCCGCAAACTTATTAACAACAGATGTCAACGCTGTGCGGAAACCTTCTTCATGTGTTCCACCTTCATGGGTGTGAATGGTGTTTGCGAAGGTGTAAACAGATTCGGCAAAACCTTCGTTCCACTGCATTGATACTTCGAGGGAAAGACGTGCCTTCTTATCTTCTGCCTCAATTGCGATAACAGACTTGTGAAGCTGTCCACGAGTGGAGTTGAGATGCTTTACAAAGTCGGTGATTCCACCGGCGTATTGGTAGCGAACAGTGAGCTGCTCACCCTTTTCATCTACATGCCCTGGGCGTAAATCTGTGAGCGAGAGAATCAGGCCTTTGTTAAGGAATGCCATTTCACGGAAGCGAGTGGAGAGAACTTCAAAAGAGAAATCAACGGTCTCAAAAATATCTGCAGATGGCCAGAATTGAATTGTGGTTCCGGTTTCTGTTGTGGCCTCACCTTTTTTCACTGGCGCAGTAGGAACACCTAATTTGTATTCTTGAGTCCAAATAAATCCATCGCGCTTTACCTTGGCGTGTAAATCAGTTGAGAGCGCATTAACAACAGAAGATCCGACACCGTGAAGACCGCCAGAGACCGAGTAACCACCATCGCCGAATTTTCCACCGGCGTGAAGAACTGTGAGAACAACTTCGAGAGCTGGCTTCTTTTCAACAGGATGGATATCAACTGGGATTCCGCGACCGTTATCGACAACGCGCAGTGATCCATCGGCCATCAAGGTCACTTCGATCTCGGTGCAGTAACCAGCGAGCGCCTCATCTACTGCGTTATCGACGATCTCATAGACGAGGTGGTGGAGGCCGCGTTCGCCGGTGGAGCCGATATACATGCCTGGACGCTTGCGAACAGCCTCAAGGCCCTCAAGGACGGTGATGGAAGAGGCGTCATAGCCCTTCTTCGCATCGCTCATCCAAGGACCTCCTATCGCCATCTCCTCTTCGGGGCTCCAGAATAAAAATCGCTCTGAAGGCCCTTAGAAGCCCGATTCGCTCGGGGTAGGTAATTATCCTAGTGGTAAATCCAATCTGTAAATACCGTCAAAAGCCTTGGGTGGTAGAAATCGGGAAGTTTCAGCCCGTCTCCTAGCCTTCCCTATAGCCAAACTCGTAAAAGTGAGTCAATCTCCCCTCCACAGGCCTCATCCACACTGTGGATAAATTACATACGTGTAATTCGAAGCTCCACTTCTCAGCAAAGACTCAGGGAGTGCGAGGAAGATGGCGCCATGGCTAAAGATGCTGCGCAGTACCGAATCCTCGTTGTCGATGATGAATCCACTATCAGCGATCTGATCTCCACCAGCCTTAAATTTGTCGGTTTTGATGTTCGCACGGCTGCCAACGGCGCACAAGCGCTAACTGTGGTCGAAGAATTTAAACCTCACGCAATTATTCTCGATGTGATGATGCCAGTGATGGATGGATTCGAAGTTTGTCGCAACATTAGAAACTCTGGCAATCAAGTGGGTATTTTATTTCTCACCGCGAAAGATGAGACTAAAGATAAGGTCGAAGGACTGATGATTGGTGGCGATGATTATTTAACAAAGCCATTTGGCTTGGAAGAACTCGTCGCACGCGTGCATGCGCTTCTTCGTCGAATTGGAATAGTTGAACAAGAAGTCAACGACGAAAAAATTTCATATGCGGATTTGGTTCTCAATGAATCGACCCACGAAGTCCACCGTGCGGGGCAGTTAATTGATCTATCACCGACCGAATTTACTCTTCTAAAATATTTGCTCATTAATGCAGATTGCGTTGTTTCAAAGAGCCAGATATTAGATTACGTCTGGGATTATGATTTTGGTGGAGATGCCGCAATTGTTGAAACGTACATCTCTTACCTACGCAAGAAGATCGATATCTATGAACCTGCACTGATTCACACCGTCCGCGGTGTTGGTTACCGACTACGTATTGCACCAGCAAAGTAAGGTCGAGAACTTTATGAAATCACTACGTACCTGGTCTCTTCGAAGTCGACTCACGCTTGGCATCCTTTTGCTGACAGCTTTTGGGTTTGTGCTCTCTAGTGTTGTTGCAAAGCAAGCGCTCGAGGGATATCTCATCGGTCAAGTTGATAACCAACTCATCAGCCTTTCAAAGACTTCTCTTCCCATCATTGCAGTCGCTGGAATTGTTCGTGAGGAAGCAGAGGATGATTTCGAACACCGCGGAGAAGGTCGCGACCTTGAAGAGAACCCGCCTCGCCCTCGCAATCCATTTTCACGCATCCCAACGACAACTTCACTCACCGTCTTAGATGCCAACGGCTTCGTTACTGGAAGGCTGGGTGGAGACCTCAACTCAGCGCAGATCGCTGATTATTTGAGTGGTTTCGACATCAGTGATGTGAGAGAAAGGGCTGGCAAACCATTTACCGTAAAGGGTGCGGGTGAAGACTTCAGAGCGCTTGCTGTAGCACTACCGAATGATTCGGGTTCCATTATTGCCGCGCAGTCATTGGGCGACCTAGATCGCACTGTTGGAAAATTAGGTTTCTTCTTTCTATTGATTGGTCTTTCGCTCTTAACTCTCATTGCAATTGCGGCACGCATCGTTATCAAAATCGGAATGCGACCACTGGAGGACGTTGAAGCGACAGCCGAGCAGATCGCATCCGGTGATTTATCAGCGCGTATGCCGGAGGCCAATCCAAATACCGAAGTAGGACGTCTGGTCACTTCCTTAAACTCAATGTTGACTCGAATTGAGAGTTCCTTTGCGGTTCGTAAAGAATCTGAAGATAAGTTGCGTCGATTCGTCGCCGATGCTTCCCATGAGCTTCGCACTCCGCTGACCGCAATCCGCGGCTTCTCTGAGCTCTACCGACAGGGCGCTGTCTCTGGTGAGGATGCCACTCGCGAACTCTTGGGACGTATTGAAGGTGAATCTAAGCGGATGGGATCGTTAGTCGAAGATCTCTTACTTCTTGCACGTCTCGATCAATCCCGCGAGATGGCATGTAAGCCCGTGGATCTGAACGAAGTAGTTGATTCAGCAGTTGTCTCAGCTCGCGCAGCCGGTCCACACCACCCAGTTATCTTTACTAAGCCTGATTCTGAAATCTTCGTACTCGGTGATGAACCACGTATCCATCAAGTGATTGCAAATTTATTGGCGAACGCTCGTGCGCATACACCTGCGGGAACTGAGATTCGGGTCTCCATAAGCCACGATAGTGATGGAGTACGAATTTCTGTTAGTGATAATGGTCCTGGACTTTCTCAATCAGACCAAGAGAAAATCTTTGAACGCTTCTATCGCGCTGATACATCTCGTGTTCGAGTCGACGGCGAAGGAAGTGGTTTAGGTCTTTCCATTGTTGATGCAGTAATGAAGGGGCATAAAGGTTCTGTCACAGTGGTTTCAGAGCTCGGCCACGGGGCCACCTTCACATTGTTTTTTCCAATCGATTAGCTCTTAATGCAATAAACCCCCAGACTCATGAGAGTTGGGGGTTTATTGTTAATTGAGTTAGCCGTCGCGGCGCAAAACTCCGTCGGTGCAGCCCAGAGCTGCTTGATTGCGTTCGAAGTTACTCATTGAGTAATAATCTTCAAAGAAATCAGGATCTACGAAGTAGTTAGCGCACCAGTAAAGGGCACGTGATCGGGAGGCAAAGCTAGTGCCACCAAAAACGTATGAGTAATTCCAATCGTAGAGCGTGGAAGAACTTGTCTGTAAGAAGAGGCTGTATCCATAGCTGTAAGCACTGCTAGAACCATTTGGAGCTGTGTATGGAGGCGCCCAGTCTTTTGAGGCCCACATCAACGAGTCGCCGAATTTCTTACATGTAAATGTCACGCGAGCGACCTTTGTAGTTTGATTCTGTTTTGCGCACTTGACGCCGTTCTTCACTGGCGCAGCCTCTGCAGGAGCCACGGCGATAAGTGACAGGACCATTGTTGCGGCTATAACGATTCTCTTCATGGATTCACTCTATTTTCTATTTGGATGGTTGTGCGATGTTGGATAGTCAAAACTGAGCTCTGTCTGGTCATAGATTGCTTCAATTGAACTTCACGGTGAAGACGTTAGAAGACCAAGGGACGTACTCATCCCCTGCGCCTTTCAGAATAAATGAGACCCGGTTTGTTGACTTGATTGTGAAAGTACCCGTGATTTTTGTCCCTCGTAGCTTGGCGGATCCAAGCTTCTTCAAGCCGTTGCTGGTTTGTTGGAAAATGGTGACGGGCTGTGATGTGTCTTGAACATCCTGTGCAACACAAGTGATGCTCACCTTCGCCCCTGATTTTGCCTTTGGTGGAGCGGTACAAGTGACAGATGGAATAGATCCATCTTCGTTCTGAGCTCCCGTGCCGTTGCTACCGCCAGCTCGCGCTGGATCGGGAACATTGACGATGCGCTTCGCTGAACTGACACCTGGCTGGACTGCGTCAAGGGTGGGGTGGCTCACGCGTACGTAGAGACTCTCTGTTACCAGGACACGGCCCGCGCCTGTTCCAGCAGCATCTAATGTAATTGCACCTAAATCAGTCCATGGACCCGCTGAAGTACTGGAGCTCTGCAATGTAACTACAACCGGCGGGTTTGCTCGGCGCTGTGTTTCGGTAGTCATCGTGATCAGCACCGGAACAGATTTACCGAGAACTGGTGCTCCCTGTAAATCGATTCTCCAAGTTGGTTCAGGAGCCACGTGCACCGTAATAGAAGATTGTCCAAGCTTTCCATTGGAGTCGATTGCGAAAACATTTATCACGTTATCGCCTTCTTCCCAGTATGAAGCGTCAATTCGCCAAGTTGGATTCTTGATATTTGCTACTTGCCAAATCGCAGCAGTACTTGGGAGGCCTGTAACCAGCTTGCTGTAATAAGTTCCTGCGAACTGAGGAGTCGCGCTCTTTTCGCTAATGGCGATAGCAATAATTTCTGCTCCACTTGAAGCATTTGGAATTGCAGAAGCTGCGAGCGTGAATGGAGCCTTTTCAATAATGACTGATCCCGGTGAGGTAATTGTCACGGTTGGCGCAACAATTGAAACGGTGAAAGATACTGTTTGACTTGTTGAATTTCCATTATCGTCAATTGCAACAACTGTCAGTGAATAGTTTCCATCTTTCCAACTTCCTGCATTTGATGTCCAGCTGTAATCCTTAAGATCGTCAACATTGAGACAGCTATAGCGACTATCAAGTTGGCAGTAACTTGAAGTACGCCCAAAGAATTGCGGAGTAAAGAGGTTGCTATTGACTGCGATGTAAGCAATCTTCGCGGTTGTAGCTGGATCTCCTATTGCATTAACTTTGAGGCTCAACGCGCCATTAACCGTCTGATTAGCTGATGGGGAGATAATCTTGACAACGGGAACTGCTTTGGCAACAACAAATTGAACAGATTGCTCGGTGACATCTCCTGCAGAATCTTCAACCGCGATAGTTACCGTGTAATTACCTGGTGAAACCTTTGAATAATCAACAGTCCAGCTAACGCTCAGTGCACTGGTATCGCCATCAATATTGTTGACACGATATCGACTAGACATTCGGCTGCTATACCCAGAACTATTGCTAAAGAGCGCCGTTGCATTGGACTCTGAGATTCCGACCTTCTCCAAAGTTCTTCCAGCCGCGGCAGATGAAGTGAGTAGAGCTGAGATTGTGTGTTTGCCCTTAACCGTTTGTGAAAGTGCCGGAGAAGTAATCATGATGGTCGGCTTAACGCTCTGAACGACCACAATAATTTCAGCTGTTGCGACTTGGTTTGCACGATCAACGACGGAAACTATTAACGTCCTTGGTCCGACTGGCCATGAAATCGTGTTTAACGTCCAAGAGAAACTAGTAGCTGTACCGATTGCCCAAAGACGGGTATTTGCTGGTATTCCGGAGGCGCTTCGAGAGCTCGAGTTGTAGTAGCCGGTTGGGCTAGCGTTGAAATCATTGATGCCGACTGCCATGTCGCCTAAGGCAGACTCAATAGCAATCTCAACGGTCATTTTTCCTGCCACTGCTGCACCGGCGCTCGGTGAGACAACGCGGATTTTCGGAAGAGGATTGTTAACGGTAAAACTTGTGCTCGCCCAGCTTGATAACTTTCCAGTGGAGTCGACGATGAGAACTTCCAA
>CAZNEQ010000017.1:9753-19231 GCA_964572265.1 uncultured Candidatus Planktophila sp.
TTAGAGCGCTATCGATCTTAAAACAGATATTTCTAATCCTGGCGGTGCTTCCTGAAGCAACAGCGCCGCGGGCTTTAACTGTGAAAGTCGAACTCTGTGTTGAGCCAGCGGAAGGAGAGGTGAAGGAGACTGTTGGTTGAGCGACGTTGACTACAAAGTTTGTGCTCGCCCAGCTTGATAACTTTCCAGTGGAGTCGACGATGAGAACTTCCAAGGTGTGGGTTCCATTGCTTAAGTTGGTTGCATCAAGCACCCAAGCAAAGTCAGCTGTGCCGCCGATATATCCACCGGTGTAACGACATGTTCCAATGCCGTTGACGTTTTCTGTGCTCCAGTTCCAGTTCGCTGTTGCATCAGTGGAGGTTGTGTAACCCGTTGTTAGAGCGCTATCGATCTTAAAACAGATATTTCTAATCCTGGCGGTGCTTCCTGAGGCAACAGCGCCGCGGGCTTTAACTGTGAAAGTCGAGCTCTGTGTTGAGCCAGCGGAAGGAGAGGTGAAGGAGACCGTTGGATTACCATTAAAAATATTGATACTGCGAGTTGCTGTTGCACTGACGCTGCCAGAGGAATCAATTGCATAGAAAGTGAATTGTGTTGAGCCATTTGGCCAGCTTGATGGATCCAGTTGCCACTTAAATTCTCCAGAACTGTTTACATACGCCGTGCTCGTTGCGTAGCAATTCCCGGTAGGTCCATAGCCAGCTGATGTACTTAGATACCAAGGGGTCGAACCCGCCAAGACTGCACCTTGCTGAACTGCGACTCCATTTCTCTGAAGACATACGAATTGAATGCGGCCAGAGGTTCCCGAAGCGACGCTCGCCTGAGCAATTACATCAACCAAACCAGAAACTGTTGCGTTGGCTATCGGCAGGGTAAAGACCGCCGAAGGAGCTGGAGCTGTGAATTTAATATTTCCGAGATTTACGCTGGAGCCAGTGCGCCCATTTACGGAAGTTCCCACCAGGGTTATTGGATAGGTGCCAACTCGGGTAGCGAGCGGGATTGTCACAACAGCACTCCACGTGCCATCAGTGCGAGTACCTGAGGCGAGAGATAAGTTCGCAACAATATTTACGGTTCCGATTGTGGCAACTACCGTCGAAACTTCAGATCCGTATGAGACTGCTCTTGTAGAAATTGTGACAGTCTGCCCGACGATGACAACCGATGAAGAATATTGACCGCTTCCCAGTACAGCTGATGCCGCCTGCCGACCTACAGTGAACGCTTTCGAAACAGTTGGCGATGAACTAGTGAGATTCTTTTCGTCCACGGCAGTAATAACTAAGTCATAGTCGCCGGATATCAGTAGCCCAGATGAGCCTGAAGTGATTGCTACGGGAGCGTTGATTGACCAAGTGCCGTTTGTTGCCGTACCAGCAGTTCGACTGAGGTTGAAGACGCCCGTAGAAAGTCCACTTTCTGAAACCTGTGCTGAGGAATTGTTGCGAACAACTGTTGCGGTAACTGATCTAACGCCAGTTTGATCTGTGAGGGCAACGGAAATATTGATTGTTCCATTTTCAACAACGACTTTCGGTGAAATAGGAGAAATCACTCCAATCACCGGAGGTGCGTTATCAATCACTGCCGCAACTTGAATTACTTTGGTGGCAGTTGCAACGAGATATGTTGAGTCGGCCTGTTTTGTGGCGGTGATTGTGCAATCTCCTGCACCCACTCCAGTAATTGTCGTTCCTGACACGGTACAAACAGTTGATGGCGAGACGGTGTAAGAAACCGCACCAGTCCCTGCTCCACCTGTCGTGCTAACGCTTGTGGTTGCACCAACATTGAAACTTTGTACTGAAGAAATTGTTAGCGTTGGCTGCGCAATCGGATTTGCCGGAGCGAGAACAATTTCGGCTGAATATCCGTAGTTGCGTAGTTCATCAGTTGCAGAAAGCTGAAATTTCGATGAGGTGTAATTAGGAATCACTAGCGGAAACGCACTGATGTTTACGATCTTTACAGCACCATCCCAGATTGCATCCCAGCGCCAGCTTCCTGGTGATTCTAGATTGACTGTTAATGAAGTTCCATTGAGAACTGCCGTCAATCTCTTTGATTGAATGGTGGACGATAAGTTGTAAGGTCCAGTCGTCGTGACACTAGTACTACCGTCTCTATATCCACTTCTGGTAGTGGTAACTGTAATTGTGGTTTGTTGGCCGCCTGAATTGGATGAGGCAAGACCCGTGACTGAGACCAATCCGGATCCGTTGATTGTCGCTACTCCGGCAGTCGCACTTACATTCCATGAGAAATTGCCGTCGTAGTTCTGTACTTGATAGCTCACTCCGCTCGATTGATATAGCGGCGTACGATTTACAAGTACAGGGGTCAGTGCATCCTGCACTATGGCGGAAGGCGATGGCGTTGGCGTTGGCGTCGGTGAAGGTGAATCTGTTGGTGATGGAGAAGGCGATGGTGAAGGTGATGGAGAAGGAGAAGGTGATGGAGACTCAGTTGGGGCTGGCGCCGCATCCTCAGCAAGAGCTGGCGATACTACATACGGCAAAATGGAAACTAAAAGCCCGCCTAAGACCACGACTGACTTGAGTTTACTTATCTGCACGATTTCCTCCTGGAATTAGTCAGAGCCGCAAGTACTTGTACCTGCGGCTCTGACACGTAACCTTCAATAGTTAGCGAGAATTACGCGTTTTCGCAGCTCTCGTTATCGGCGTAGAAGCCGTCACGAAGTAGAGCGCCGCAGTAGTTAGCAGTATCAAGTTCTTCTAATGTGATTGAAGAGTTTGAAAGATCTGCGTTGTTGAGGTTTGCTCCTGAGAAGTCAGGCTGTGTGAGCTTCGCATTGCGGAACTTTGCACCAACAAGCTGAGCGTCTGCAAAGCGAGCATCTAGACCTGTTGCGTATGCGAGGTTGATGTTCTTGTAATTGACCTGCTCGAAGATTGAACCTGAAAGGTCAGCGTATGTGAAATCAGCACCGATACCTGAAGTTGATGTGAAATCAGCGTTGGTAAGTGATGCGCGTGAACCCTTAGCCTTGTTAAAGATTGACTTAGTGAATGTTCCACTGTCGAAGTTAGCCTGACGTAGCGCTGCACCTGTGAAGTTAGTCTGAACTGCAGTTACATCAGAGAGGTTTGCGTTCGCAAGGTTCGCACCTGTGAAGTTTACCTTTGTGAGGATTGACTCAGAGAAATCAACGCCAGATAGATTCGCACCAGAGAAGTTCATTCCGGTGAGGTCAAGGTTTGAGAAATCCATACCTGCAAGGTTCTTTTTTGAGCAGTTTCCCTTAGCTTTGAGTGTGCAACCCTTTGCCTTAGCTGCCTTTGTTGCAGAAACAACAACTGCATTTGGATCTGTAGTGGTGGTAGTGGCAGTCTCGTTAGCTGATACTGGACCAGCGAAAGAGATGATCAAACCAGAAACTAGAGTTGCAACGAGTGCATACTTCTTTGAACGATTCATCTTTACTCCCAATAAGTATGTGAAATGCGTTATGCATTTGATGTAGTTAGTCTAGGTTGCTCACCGTTTCTAGCGAACTTTGTTATGCGCTTGAATATTTTTGTGACCAGTCATTAATTGGTAAATGGATGGGGTCGAGACGATAATTAAAGTTATGAATATTCATAAGATGAAAATCGCAATTGCAACTGCATCAGTATTTGGGTTGGTTCTGACCAGCGCTCCACTAGCAAGCGCTGCAACAACTCCTAACAGGACCTTAAAGGCCTCCAATCTTGTTCAGATTTCTTACCCTTCACTCTTTAAGTTGCCTAAGTCAGGCTGCGCGAAGATTCCAGTGCGCTATCAGGTGAACAAGCTTGGATTTGAAGATACATATTTCAGTGTTGTTATCACTGACGATTCTGATCGTCAGGTCGGAGAAGCAACTTGGTACGGAGCAAGCACTGAAGCTTCAACAAAGTCAATGCCAAAATCCGGCACGCTTCAGATCAAGGTATGTCGTGATTCTTGGTATGACTCTGTCGAAGAAGTTGACGTCTCCCCAACCTATCGAGGTGTCTACGATATTTATCTCTCTGCAGTCGGCGAGAAAAGCGCAGATGCCTCTGCAACTATGAAATTCTCTGAATGAGAATTGGTATTGCCGCTCGCTCCAATAACTTCCCTGGTGCCATGTAGTTATTGTTAAAAAACCCCCAGCCTCTAAGGTTGGGGGTTTTTTATTGCCCTGGCCCCAGTGATTCCATCGCACGAAGAGTTGCGATGCGTTCTTCAATCGGTGGATGGGTGCTAAATAACTTAGAGACTGCCTTGCCATCAAGCGGGGATTCAATCCAGATATGAGCTACTGCATTGGATTTCTGCTGCACAACTGTTGTATCTGATGCCAACACTTCTAAGGCCTTACGAAGACCCGCTGGGTTGCGAGTAAATGAAACAGCAGTCGCATCAGCCAATGATTCACGCTTGCGAGAGATGGCGGATTTGAGCAGCATCGCAGCAATTGGCGCAAGGAGCATCACAACGAGTGAGACAACGAGAAGAATTGGGTTGGCGCTACTGTCGCGACGATCGCGACCACCACCAAACCACATCATGCGCATCATGAAATCAGATAACATCGCAATTGCTCCGGCAGTTGTTGCAGCAACAGCGGAGACCAAAGTGTCGCGATTAGCAACATGTGCCATCTCGTGCGCAATAACACCCTGAAGTTCGTCGCGATCCATGACCTCAAGGATGCGAGTAGTGAATGCGATAAGTGCGTGATCGGGATCGCGCCCGGTTGCAAATGCGTTGGGTGCAGTATCTTCAACGATTGCCACCTTCGGCATCGGTAATCCGGATGCGATGACAACTTCTTCAATGACATTAAAGAGTTCTGGTGCATCTTCGCGGTTAATCAGTTTTGCACCTGTCATCGTTAAAACTAATTTATCTGAGCCGTAATAAGAGCCCCAGACTCCGAGGAGAGATATTCCTACTGCTACCGGAACGATAAATGATGTTGTTCCCGCTCCGAAATAGGTGAGAGCTGCATAGGCAATGAGCCATGTCAGTAGACCCATCGAAGCTAAGAGAAAGTAAGTCTTTCCCTTATTAGCAGATTCGAGATCTCGAAAGTTAGAGCTAGAGGACATGAATCAAAACCTTAATTGAAGGCAACTTTAGGTACGTTGCGATCTTCTGGGTTTTCGACCTCATAGAACTCGCGCGCACTTACCTTGGCAAAGCCAGCGAAGAAACTAGTTGGAATAGTTGCAACAGCTTGGTTGAGGGCGCGCACATTATCGTTATAGAACTGGCGCGCAAATGAAACTTTATTCTCGGTTGTTGAGAGCTCTTCTTGTAGAGATAAGAAGTTTGAAGATGCCTTGAGATCTGGATACGCCTCAGCTACGGCAAGCAGGCCACGGAGCGCATTGGTGATAGCGCCATCTGCTGCTGCAACTTCACCGATTGTTGAAGCAGAAGTTGATTTTGCGCGAGCTGCAACAACCGCATCGAAAGTTGATTGTTCGTGCTTGGCATAACCCTTAACGGTCTCAACTAAGTTTGGAATTAAATCAGCACGGCGCTTGAGTTGGACCTCAATTTGAGCAAATGCTTCGTCGACGGTGATGTTAAGTCGGAC
Source organism: uncultured Candidatus Planktophila sp. (assembly GCA_964572265.1). Lineage (GTDB taxonomy): Bacteria > Actinomycetota > Actinomycetes > Nanopelagicales > Nanopelagicaceae > Planktophila. The sequence continues at coordinate 15,341 of CAZNEQ010000017.1, forward strand.
GAGACGGTTGTACTGCGCAATGAAGAAGAGGGCGAGCAGGGCGATAACGCCGAGAATGATGATAATTTCCATGTCTATTTAACCCGTTTTCTCCGGGCGATATTCCCGGCGCTTATTTAATGATACTGCGGTGGAAGTTCATGTAGGAACGGCTAGCGGTTGGTCCGCGCTGTCCTTGGTAGCGGTTGAGGTACTGCGCTGAACCGTATGGATGTTCTGCTGGTGATGAGAGTTTAATGAGACAGAGCTGACCAATTTTCATACCTGGGTATAACTTCACCGGAAGGTTGGCGACATTTGAAAGTTCAAGCGTGATGTGGCCTGAGAAGCCTGGATCAATAAAGCCCGCGGTTGAGTGAGTGAGCAATCCAAGGCGACCCAATGAAGACTTTCCTTCGAGACGACCTGCGATGTCATCTGGAAGTGTGATGACTTCATAGGTTGATGCGAGAACGAACTCGCCTGGGTGCAAGATAAATGCCTCGCCATCTTCGGCGATGATTTCGCGAGTGAGCTCTGGCTGCTCCAGCGATGGGTCGATGACCTCATATTTATGGTTTTCGAAGACGCGGAAGAACTTGTCGAGGCGAACATCGACAGAGGATGGCTGGATCATCGCATCGGCGAAAGGCTCGACGCCTACACGCTTGGATTCGATCTGGGCACGGATATCGCGGTCACTGAGTAGCACGAGCGGCAGCCTATCTAAGAGGGGGTAAAAAATTACTCTTCGCCACCACTTGCATAAGTTACTGGTGGGTAGAACTATTACGCCATGAGCCATTACACAGCAAATCTGCGCGATATCGAATTCTGCCTCTTTGACCTCTTGGGTCGTGACGAGCTCCTGGGAAAGACAATCTACCCAGATCTCGATCGCGATACTGCGATGGGAATGTTGGAAGAGATTAAGCGTATTACCGAAAATGATCTCGCCGCATCATTCGTTGATGGCGATCGCATGGGAACAATCTTCGATAAGGCAACAGGCGAAGTAAAACTTCCTGAAAGTTTTAAGAAGTCATACAAAGCGTTTATTGATCAAGGTTGGTGGTCACTTGATGCTCCAGTCGAACTTGGCGGCACAAAGATTCCACCATCAATTCGTTGGGCAATTGCAGAGATGGTGCTCGGATCAAACCCTGCAATTCATATCTATGCATCAGGTTATGCATTCGCTCAAGTTGCATATGTTCTAGGAACAGAAGATCAGAAGAAGATGGCTGGTCATATGGTCAATCGTCACTGGGGCGCAACGATGCAACTCACAGAACCTGATGCAGGTTCTGATGTTGGTGCAGGTCGCACGAAAGCGGTGCAACAACCTGATGGTACATGGCACATCACCGGTACAAAACGCTTTATCACATCAGGTGATGCAGATCTCTACGAGAACATCATGCACTTCACTCTTGCACGTCGCGAAGGTGGTGGACCAGGCACTAAAGGTCTCTCACTCTTCTTGATTCCAAAGTTTATGTTTGATCTTGAGACCGGTGATCTCGGAAAGCGCAACGGTGTCTATGTAACAAACGTTGAGCATAAGATGGGTCTCAATGTTTCAGCAACATGTGAAATGAACCTTGGTGAGAAGGAACCTGCAGTGGGTTACTTGCTTGGAGATGTTCATGAGGGTATCGCGCAAATGTTTAAGGTCATCGAGTTCGCTCGCATGATGGTAGGAACAAAGGCAATCTCAACACTTTCCGCTGGCTACTTGCAGGCTCTTGCCTATGCAAAGTCACGTGTTCAGGGTGGCGATATGAAGGTAATGAATGACAAGGCTTCGCCTCGTGTCACAATCATCAACCACCCAGATGTTCGCCGTTCGTTGATGGTCCAAAAGTCCTATGCAGAGGGCATGAGAGCCCTCGTTCTCTACACCGCTTCGATTCAAGATGAGGTAGAACTAGCTCGCGCAGCAGGTGATGAAGAGAAATTAAAGAAAATGGAAGCGCTCAATGATCTCTTACTTCCAGTTGTTAAGGGATTTGGTTCAGAGCGTGCATGGACACTTCTTGGAACAGAATCGCTCCAAACATTCGGTGGTTCTGGCTTTACCCAAGATTGGCCACTCGAGCAGTATGTTCGCGATGCCAAGATTGATACTTTGTATGAAGGCACAACAGCAATTCAAGGTCTCGACTTCTTCTTCCGTAAGGTTGTTAAAGATGGCGGTAAAGCTCTGGGTACTCTCGGTAAAGAGATTCAAACCTTTGCTGAAGCCGGTGGAGCAAACGCTGCTGAGAAGCAAGCACTACTTAAGGCGCTCGGTGATCTCAATGGAATCATCGGTGTTCTTGTTGGGCATGCGATGGCTTCACAAGAAGATGCAAAAGAGATTTATAAGGTGGGCTTAAATACATCACGCGCATTGATGGCCGTTGGTGACATCATCATCTCTTGGTTGCTCTTACGCCAAGCTGATATCGCAGCGGAGAAGCTTCCTACAGCAACCGGTAAGGATAAAGATTTCTATACCGGCAAGATTGCGGCAGCGAACTTCTTCGTTCATAACGTATTGCCGCACATCACTGCAGACCGCAAGATTGTGGAAGCGACAGATAACACCATCATGGATCTGCCAGAAGGTGCTTTCTAATCCAGCCCAACAGTGCCCAGTCATTGTGCACTTAGTAATAATGAGCAAGTGAGATAGGCTCGCCCGGTGTTAAAAAACCATCGCGGCGAGCTTTATCTTTTAATAGGCGCACTTACCTTTTCGGTAAATGGCATCTTCTCTACCGTGGTTCTTGAGCACATGTCGGCTTTTCGCTTGGCTCAAATTCGCGCAATCACTGCCGCGTTAATTTTGATTTCATTTGCACTCATCAAACGACGGGAATGGCTGAAAATCACTCGTGCAGAGATTCCACTTCTTATCGCATATGGCGTTGTGGGTTTTGCACTGGTAAATGTCGGTTATTTCCTCGGAATTGAGCGTGGATTACCACTCGGCTTGGTACTGATTCTCGAATTCACCGCACCAATCTGGGTGGTTCTCTGGATTAAGTATGTACGTAAAGGTTTTGTTGCCCGCGATATGTGGGTTGCAATCGCACTTGCTCTCGCCGGACTAGTTCTCGTGGCAAAGGTCTGGGATGGCTTTAGTTTTGATCTCTTGGGAACAGCTGGCGCGCTTGGCAGCGCATTTGCCCTCACCGCTTACTTCTTGATGGGTGAGAAAGTACTCAAGAACCGTCCTCCATTAAGTGCAACGATTCTCGGACTTTCTGTCGCGGGAACTTTCTGGGCCTTTGTTCTACCGCTCTGGAATTTTCCGACTGAAATTTTTACAACTCAGATGGATATTCATGGTTATCTTGCCGGCACCTTATTTCCAGGATGGGCGCTCTTGCTCTGGGTAATCGTGATGGGAACAATCGTTCCTTATATTTTCGTTATCTCTGGTCTCTCTTTATTGAGCGCATCAAAGAGCAGTGTGATCGGAATGCTCGAACCTGTACTTGCTTCTGCCTTTGCTTGGATCTGGTTAAGTCAGGGCTGGGATCTCATCCAAATAATTGGCGCAGTAGTTGTCTTAGTTGGTATCTATCTTGCAGACCGTTCTAAGAGCGCTGCACAATAATTTTCTAAAAAGTTTCCCTACGTTATCGATAGGAACGATTTACTCGTTCCAGCCACCATCTCCGGATTCAGATGGTTGTTGATCACCGTAGGGAGATTCAGGTACATAGCCAGCTGGAGCGGTCGCTGGTGCAGATGCGGGTTCATTCCAATTGCGAGGTTGTTGACTCTCGGCCATATCGAAGAAACGTGCAAAGTGAAGTTGTGCTGAAACAGTAATTGTTCGGGTTGGACCGTTACGGTGCTTGGCAACAATCAAATCTGCTTCTCCGGCGCGGTTCTGTGAGTCATACATATCTTCGC
>CAZNEQ010000018.1:0-18692 GCA_964572265.1 uncultured Candidatus Planktophila sp.
CAAGAAGGAGTCCCATGAGCGCTGAAGCTTTAAAAGTCAGATAGAGAACCGGAAGAGTTAATAGCGCTGCGGAAACAAGAGCAATTGTCGCTAGAGCGAAGTTGTGCGGAACGTAAAATTGGTAAGCCCATGTAAGCGCTGCAGCAACACTCAATCCAAAAAAGATTAACCAAGCTACATTCTGGAATCGCGATAAGGACTTTGATACTTGATAAGAGGCAACAGCCAACATCGTGAAGTTATATGGCCAGATGACGCCAAAGATCCAGCTAGGTGGTTGCCACGGTGGTCGATTAAGCGATGCGTACCATCCTGGAGAGGAAGAGACCCACACTCCTGAGCCGAGGGCGTATATGAGGACCAAGAGAATTCCAATTACTGCTGAAATCAACCGTGAGTCCATGTCGACAGAGTAATCCAAGAACTACAACTGCGACCGCTTCGATGTCCTAAATTACGACTCGGGACATCAAAATTGTTATAAAGAGATGATTTCTTCTATGCAATTCGTGAGTACTTTATTCTCATGCATCTCGAAGAAAACGAATTGGCACATCACTTTAGGGGTGAGAGTCCGATAAAGACATTGTTGTTCTTGCTCGGCAACCAGCGTAAAAACATCATTCTTGCCATAATATTTTTTAGCATCAAACATTCTCCAGCTTGGTTTATCCCATTAATTACCGCCAACCTTATTGACATAGTCGTCCAGAAGAAAGGCATTCTAGATCTTGCCATTAATGGATTGGCTCTTGTATTCGTTGTTTTACAGAATTATCCAACCAATCTCCTATACGTAAAGTATCTTGCAATTTCGATTCGGGATATCGAAAACCGACTCAGATCGGCTTTAGTTGTACGTATGCAACAGCTTAGTATCGGCTTCTACCAAAAAACGAATGCCGGAGCACTTCAGACCAAAGTGGTACGTGATGTAGAAAATATAGAACAAATGTTGCGACATATGTCAGATGGTGGGCTCGCTGCCGTAAATAGTCTTATGGGCGCACTTATTGTCACTGCCATACGAGTTCCCAACTTTCTAATATTTTTCATCTTAGTGGCCCCTCTGGCATCAATTACGATTATCAAGTTACGTAAATCTCTCAACGAGTACAACGAGGGTTTTAGAGGTGAAATCGAAAGAATGTCTTCTCAAGTTAATGAGATGACGATACTTTTACCAGTCACTCGCGCACATGGACTCGAACGCCGAGCGGTGCAGCGAATGCAGGATTCGTTTGCCTCTGTTCGTGAGGCTGGCCTTAGACTCGACCGAATCAACGGGAAATTTAATGCTGCCGCATGGGTCACTTTCCAACTTGCCAACGTAATCTGCTTAATTCTCTCGGCGATATTTGCACTTCAGGGAAAGTTTGGAATTTCAGCCGGGGATGTTGTTCTATTAACGGCAAATTTTGGAGCATTAATTGGATCCATAATTTTACTGGCCAGCTTGGCGCCAGCAATTTCTAAAGGGTTTGCATCTATTACTTCTCTGGGAGATATTCTCGAATCACCCGACCTCGAGATCAATCAAGGAAAAGTTGCTGTTGAGAGTGTCGAAGGTGAAATTGAATTTGACTCTGTTTCATTCACTTATCCAACCAACCATAAGCCGTCGCTTTCTGAAATAAACTTCAAGGCTAAGCCTGGCATGATGGTTGCACTTGTCGGACCCTCGGGTTCCGGTAAATCGACTCTGATTAATTTAGTGATTGGCCTTCTGAGGCCCACCACGGGAACGATAAAAATCGATGGAAAGAATTCCCAGAGTCTTGATCTTCGTACAGTTCGAAATTTCATCTCGGTTGTTCCACAGGAATCGGTTCTCTTTGAGGGGACAATTGCTGAAAATATTGCATACGGTCTTGGCGATGTAAAACACTCGGATATTGAAAAGTCCCTCAAAGATGCGAACGCCTGGGGATTTGTGTCTCAATTCAGTGATGGCGTACAGACGATTGTCGGCGAACGGGGCGCCCGGTTGAGCGGAGGCCAACGACAGCGGATAGCTATTGCTCGTGCATTAATCCGGAACCCAAGAATCTTAATTCTAGATGAAGCAACTGCGGCGCTCGACTCAGAATCAGAGAGATTAATTCAGAATGCTTTGTCTAAGTTGATGAGTGAGCGAACTTCATTCGTTGTGGCTCATCGGCTTTCAACGGTTAAAGAAGCAGATGTGATTTTGGTGCTTGACGAAGGGCGAATTGTTGAATCAGGGACGCATGCGGAATTAGTCGAACAACGAGGGTTGTATCGCAGGCTCTACGACGCACAAACATTTATTCCGGAAAGTTCTTAAATCTATGGGGAAGGAAATCTCATGCTAGTTGGATTATCGTTGGAGCAATTAGAGACGTTGGCGGTTCCACTGACTCGCCAATCTGATTTCGATGAATTTTGGGATCGAACTCTTGATGAGTTTTTACCCAAGAGACCAGATGTAACAATTTTGCCTCACTCAACTCCGCTGGCACTAGTTAGCGTCTCGGACGTTACGGTGGCTGGATTTAATTCTGATCCCATCAAAGGATGGTTCCTTCAACCTCTTTCCATTGGGGGCACGACACCATGCATAGTCATGTACGACGGGTATGGTGGCGGACGAGGGCTTCCGCATGAATGGCTCTTCTGGGTCACAGTTGGATATCGGGTGTTGGTTATGGATACTCGTGGCCAAGGTGGTGGATTCCGATTAAGTGATACGCCTGATGGTAATTACCCTCGCGGCCCACAAACCCCAGGATTTCTGACTTCTGGAATTAACGATAAGAATGATTATTACTACCGAAGGGTCTTCGTTGACGCCGTGGCCTTTGTAGAAGCCGCCAAACAATTGCCCGGCGTTGATCCAGATCGGGTCATTGTGGCCGGCGGAAGTCAAGGTGGTGGCATTGCTTTGGCAGCAGCCTCACTCGCCAATGGGGTTTTTGCTGCTATACCTGATGTGCCATTTCTATGTAACTATCGTCGTGCTACGGAGATGGTTGATACCTATCCGTACCACGAAATTACTTTGTATTGCCGAATTCACCGCAATGAAATTGATTTGGTATTTAACACACTCTCTTACTTTGATTGCATGAATTTGGTCACGAGGGCCAACTGCCCTGCTCTAATTTCAGTGGGACTGCACGATCCAATTTGCCCACCCGACACTATCTTCGCCATGAAAAATCATTATGCAGGAAGAGCGGAGATGAAAGTATATGAATTCAATACTCATGAAGGTGGCAGTATTGAACACCAACTGGTGCAGGCGCGCTGGTTGGAACGACTATTGTCTAAAGGTGGAGCGGCATGATTACAAATAAGGAAAATCTTGGCTATGGGTTTAATGCTCAATGGGCATATTCAAAAGGGCATATGCCAGAAACTCTGCCAGCTGATACGCGAATGCTCGACTTTATGGCGAAATATGACTTTAAATTCTTAAGGCTTCCAACAGATTATCGATTTTGGATAGATGACTTGCATGGCGAAGTACGCGAGAGTTTCCTCAAGACTCTCGATTCATATGTTCACGAATCGATTTCTCGCGGGATTCATATCAGTCTTAACCTCCACCGTGCGCCCGGCTATTGCATCAACGGATGGGAACTCGAAAGCACCAATCTCTGGGCAGATGAACTACCGCAACAAACCTTTCATCGCCTTTGGGAGGTTGTGGCAGAGAGGTATCGGGGCCAATATCTAGATTTAATGAGCTTCGATTTAGTCAATGAACCACCTGCCGAGGGCCAACGTGGCTTTACGCGAGATATTCATCAAAAGGTTATTCGCTCAGTGACATCAGCAATCCGGGCAATTGATCCAGAGAGAACGGTTGTTATCAATGGACTTGCTGGTGGTCACCTCGCAATGCCTGAACTTGCAGATCTCAATGTTGTGCATAGCGGACGTGGCTATCAACCGATGTTGGTAAGTCACTACAAAGCTGAATGGTGGGATGGCAGCAAAGGAATGCCGGTTCCTACATACCCATGCGAGTACGAAGGCACCTTTTGGAACCGTCAATCCCTATGGGATTTCTATGCGCCATGGAGAGAAGTTCAGGAGATGGGGCGACCGGTTCATATCGGTGAATTTGGCTGCTATCGCTACACAAATAACGATGTTGCCCTTGCCTGGTTTAAGGACCTCTTTGATATCTATCGCGAATCACGTTGGGGATATTCACTCTGGGAGTTCGATGGCAACTTTGGAATCGCCAATCATGGACGCCCGGGAACGGTCTATGAAAACTTCGAAGGGCTCAATATTGACCGAGCGCTTCTAGAGCTCATGCTCGAAAGTAGAGCTTAATTAGGGATTTATAGGGCTTGACAACGATGGAACAAAATGGAAATCTCCGCGTAACGAAAGAGGAGTTGAAATGAAACGTTGGCAAATTGTGACACCACTGGCCCTGGCTACGGTCGTATCGATTGCATATTTCACCGCTGGCCCACGCGTGCCGATGGACGGGGATACGACATCAGATGTTGCGTTGGCAGAGCAGGCCAACGAAGAGACTCTCGATGAAGTTACCGGTGGCTTTGGAAGCGATATTACTCTAAGCGATGGGCTCATCCTCAATGTCAGCGATCCAGCAGCTTTTGCTGCAAAGGATCCCGCCGCGTTAGGAGTAGAAGGCAGACCACTAATCATGGACATCACCGTGAGCAATACTGGCGCAAAAGCGGCTGATATCGCCTCTTTTGCGCTCATTCAGAGCGCTTTCGATGGAGATGCATCGCAATCATGTTTCGATGTCTTTGAAGAGGCGTCCGGAGTAGTGGGTTTGCCTATGGAGACAATCATCGAGCCTGGAAAATCTATCGCATTCAAATGGGCGATTGTTTGTCCGACAAAAGCCGGCGATGGTCTCCATCTCACCTTCAGCGTTACCGGCAACGAACAAATCACACTTGACTCGACCGTCAAGTAAGCCGACCTGTAATTTCTCTCGAGGTTCTTTGAAAGATTAGCTGGCAGCGCTCATTGTCTTATTGGACAAGTTTATGTCTCGAAAGACTTTCGAAACGTTATTAAAACGTGCTCCTTAAGAATCTTGACAACGCTGTCATTTTAGAGAAATCTACCAGCAATGCGCAGCGAAGTCCGCTCGCGTTTCAAAGAAGGAGTTATGCGTGAAGCGTTTAGGAGCAATAGCGGTAGCTATTTCCATGATCGCCGGCGTCTCGTTGAGTGCGCCAGCAAATGCTGCAAAGCAAACATTGACCGTCTGGGCGACCGGCGGCGATGCTGATGCAGCTGTAATGAAGGCAGCGGGTAAGGCATTTGAAGATGCCAACCCTGGTGTCAAAGTCAATGTCCAGGCAATCTCTTGGGGCGATGGCTATGCCAAAGTCTTGGCCGCAGCAGCAGCCAAGAAGGGTCCAGATGTCTTCACAGGCGGACTCTCATGGGGTATCTCAGCTGGTAACAAGGGTGCTCTGGCAGATCTTCGTGCACTAGGTGTTGCGAGCTATGTACAGCCAAAGGTCCCATCACAGATCTACAAGGCACTCGTTGGATATAAGTCAACCAAGGTCTATGCAGTTCCGTTCGACCTCACATTGATGATGATGTTCTATGACAAGAACACACTCGCGAAGGCTGGAATCACAGCAGCACCAAAGACTGTCGCAGAATTCAATGCAGCAGCTGCGAAGTTGAAGACAACCGAAGGTGTCACAACTCCTGTCTACAACGAGTGGGGAAATGCTGATTGGCTCGGCTTCTTCTCATGGTTGTACTCAATGGGTGGATCTCTCTATGACGCTACTTGCAAGGTCACAATTAACAATGCAAAGGGCGTTGCCGCACTTACCCAGTACAAGAAGCTCTACTCTGATTTCGGCGCACCAAAGCCTGGTGTAGCTGATTGGAGCATGAACGACAACATCAAGAAGGGTGGCTACGGCATCGGCTTCTCTGGAAACTTCCAGGCAAGTAGCTACTACACCTATTACAAGGACTACAAAGATTGGAACGTAGCTCCAGTACCTGCATCTCCAGGATCAAAGAGCGTTGCATTCATTGGTGGCCGCGGTATCTCAGTAATGGGTTACGCATCACCAGCACAGCAGAAGCTTGCTGCTAAGTTCATCAAGACACTTTATGACCGTAGCGTTGTACGTCAGATGAACCTTGTTGGAGCTGCTCAAAATGCAATCTTCTTGTCTCCAGTCATCAGCAACGCTGACACTATTGATGCGTATCCTGCATCAGTATTGAAGACAATCAAGAGCCAACTTGCAGATGCTCAGGGACCTCCTAACTGCAACGGATGGGAAGATTCACAGGCAGGTGTAACTACCGCGCTTCAGAACTTCCTATTTGGATCATCGACAGCACAAGCTGCGCTCGATGAGGCAGCAGCTGTTATGAAGTCCAAGCTCTAAGAGCGAAACCTAGGGACGACAGTGGATGGAGGTTCTCCTCCATCCACTGTCACTTAGTTAGTCATTAAGAATTTTGGATGAGGAGAGGAGATTAGATGTTAGAGAAAACCACAGACACACACCCTGCTATAGGCAAGAAGGGTTTTCGTCGATTCAGTGAAACTGGTATCTCGACTTATTTAATGCTCTCCCCTTTCGCGCTTCTATTTTTAGTCTTTAGTGTTTATCCAGTACTTGCCAGTCTGCGTCTGTCGTTTATGCGATACAACGCAATTTGTAACCCCGATCAAGCTCCATGTGGAAGTGTTGGATTTGGAAATTACACCACTTTGATTTTGCATGATGACCGGTTTCACAAAGCCCTTTCAAATACAGTTCTCTATGTAATCGGTGCGGTAATCCTCGGCATGATTGCCTCGCTTGCGCTAGCTCTCGCATTGCAAGAGGACTCAAGGGCTAATCGCGTTCTACGAGTTATATTCTTCCTTCCATCGGTGACTTCCGGAATCGCTGTGGTTTTAGTTTGGGGCTGGGTCTTCAGAGGAGATGGAGTTGGCCTGCTCAACGCCCTCCTTCAAGTATTCGGTGTTGCCCCGATTGAATGGTTAGCCACCACCTGGATGGCCATTCCGATATTGGTCTTTATGTCTATCTGGGGCGGAGCTGGGTTTGGAATGATTCTTTTTCTAGCAGGGCTCAATTCAATTCCGGCCATGTACTACGAAGCTGCGGTTATTGATGGAGCAGGTCCTCGTGAACGCTTCCGCTACATCACCCTCCCACTTCTCCGTCCAGTAATGGTTTATGTCGGTATCACTGGAATCATTGGAGCTTTTCAGATCTTTGAAGGCGTATATCTCCTATTTCCAACAAGCGTCGGTTCAATTGGCGGTCTTCGCGATATGGCCCTGATGATTGTCCCGTATTTGTATGATTCTGGATTTAACAAATTTAGGCTTGGTTACGCCTCTGCGATTGCCTGGATTCTTTTCGGAATCATCTTCCTGGTCAGCATGATTAATCTACGAATTACTCGCTCGCTGGAGGATCTCAAATGAGTGAAGTCTTATCTAAGTCTCAGCAACGAAAGAATGAAGCACTCATGGAGCGGAGCGGTTCCTTTAGTAATCCATTTGAGAAGAAGACTCGAATGGCTAAGTTCCGACGTGTGCCAATTTATCTACTTACATTAGTGATGGTCGCTCCCTACTACTGGATGATAACTTCATCATTCAAATCGGTAAAAGAGCTACAAGTTGTACCACCTACTCTTTGGCCTAAGAACTGGATTTTGGGAAATTACTACGATCGTAATTTTGATCCAACCAATTACCAGCAAGATGTAATGCAGGGCCTCTTCCAGAGGTACCCGGACCTTAAATTTGGATTCTTTCGCTTCATGTTCAATAGCTTCTTAGTCAACATCTCGATTACCGTTCTCACACTCTTTATTGGATCGCTTGCCGCTTATGTCGTTAGCAAGCACCGTTTTAAAGGAAAAAAGGCGATCTACTTGATCATTATCGGATCCATGATGATTCCTTGGCAGGTTGGACTCATCCCGGGCTTCTTGCTTATGGATTCATTTGGTTGGCTAAATACATTCTGGGCTTACATTGTCCCAGCGCTGCCCAAAGCTTTCATCGTCTTTTTTCTCACTCAGTACCTCACTTCAATTCCTGATGAGCTCGTTGAGGCGGCGCGAATAGACGGTGCCAATGAATTCACCATTTATTTCAGAATCATTCTTCCGCTCTTGAAACCAGCTTTAATAGCGATGATGATTTTTACCGCGATCGGGGAATGGAACAACTTCCTTTGGCCTCTCATTATTACCACTAGCCAAGACATGGCAACATTGCCGGTGGCGCTTGCAAATCTAAGAAATGCAGGAGCTGGCAATATTGGAACTCAAGGCGTAATTATGGCGGCATCGCTTATCACCAGCATTCCAACTATTGCGCTCTACTTTGCGACCCAAAAGCACTTTATCCGTGGAATCGCACTATCCGGATTGAAGTAAGAGTTGATCAATGCGGAAAACACTTATTCTCCTTGTTGTGACTTTCCTTGTCGCGCCATTGTTCTCTGCTTTTCCCATGGCTCATGCCGAATCCTCGGCTGAATTAATCTCGAAAGGTGATCCGACTCTCCCAGTAGTACTTGGAATCAGGGGGCTGCCAACAGTTGAGAATCCTTTTGACCGCGATTTAGCAGATATTTCAGCAACGATAACCCAACCTGATAACACCACGATTGTCGCAAAAGGATTCTGGTATCAAGAGTACAAAATTACAAATATCAATAACCAGCGCAGTGCAGTTAAGGTCGGTGAGCCTTACTGGAGAATTGCATTCGCAAGTACAAAAGCGGGAAAGTACAGCCTCGTTTTTTCCGCAGTAATTAAAGGTCAATCAATTCCGGTCTCTACTCTTGAGGTGACTACAGACTATGTCACTTTGGAGAAGGTGACTACGAAGGGAAACACCTTTGTGCGAGGTAATAGTCCTTTCGTGCCGATTGCATACAATATCGCTTGGGCAAATCGATTTGAAGAGATAGAGAAATACAACCAATGGTTCTCGCAAGCTTCGAAGGCTGGCGTAAATGTTGCGCGAGTCTGGATGGCTTCATGGTCACTCGGAATCGAATGGACTGATACTGGGCTTGGAGACTATTCAAAGCGGCTAGATAGAGCTTGGATTTTGGATCAAATTTTCATTATTGCTGCCAAGTACAACATCGGAATCAACCTTGTATTGATTAACCACGGGGCATTTAGTTCATCTGTGAATCCTGAGTGGTACTCGAATCCGTATAACGTTACAAATGGTGGTCCAATTTCAAATGCCGCTGAGTTTGCAACGAACTCGGTGGCTTGGAGATTTTGGGAACGTAGATTGAACTACCTAGTTGCGAGATACGCTTCCTACCCATCGTTATTTACCTGGGAATGGTGGAATGAAGTGAACTTCACACCAATATCAGAGAAGGATTTAATTTCTTGGATTGCAAAGTCTTCTGCCATTCTCGATGCAACAGACCCATACCGCACTCTCCGCACTAGTTCCTGGTCTTCTGCAGCCAGCATCCAAAACTGGGATAACCTCGATTACATTGTTACGCACGTTTATGATGCATCTGACCCAATAAAATCTCTCGGCGTTCAAGCTGAAGTCCTTAGAGCCGCATTCCCCAATAAGCCCATACTTGTCGGCGAGATGGGATCAGGGACCGTAACGGAGGATCCATTCACAGATCCAACTGGCCTTCACTTGCATAATTCGCAATGGGCCGCCGTCTTTGTTGGCTTCGCAGGTCCCGCTTCATACTGGTGGTGGGACATTTACATTGATCCACTTGAGTTGTGGGGACATACCAAAGGGCTCTCGAAATTGGTGGCAGGTTTAAATCTACCTTCGATGAAGCCTAGTAGGACCCAGGGGCTTCCTATGACTTCCACACTTACTCTCTCATCTGCGAATACTATCCTTGGCTGGATTCGTCATAACAATTTCGATCGCTCAGCAAAGACACAGCAGCTACTAGATGCTGCAATCATCGCACTAAAGACCAAGAAGCAGATACAGAAGAAGTTTCCTGATCCTGTCTCAAAGGGTGGACGAATAACCATTCCTGTTGAGCTAGATGGAAAATATAAAGTAACTTTCATCAATACATTTACAGGCACTCAACTGACCTCCCAAAACGTTCAAAGCACCGAAAAGAAGGTTTCAATAACAGCACCGAAATTTATTGGGGACATAGCCTTCCGGATTGAGCGAGTGATAGTGTGACTACAATGAAAGAATCCAAGGACTTGGGCTTGGCGGCCGATCCGCTTGCACATCCAACGCTTGCGGATGTAGCAGCCATATCTGGAGTTAGCATAAAGACTGCATCCCGTGTCATGAATGGATCGCACCAAGTTTCCAGTGCTACGGCAGATCGCGTGAAGAAGGCTGCAACTCTTTTGGGCTATCGCTCTAATCGGATTGCAAGAGAGCTCCGAGTTGGTTCTCTCTCTAATCTTATCGGCATGATCATCTCTGATTTGGCCAACCCATTTTATGCTGGGCTTGCTGCTGGAGCTGAAGAACGATTGGCTCAAGAAGGCCTTGACTTAATTATCGCAACAGCTCGAGACGACGGTGAGAGAGAGTTGAATCTCATTGAATCTCTTTTAGAAAGAAGAGTGAGGGGTTTGATAATTGTTCCTTCGGGAGAGGATTACAGCCACCTTCACCAAGAGCGCAAAAGAGGATTTTCCTTTGTATTTGCCGATCGCCCCGCACCTTACCTTGATGCTGACTCGGTAACTGTCGATAACCGCGGTGGCATCCAATCTTGTCTTGATCATCTCTTGGCTCTAGATTGTAAGAAAATTGCAATTATCGCTGATACCACCAGTATCTGGACCGCGTCCGAGCGTATCGAAGCTTTTAAACAGGCAACTCTAAGTAGAAAACTTTCACCGAAGGATTATTTTATAGTTACTAACATTCACACCTCTGACGAAGCAGCTGTCGCAGCACGAAATCTGCTAACTGAGCATCCAGAAATCGATGGAATTATCGCCACAAATGACTTAATTGCCATGGGCGTGGGCCAAATATCTAGTGTTGTTAGAAACAAAGTGAAAGTCGTGAGTTTCGATCTCTTCCCTTCAGCTAATTTATTGAATATTGACACATTGGATCACGATCCAAAACGACTAGGACGCCTCTCTGCCGAACTGCTTCTTCGACGCTTTGAAAATCCAATAGATAAGAGCTATCGGACTGAGATCATGAAGGTTGAAATGCGAAATAACGAGGAAACTCAGAGGAAAGAATCATGAGCAGCTATGCCCTTGGTATCGACGTAGGTGCAACCAAAGTAGCGATTGCCCGAATTTCTAGCGAATTTTTGGTCCTTGAGAAAGAGGAAATTTCAACCAGTGCTCCTGACTCGAATGCGCTTTGGAATCGTATTGCTGAAGTAGGTGAGCGCTACTTAAAGAATGCCAAGGGAGAGTTTCTTGGAACTGGCATAGGTTCTGCTGGTCCTTTAGATATCAAGGCAGGAACAATTAGCCCAGTAAATATTTCAATCTGGCGAGATTTTCCAATTGTTGCCCTGGCTAATGAATTGGCGCCAGATCATAAAGTTGTACTCCATGGGGATGCGCTGGCTCTTGCGCACGCCGAACATAGACTAGGTGCAGGTCGTGGTTTAGCAAATATGTTGGGAATGGTCGTATCAACCGGAATCGGTGGAGGGTTAGTACTCGATGGAAAAATATTCCCTGGTGAATCTGGGAATTCTTGCTTTATTGGGCATCATTCGATTAATTTCGAAGGCCGACAATGTGTTTGTGGTCGGAGCGGCTGCTTAGAGGCTTACTCGAGCGGTCCTCAAATGGTTGCAATCGCAAAAGAACTTGGCTGGAAATCAAATTCAGATTCATTTATTGAGCTCGCAGCATCAGCGAACCTCGGAGATTCGGCGGCCTTAGCGTCGATTGATCAAGGTACTCGTGCTCTCGCTATTGGAATTGTGAATTTCTGTGGAACTCTCGACATCAACCATGTCGTTATCGGTGGCGGGGTAATTCAATCCGGCGACATTTTTTGGAAACCGCTTCAAAAACACATCAAGGAAGAATCAAAGGCGATCAGCTTCCTTCGTAATATCGAGCTCAAAAAGGCTGAGCTTGAACGAGATGCAGGCGTGCTCGGTGCTGCGCTTGCTATTTTAGGTTAGGAAAAATCATGGAACTCGAAAAGTCAGAACGTCCTTGGGGTCGTTATGAAGTACTTCAGGAATTAGTTACTCATAAAGTCAAATGCATATGGGTGGGCCCTGGCAAGCGACTCTCCTATCAGCGCCATCAAAAACGAGCCGAGCACTGGTTTATAGTTCAGGGAACTGCGCTAGTAACGATTGATGGTGAAGATAAAACTCTAAGTGCTGGCTCTACAGTCGATTTTGAGATTGGAGTGCTTCATCGCATTGCAAATATTGGCTCTGATGAAGTTATCTTTGTTGAGGTTCAAACCGGTACTTATTTTGGTGAGGACGATATCGAGCGAGTAGAGGATGACTTCGGGCGATGACTAAAAACTCAATACAGGCCTTATCATGTAATTGGCAACTATCGCTTTCTCCTCGCCCTGATGCTTGGGATATTGCGCCGGTAAAAGATGGTCATAATGCTTGGCGAAACGACCCAACGAAATTCACTCAGAAGGCAATTCCAGCCTCCTTCCCCGCTACCGTTCCAGGTTGTGTCCATACAGATCTCATCGCTGCTGGCTTTATTGATGACATCTCGATTAATGGCAAGGAACAAGACCAGTTTTGGCTCTGGAAGACAGATAGCAAGTACGTTACAACTATTAAGAAGGATTTGACGCCTGGCAACAAGCATCTGATTTTTAATGGGCTAGACACCATTGCAACAGTCACAATCAATGGTCGAGTACGACTAAATTCCAAGAATATGCATCGCTCATATCGAATCGATGTGAGCGATGAGATTAAGGTGGGCGATCTTGCACTAGAAGTGAGTTTTAAGGCTCCGCTCACGGATGCTGAAGAACATGTGGCAACGCTCGGCCTGTATCCGCGTCCATATGACATGCCATACAACTATCAGCGCAAAATGGCTTGTAGCTATGGGTGGGATTGGGGTCCAATCACAATTACCTCTGGCATCTGGAAGAACATTGAGATTCATAGTTGGCAGACAGCTTATTGTGACAACGTTGCCATTACGCCTAACGTCGAAGACTCCACTCCAGAATTCTCACTGGATATTCCGCTTCGGGGTCAATTAGATGGTCTCGCTGCACGCTATCGACTAATACCAATCAATGGCGGCGCAGCAATTGAAGCTGGTTCGCTTGATATTTTAGATGGAAAGATTACCCAAGTAATAAAGGCTCCAAGCGCACAGATTTGGCATCCACGTGGTCGTGGCGATCAACCTCTCTATTATGTGGAAGTTGATCTCCTTGATGCCTCAGGTGAGTTACTGGAGACTCATAGCAAGCGAATTGGGTTTAGAAAGGTTGAACTCGATACTTCTCCGATTAACGGCGAACGGAACTTATTTGCGATTAAAGTAAATGGCGAACGGCTCTGGATTCGTGGCGCGAATTGGATTCCAGATGACCCATTCCCAACAAGGGTGACTAAAGAACGTTATCAACAACGCATCCGCGACATGCTTGAGGTAAATATCAACGGCATTCGCGTATGGGGTGGTGGAATTTACGAATCCGAGGATTTCTATAACTTCTGTGATGAAGAGGGTATCGTCGTCTGGCAAGATTTCCTCTTCGCTTGCGCCGCCTATCCAGAGACTCCGGAGATGTTTGAGGAAGTCGCTGCTGAAGTTGAAGAGAACGTACGCCGACTTTCAGCTCACCCAAGTTTGGTTATCTGGTGTGGTGGAAATGAATGTATTGAAGGATTTCAGCACTGGGGATGGCAGCCAGACTTGGCTGGTCGTCCATGGGGAGAAACTTTCTACCGTCAAACAATTCCAAACACCCTTCGCACAATTGATAACACTCGTCCATACATTCCAGGATCTCCCTACTCAACCAATACCGATGATGTCCGTAATTTCAATTCTGGAACAAACCATATTTGGGACGTTTGGAATGAAACCGGTTATGAGCGCTACGAGCAGTACCAACCATCTTTTGCCGCAGAATTCGGCTTTAATGGACCAGGTTCTTGGTCAATGCTCACTCGCGCAATTGGCAAAGATGATTTAGATTCGACAACCCCGGAGGTTGCTTATTATCAGCGAGCTTTCGACGGCATGAGCAAAATTGCCGCGGGACTCTCTCGCGAATTTGCGGTGCCCCCTACTTCTGGCCACGCCTGGTACTTCGCTGCTGCGTTAGATCAGGCTCGGGCTGTAGAAATTGGGCTCAAGCACTTCCGCAGCCTCTACGAAACTTGCTCAGGATCAATCCTTTGGCAATTTAACGATATGTGGCCAGCAATTAGTTGGGCAGTCCTCGACTTCACTGGATTTAGAAAATTGGCCTGGCATGCGATGAAAGCTGCCTACCGCCCACGAACTCTTATCGTGGGTCGAGTCGATCAAGGCGCGCAAATCACCTTCCTCAATGATCACCCAGAGAAATGGTCACCTCGGGTTGAGGTCTTCCTCATCAACAAGACCGGCATGGTGGTGGCGAAACACTTGCTCGAGGTTGAACTTGATAGTTACAGCGTTTACCGCACGCCGGGAGTCGAGCTCTTTCCAGAGATCGCTGGTGGAGATTTTGAAGGCTTTATCCTTGCAACTACACCAGAGGTTCGAGTCTCACGTAGAACCACACTTAAGCCTGCAGTTTCCGCACCACGCCATGAAGTGAAGCATTTCGCACAAATGAAGGATGGAAAGCTTCATGTTGCAGTCACCGCTAATACATACATTCACGAGCTTTCAATTTTGCCTGAAATCATCGCTCTTGGAACTCAAATTGACTCTCAGAATGTATCGCTGCTTCCAGGTGAAGAACATAATTTCACAATCTCCGGAAATGAGAGTGATCTCCTTGAGATTTCAAAGCACATTGATGCAATTCTCTGGTCTCACAATCGAATCGTAAATCAGTCATGAAGATCTCGATTGATGACTTAGGAGCACGCAATGATGGGAGATTCAACAATGCAGCAATCATTCAAGAAGCGATAGCAAAGGTCGCGATTGCCGGTGGAGGTCAAGTAATCATCCCTGCTGGCGGTGTTTATCTCAGTGGCAGCATCTCACTAAAGGCCGATGTCGATCTCCACTTGGAGAATGGTGCGGTCCTTCGGGCGAGTTCCAATTATGATGATTACACATCAGAACACAACATTAAGAATCTAACTGAGGGAACTGTAGATGAGTTCGTGCTTCCTCAAAGAGCATTTATTTCCGCCTATAAAGCCCATAACTCCCGAATCAGTGGTGATGGAACAATAGATGGAAATTCCGATAATTTCATAGCTGAGCGCGGTCAATACATACATAAGATGCGCGGACCTCTCGGTGGCCGTGATCAATATCTTGAGCGACCTTTTACCATCTTCATGATTGAATGCTCGAACCTCACGATCCGGGATATTACGATTAAGGACCCTGCGTTCTGGGCCTTGCGCACAACGGGCTGCCATGGGCTTCTTATTGATGGAATCAGGATTCTCACAGATTTGATGGTTCCGAATGCGGACGGCGTTGATATCGATCGCTGCCAAAATGTCAGGATTGTAAATTGTGAATTCATCACTGCAGATGACTGCATCTCGCTCAAATCATGTTCTCAGACTGCTCAATACGGAGACGTTGCAAATGTCTTGATCAATAATTGCATTATGACGTCGACTTCAGGTGCAATCACCCTAGGCACTGAGTCTGTCGGAGATATTAAGAATGTCCTAGTAAGTAACTGCATCGTCAAAGACTCTCATCGTGGATTCGCCGTAAGGGCTCGTGAGGGCGGAACAATCTCGAACGTTAGATTCTCAAATTCAATCGTCCACACCCGCACTTTTAGTGACATGTGGTGGGGTCACGGCGAAGCACTTCACGTGACAGCCTTCTCATGGGACGATCCAATCCAAGGTACAGATGGAAATATCGAACGCACATATGAGGGCTTTGTTCGTGACATCATATTTGAAAACATCACTTGTCAGACTGAGGCCGGAATACTCAACTACGCCGCGAGGCCCGAGTTGATTCAAGGCGTGACGTATCGCAATGTCGAAGTTAACATCCGCAAGGAATCTAAATGGGATTCACGAATTGATTTGAGGCCAAACGGAATTGAACCGGTATTACACAGGAAACACAACGGCTTTGAAGTCATTAATGTTTCGGACCTCACCATGGAAAATTGTTCAGTTAACTGGGATCCAATGACTCGGGCGGCATACGGTGATGCAGTCCTTCAGTTGAACTCCCCCAACTTCTCAAATTCTGGTTTTTCCGAGTCTAAAATCGTGATCTAAATGCCCGTCACTGCCCAGAACCGCAAAGATATTCAAAATTTGCGCGCTTGGGCTGTCATCCTGGTTGTTCTGGGCCATCTTGCACCAGATTTGGTTCCCGGTGGATTTATCGGCGTAGATATCTTTTTTGTAATTTCAGGATACGTCATTACCGGACAGATGCTCCGCCTACACATTACTAATCCAAAGACTTTTCTTCGTGATTTTTATGTTCGTAGGTTTCGCAGAATTCTCCCCAGTGCCTTATTTGTTATTCTAGCTACGTTACTAATGACTCGATACTTCTTAGGGATTGTCGCCGAAAATGATTTCAAAGAGGGTGCTGGCTGGGTTACGATCTTCTTCGGCAATTTCTTCTTTCAAAGCCAATCTTTAGATTACTTCTCGACCGGCCAGCAGTCGCATCCACTTCAGCATTACTGGTCGCTCGCCATAGAAGAACAGTTCTACATATTTTGGCCATTGCTCTTTCTTGCCCTCAAGGGAAAAAAGATTACAGCCGGATTTGAGATACTTGTTCTCTCAGTGATTGCAATTTCAACGTTGTCACTTGCGCTTTATTTCAGCGAAATTAGTAGAGAACCTATATTCTTCAACACACTAATGCGAAGCTGGGAATTGATTGCCGGTGCGCTAGCTTTACTTGTTGGCAAGAAATTTCGTATATCACGCGCCCTTGAGTTCGCCACACTATCCATTCTGATGATTTCGGCAATCCTAATTACCCCCGGTATGCAATGGCCACGTGTGACCACCTTGCCGGTAATAGCCGTTACGATCTATCTTCTCTGTCGAGCTGACCAAGAGAATATTTATCTTCTCAATGGGCGTCTTATGAGCTTTGTAGGAGATGTATCTTTCCAAATCTATCTTTGGCACTGGCCCTTCTTGATTATCGTCAAGAATATAAACCCCGATTTCGGCATCGTAAGTATTATCCAAGTAGTACTACTCACGGCGATAGCAACTTTAGTCTCACATTTTTGCATTGAGAGACCCTTCAGAAATTCCAATTTAATCTTAAAGCACCCAATTCTCGCAATCGTCGTGTCAATGACGACTATCTCTCTTGCAGCATCGTACTTTTTTCTCACCACACAGCGATAGGAAAACAATGAAGAAAATCATCATCATCACTGTCATGGCAACTGCTCTGATGCTAAACCTTAACCCCGTCCAGGCAGCTTCTCTTGATGCAAAGATCGCTAACGATGTAAAGGCGGCAACAAAAGTCAGCAAACTTCCGCCTGCTGTGGCGAAGAATATTCTTAATGCTAGGAACGATAAGAGTCCATGGCTTGACCAAATCTGCTCAGTGGATTTTCCTTCTACTGACACCCCTATTTGTGAAGGTGGAGATCTGACTTCCTCTAAACTCGTGGTAATTTATGGAGATTCTCATGCTTCCATGTGGATGAGTGCCTTAGACGTGATTGGAAAGAAGAACAAGTTTAAAGTTAGATTATTCGCAAAACTTGCCTGCCCAA
This sequence comes from uncultured Candidatus Planktophila sp., assembly GCA_964572265.1. GTDB lineage: Bacteria > Actinomycetota > Actinomycetes > Nanopelagicales > Nanopelagicaceae > Planktophila. The sequence continues at coordinate 17,885 of CAZNEQ010000018.1, forward strand.
TTGTTCAAGTGCCCGTCTGGAGCTATCAGCTCAATAGGCCATTTGATGAGTGCGTACAATGGCAAAATAAAGTTTTGCCTCAAATTAAGGAATTGAAGCCCCAAGCGATCATTGTTACGGACCAATGGAAACCTGCCGTAGCTAATGGCAAAATCTCGGATTTCGATACACCGTTTATGTGGGAGAGAGAGTTTCCACTGGCGCTCAAGAATCTCTCCATCCTCTCCAAAAATTTGATTGTCATCGGAAATAATCCGAGTTTGAGTCAAGATCCCGTATCTTGCATAAGCCGACCTAGAGCAAATCTCGCTCTGTGCGCCGCCGGTCGAACCCAAGCAGACAATGCGCGTTTCAATAAGATTGAAGCGGCTGCAGTAAAGGCTGTCTCCGGAATCTATATCGATACTGTTCGGTGGGCCTGTACAGCACTGCTATGTCCAGTGGTAATTTCAAATAAACTCGCCTATTTCGATCAATGGCATTTTACTGAAAGTTACGTAAGCCATCTCTCGCCTGCGCTAGAAGAGAAACTCATGCTCAGTAGAATTGGCCTCTCCCTAAAGCTTTGACTCAGATTATTGAGTGTCCTCTTCAAAACGAGTGTAGAGTTACAGCAGAACCTGAAACTTTTGGGAGCAGCCATGCAAATCAATATCGATAGGAAGACTGGAATTCTCTCTGGAGTAATTGCGGCTTTAGTGGCAACTATTCTCCTCATAGTGGTGAGCAATAACAATGCCTCTGACACAGACGGCATGAATCACTCGACGATGCATAACCAGACTTCTTCATCGCAGAACTCAATGTC
>CAZNEQ010000019.1:0-18549 GCA_964572265.1 uncultured Candidatus Planktophila sp.
ACTGTTACCTTCTCCTGGCGACCGCCAGCTTTTACGATTGCGTACACGCTTCTACCTCAATTTTCTTAACTGATTACGCCTGAGGGGGTGCCTCGGGCAGACGCTAAGGATACGGATTTCGCACCCTTAGGGTCAAATTGGCTCAAATTTAGGCTGTTATGACCCCGGAACTAGCGGCGCGACGGCGACGCTTGCCCTTCGGTGTGGTCACAGCATCAGGCTCGGATTCCCCTGGAACCTCATCATTCAAGGTCTCGTGGAACTCGTGCTCGGTGGCCGCCTCTTCCTCTACATCTGGGTGATGCGAACTCTGAGAATTTACTTGTGGCATTGGCGCCTTCATCTTTACTGGATCCATATGAACGTGGATTCCACGGCCATTACATGAATCACATGTGGTTGAGAAAGCTTCAATCAGTCCCTGTCCAACGCGCTTACGTGTCATCTGGACGAGACCGAGTGATGTTACTTCAGCAACTTGATGCTTAGTGCGATCGCGACCAAGACATTCAACGAGGCGACGAAGTACTGCTTCACGGTTAGATTCGAGAACCATATCGATGAAGTCAATAACAACAATTCCACCAAGGTCGCGTAGGCGAAGTTGGCGTGCAATTTCTTCAGCAGCTTCCAAGTTGTTCTTGGTAACTGTCTCTTCCAGGTTTCCGCCCTTACCGATGAACTTACCGGTGTTAACGTCGATGACAACCATCGCTTCAGTGCGATCGATAACCAGTGATCCACCTGATGGTAGATAGACCTTGCGATCGAATGCCTTAGCAAGTTGCTCTTCAACGCGGTAATCAGCGAACAAGTCGCCATTGCCTGCATACTTCTCAAGACGCTGTGATAATTCAGGAGCGATTGAACCGAGGTAAGAACTGATCTCTTCCCATGCTTCGTTGCCCTGGATTGTTAACTTACGGAAATCTTCATTGAAGATATCGCGAATAACGCGCACTGCAAGATCTGGCTCCGAGAGCAGAAGTGCTGGTGCGTGGAAGTTTGGGTTCTCGGATTTCTGATAGATATCTTCCCATTGCGCCTTCAAACGCTCGACATCAGCGGTGAGCTCTTCTTCGCTCACGCCCTCAGCCGCCGTACGTACGATTACGCCAGCTGTATCAGGAATAAGGTTCTTCAAAATCGCCTTAAGGCGAGTGCGCTCTGACTCTGGAAGGCGCTTTGAAATACCAGACATTCCTCCGCCTGGTACGAATACAACATAGCGACCTGGCAAAGAGATTTGGCTAGTAAGACGAGCGCCCTTTTGGCCGATTGGATCCTTAGTTACCTGAACCAATACTGGCTGACCGGTCTTGAGAACCATCTCAATTTTGCGAGGCTCTGACTCAGAAATTCCAGCAGCATCCCAGTTCACTTCACCTGCGTAAAGAACTGCGTTGCGACCCTTTCCGATATCCACGAAGGCAGCTTCCATCGAAGGAAGCACGTTCTGTACACGACCAAGATAAACGTTTCCAACGTATGAAACGTTGGCATTACGGTTGACGTAATGCTCAACCATCACATTATCTTCAATCACTGCAATCTGGATGCGATCGCCAATCTGACGAACAACCATTTCGCGATCAACATTTTCACGTCGTGCGAGGAAATCTGCATCAGTAAGGATTGTGCCGCGACGACGGTAAGGCTCGCGGTAGTTATCACGGTCGCGACCTCCGCGATCACGATCGCGTGAATTTCGGTTATTGCGATCACGCGTCGAACGCTCACGAGTTGGACGCTCGGTCTTTTCGCGAGTTTCACGGACCTTAACAACTGTGACAACGCCATCTTCATCGATGACCTCGCCCGGTGTTACTCCTTCACCAGTCGCACGACGGCGACGGCGACGGCGGTGCGTTGTGCCATCTGCATCTGTGCTCTCTTCAGAATCTTCATTTGAATCTTCGGAATCGGTTGATCCCTCTTCGCCTTCAACGCCATTTGGCTTGCGGCGACCACGGCCGCCACGACGGCGACGGCGATTGCGAGATGAGCGGCTTTCAGAATCTTTCTCAGTTGAATCCGAATCTGATGCATCAGCATCATATGTGGCAACAGAGGTGTTAATTTCTTTTTCTTCTACATCTTTTGCCGGTTTTGCACTTGCCTTACGCGCACGTGCTGGAGCTTTGTCAGCCACCGGCGCCTGGAATACCGGAACTGGAACTGCAGCCTTCTTACGAGTCTTCGGTGCAGACGCAACCTCTGAAGTCGCAACTTGATCTGGAACCCCTGCCACCTCAATGGCGTTCTTTGGCTCGGACACTGAGAGAGATTTTTTAGACGACTTTTTAACAGCCCTTTTGCGGGGAGTTTTTGGCTCGATAGCCATATGTAAATACCTTCATTTCAAAATCTAAGTTGATTAATCCTGGTGAAAAATCTTCTGGTCTTAAGCGGCAAGGCGCGATATGGATCGCTGGCCGCGCTCAAGATGTGAGGTAAGTATGGCAGAGGCGGGGTGAAATATCCTATTTTTTGCCAAAACAGGCGTGGATTTATCCGCGGTGGCGAGCGTGGACGTTCTGCAGGAGGCCAAAGCCAATCAAATTAGCAAACATGCTTGAACCACCATAGGACATAAATGGCAGCGGCACACCGGTCATCGGCATCAATCCAAGAGTCATTCCAATATTCTCAAACGTTTGAAAAGCAAACCATGCAATCACTCCTGTACAGACCATTTGCCCGTAGGGGTCGGTCGATCTTCGTGCGATTCCGAATGCTCGCATCAAAATAACGAAATATAAGAGAACAATAAATCCGCTCCCTAAGAAACCAAGCTGTTCTCCAGCAACGGTGAAGATAAAATCTGTCTGTTGTTCTGGGACGAAGCGACCATTTGTCTGTGGACCATCGAAGAGACCTGTACCAAGAAATCCACCGGAACCTACCGTGATGCGCGCCTGACGTAATTGGTATCCAGCTCCCTGTGAATCTGCGTTGGGATCCACAAAAGATTGGAGACGTTTGAATTGATATTCACTAATCACTCCAGCTTTAGTGGCGATAATTCCACCTGCAACAGCAACAATTAATAATCCAACTACCCATTTAGTAGGGGCACCTGATGTGCCAATAATTGCAACGACTGAGGCGCTAATAATTAAAACTGTTCCCATATCAGGCTGCAAAAGAATTAGGAGGATTGGAATCGCAGCAACCACAAGGGCTCGGAGAACATCTTTTGTGTCAGGCTCATCAGAATCATGTTTACGCTCAGAGAGCAACATGGATATTCCAACGATAATTGAAATCTTCGCCAGCTCTGCTGGTTGAATTTGGAAACCACCTGGGAGTGGAATCCACGCTTGCGCACCATTTACTTCGGCGCCAAGTCCAGGAATAAGAACAAATGCCAATCCGAGGACGCCTAGCCCCCAGAGAATTGGTGTGTAAGCACGGAGTATTCGGTAATCAATCACAGTTGTACCCCAGGCAAGCATTACTCCGATTGCAATACTGATGACGTGACGTTTAAGGTAGTACTCAGGATCCAGGCCATTAGCTGCAAACCAATCACGCGTAGCCGCATAGACCAGAAGAGTCCCTATAAAAAGCAAAATTGATACAGCGCCTGTAAGAATTGGGTCGAAGCCTGAAAATGCAGATTGTTTTCGTGATCGGCGATAGGGATTGCGATTCATGAGCATGCTCATTTCTTCTTCTCCCCTGCTGGACGTGTAGCGGGTGAAATCTTAGGAATCTTCACCGGCGGCTTACCGCTTGGGAATAATGATGCCGCTACATCCACCTTGCCGCCCTTTACTCCAAAGAGTGTTTCGTAAATCTTTTTTACGCCAGCACCTGATGTGCTTGCACCGAAACCACCCTGGCTCACCATCATCACCGCCACATATCGAGGTTTAGCGGTAGGAGCGAATGCGGCATACCAGGATGAGTCATCCTTGAGTCGTCCGTTTGGGTTCTTACCAAAAACTTGTGCAGTTCCAGTCTTACCTGAAGTTGCAATCGGAAATGATGCAAAGAGACCTGCAGATGTTCCAGTGAGGGTGACTTCATGGAGTGCATCATGCAAGAAGGTAATCATCTCTTGATTAACACCGATATTCCCAAGGTTCTCACTCTCAAATCTTTTCAAGACTTTTCCATCGTTGTTTACGATGGCTTTGGCAACAGTTGGCTTCCAAATGGTTCCGCCATTAGCAATAGCGCTATACATCTGCGCTAACTTGATCGGAGTGATAGCAGTGTCACCCTGGCCAATAGAGAAGTTAACGGCATCGCCTGCTCGGACTTTGTCACCATCGAGACAGTTCTCTTTTGCTAAAAGAAGCAAGAAAGGTGTTTGCTGATCCTTCGTAGTGCGCTCTGAATAATTGCAGTAGAAATCTTTATTCTGCTCATACCAAGATTTCTTCCACTTTCGATCTGCAAGTGTGCTCTTGGATTCTGAAGGAAGGTCAATGCCAGTCTTCTCCCCCATCTGGAAACGCTCTGCAGCTTTAAAGAAGTAATCATTGGCGCTAGGTTTTGGCTTTAATCCACCATCTCGGAGCCATTCATCAAAGGCAATTTGATACCAAATGGTGTCGCAAGAGACCGCCATTGCATCCTTCATGTTGAGAAAGCCTCGAGATTTCGATTCGAAGTTGTTGAAGACTTGAGTTCCCACTTCTACCTTTGCAGGGCAGGCATAATTTTTCTTCATGGAATAACCGGCATCGTAAGCAGCAATCGCAGAGACGGCCTTGAAAGTTGATCCCGGAGCATAGAGCCCTTGAAGCGCACGGTTAAGCGCCGGGACTCCAGATTTTTCACTGAAGAGTCGCTCTGCCTCTGCAACAGTGAGACCTTTCTCAAATGAGTTAGGGTCGAAAGTGGGATATGAAGCGAGTGCGAGAATCTCTCCATTAGTGGAATCCATAACAACCGCTGCGCCACCATCTGCATAACGACCAGCAGCTTTCGCGCGCCGAACCGCATCGGCAAGTGCTTTCTCTGCTGACGCTTGTAGACGAATGTCGATACTTGTGACTAAATGCTTTCCCGGAATAGGCTTTGTATTTTGACTAGTACTTGTGACCGCTTCTTTTCTATCAACAATCACGGTTTTAATTCCGGGCGTACCTCGTAGGTATGCGTCATATCTGACTTCAAGCCCAGCCTTACCTATTGATTCAGATCTAAAGTAGGAACGTCCACTTGCCCCTGAAAGTTCGTAATCAGTCAGTGGTCCTACATAACCGAGAAGGTGCGCAGCATTCACCCCAGCGATTCCTGGATACGCGCGAATTGCTACCGGTGTTGCTGAGATTCCAGGAAACTTATCTGAGCGTTCCACGATTTGAAGTGCAATTTGCGGGTCGGCTTCTTTTGTTATGGGAATTGGCTGAAAACGTGAGCCAGTCCAGCAGCCTGCCTTCTTGCCTTTCGGTAATTCACCACAGAGACGTGTGCGCTGCCAGACATCTGCAAAATTCAAAGCCAGTAACTTTGAGAGATTTTGAAGAACTGCCTCGCCTTTATCCTCTTGCTTATCTATCTTTGTGCGGTCGACAGTAACTGCGAGACCCACCTTATTGAGCGCTAGTGGCACTCCTGAAGAATCAACAATCAGCCCTCGCGTTGCTGGGGTCACGACATCGCGACTTTGAATACTCAAAGCAGCGTTCTTATAGGTCGGAGCAGCTGCAACCTGAAGATAGAACAAGCGGCCTAGAAGCGCTGCCAGAAGTGATGCAATAAAAATTTGAAGGAAGATTAATGAAAGTCGGGAACGTTGGTTCATATGCGCGAAACCGTTCCGAAGACCATTGCGTGCAAGCGAGAGATGATGGGAAGAAGAAGTGGTGTTACTACCCCTCCCCAGAACGCGCTACCTGCACTGACCACTAGAACTTGGGTGAAACTTCCCAGCTCTTGACCTAAGAGGAAGCCAAGGAGTGCAAATGAAATCTGCGCACCAATTACACCGCCAATGACAAGAAAAACGATGTTCAGTGGATTAGCACGCACATGGTCATCGCCATAAGAAAGAAATGAAAGTACAAAGGAAACCAGAATCATAATCAACGTCCATTGACCCAGTGGTCCGGGTGTTGTTGGCGAAAGATCCATTAACAAGCCAGCACCAAAGCCGGTGAGTGCACCGATTTCTGGAGTGCTCATCGATGCCCATGCCAAGGTAAAGACCAACATGATTGATAGTCCCCCCGCAGGCAGACGCATCTGAGTCACAAATCCTTCTTGCAGTAAATAGATAACGAGAAAGATTGGAAATGAGAGGAGAAATCTCCGGGAGATCATCGCAACTTAACCTTTACTGGATGGCGATGGGCTGGGTGAGGCGGTCACAGTGACAGTTGGAATTGGTGTGGGTGTTGGCTTTGCAGGTACGAGAGCGTCACGTGGATCTGTCTTTGGCGCTGCTACGACAACAGAGACAACTCCGAGCGTGGCGAAATTTGAATAAAACTTTACATCGGCTGTTTGTGTGACAGCGCCAGCTGAGTTATCAACTGCCGTTACCTCACCAATGGGAACGCCTGGGACAAAGGGGCGTCCGTTGTTACTTCCACGCGCCAAAATTGCGTCACCAACCTTCACTTCCTGCGTGTTATCAAGGAGTTGCAGCATGCCTTTGCGGGTTCCTTGGCCGCTTAAAATACCAATTTGCTGCGAGCGGGCGATACGTGCGCCTACGCGGAAGGCGGGATCTGAAGCCAATTGCACGATTGCACTATTTGCAAATGAAGCTTTCACAACACCCACTAAGCCGAAACCAGAGATCACAGTCATGTTGGATCGAATGCCAGAATTTGTCCCCGCATCGATAGTGATGGTCTGTGAGAAAGAGGTGCTTGAGCCTTGTGAGATCACCTTAGCTGCGACAACTTTAAAGCCACCGTTGCCTGCCAAATTCAAAATTGATTTCAACTGCTTTAACTCAGCATCAGCTACTTTTCGATTGAGAAGTGCTTGACGCAGCGCATCATTATCGGCCTTCAATTTCTCAATTTGGTTGCGCGTGCGACCAAGGTGGGTTACATCAGATAAGAAATTGCGAAATGGCGAAACAACCCAAGATCCAGCTTTTTGAACTGGAGTAAGCGCTGTTTGAGTTCCCGTGCGAATACCCTCGATTACTTGAACACCGCGCAGATCAAGAGTGATCAGAAAGAGCGATGTAACAATAAGGACGATGAGTAAAAGGCGACCGCGACTGTCGCCGCCATAACGCACGTTGTGAGACCTTTAGCGACGTGGCTCGGAAATCAAAACCTTTTCAAGGGCTTCGAATTCTTCAATGCACTTACCAGATCCCTCAACGACTGCATCGAGTGGACGGTCAGCGATATGAATTGGCATTCCCGTTTCGCGACGGAGGCGTTCGTCAAGACCCTTAAGAAGCGCTCCTCCACCGGTGAGTACAATTCCACGATCCATCAAATCTGATGAAAGTTCTGGTGGGCACTTATCGAGTGTTCCCTTAACAGCATTAACGATCTGCTTCACTGGCTCTTCGAGCGCTTTGCGAATCTCGGCAGCTGTTACAACGATTGTCTTCGGAAGACCGGTCGCGAGGTCGCGACCACGAATCTCTGCATCGTTCTCACCCTGCAATTGGTAGGCAGATCCAATAGCCATCTTGATCTCTTCGGCTGTTCTCTCACCCAAAAGTAGTGAATATTCGGACTTTACCCAGTTGATAATCGATTGATCGAGCTCATCTCCACCAACACGGATTGAGAGCGCTGTAACAATTCCACCAAGGGAAATCACAGCAACTTCGGTGGTTCCGCCTCCGATATCAACAACCATGTTTCCGGTTGGCTCGTGAATAGGAAGGCCAGCACCAATTGCAGCTGCCATTGGCTCTTCGATGATGTAAACCTTGCGAGCACCGGCTGCATAACCTGCATCCTTGACCGCACGTTGTTCAACACCGGTGATACCTGAAGGAACGCATACAACGATACGTGGCTTCGCGAGATAACTGCGCTTATGCACCTTTTGAATAAAGTAACGGAGCATGCGCTCTGTTGTATCGAAGTCGGCAATAACTCCATCTTTCAGTGGACGAATCGCCACGATGTTTCCTGGAGTACGACCAATCATCTTCTTCGCTTCGATACCAACAGCGAGAATTCCACCTGTATCTTGATTCACAGCAACTACTGATGGCTCGTTGAGAACAATGCCGCGACCGCGAACATAAACGAGTGTGTTTGCGGTTCCGAGATCGACCGCCATATCGCGACCGATGAAAGACATCTTGCTAGCCATTACTTACCTCCAAAGAAGATTGAAATTTCACGCGCAGCAGATTCTGGTGAATCTGAGCCATGAACGAGATTTTGTGTAACTTTCGTACCTGCATCGCGTGCGAGATCGCCGCGGATTGTTCCGGGAGCAGCAACCGTTGGATCTGTCGTTCCTGCGATATTGCGGAAACCTTCGATGACTCGGTTTCCATCTACGACCAAGGCAACGATTGGTCCAGACATCATGAATTCGACGAGTGGTTCGAAGAATGGCTTGCCTTGGTGCTCGGCATAGTGTTGTTCGAGTAGCGCACGGTCAGCGTGCAACATGCGCAACTGCGAAATTGTGTAACCCTTACGTTCGATACGCGCGATGATTTCGCCGACCAAACCTCGGGCAACCCCATCTGGCTTTACAAGGACAAGTGTTTTCTCTGTTGTACTCACATGGCCATTCTATTGGGGGTTAGGACCCCTCTGTGCCACCAGATTTTTCCGCCTCAGCGATAAGGGCGGCTCGGATGGCCTCCCCCTTTCGCCCTACAACGATGGCCGCAATCCAGAGCCCGTTGAAAAGGAGGGAGATTATGGCCAGCGAGGGCACAACTACCGCATAGGCGGTCATTACGAGCTGAAGGAGCGAACCGAGAATCCAGCCGGCCTTCTTCTTCAATAGGCCAGGTGTGAGCAGAAGAAGAATGGCGATTACAGCGCCGAAAACAATGGTGGATGGTTCATGATTCTTTGCTATCAGCATTGCAAAACCCATGATGAAGAACTCCATCACCAAGACTGCGGATCCAAGAACGCGCATTACAGAGATTCCTTTGCGAAATGCTTGCGGACGATTGACCGCGCTTCTCCAACTGTGACAACAGAACCTGTGATGAGAATTCCGAGAGTGTCTTCGCTGAGTGGTCGAACAGAATCCTTAATCGCTTTCTCAATTGCTAAATCTAAAGTCTCGGCTGAGAAAACTCGTTCTGCTCCGAAAATCTTGGAAGCTATCGCTTCTGCATCTGAAACTGACATCGAACGTGCAGAGGAATTCTTGGTCACAATGACCGAATCCATTACCTTCTCAAGCTCAATTAGTGCACCTTCAACATCTTTATCGCCCATGGCGGCAAAGATTCCGATGACTTCATCAAAGGAAAATTCACTTTGTATGGTCTCAGTGAGCGCCTTGGCGCCATGAGGGTTATGTGCGGCATCGATGATTATTGTCGGATCACGATGTAATACCTCGCAGCGACCTGGGGATTGCACATTTGCAAAACCGGCGAGCACCGCTTCGTAATCAAGTTCTTGTTCGCCGAAGAACGCTTCCACCGCCACGAGAGCAGCTGCCGCATTGGAGGCTTGGTGCTTTCCATGAAGCGGCAAGAAAATATCTTCATAAGTGTCTTTTGGTGTTTTGATCGTGAGCAATTGACCGCCCACTGCAAGCGCACGACTTTCGATTACATATTCAAGGCCTTCGCGCGCAACATCAGCACCAACTTCTGCTGCTCTCTTCAATAATTCAACGGCAGCTTCGGGCTGTTGTTGTGCCAGCACAACGTAACCACCCTCTTTGATAATGCCTGCTTTGGTCTTTGCGATTTCACCGATTGTTGAGCCTAGGTACTCGGTATGGTCCAAATCCACCGGCATAATCACTGAAACATCTGCATCCACAACGTTTGTAGCATCCCACTCGCCGCCCATGCCGACTTCGATGACACCCACATCAATCGGGTGCTCTGCGAAGGCGGCGAAAGCAAGGGCGGTAATTGCCTCAAAGAAAGAGATAGGGGTATCAAACTTACTATCCATAAAGTCGAGATATGCAGAAATATCGTTGTACGAGAAAATCATCGCTTTCGGATCAATTGGCTGGCCATTAATGGAGATTCGCTCGAGATAACTTTCAAGGTGAGGTGAGGTAAAGCGCCCGGTCCGAAGTCCCATTTCAAATAGCAATGAATCAATCATTCGTGCGGTCGTCGTCTTACCGTTTGTTCCACCAACATGAATCGTTGGATAGGTCAATTGCGGAGAGCCCAGCGCATCAACGAGCGCTGAGATTCGTTCTAGCGTTGGTGCAATCTTTGTTTCCGGCCATCGCTTGAGCAATGCTTTCTCGATAGCATCAATGCGCTCTTGATCGTCTGGAGTAATTACGCTCATTACTTTAACGCTGCCAACTGCGCAGTGATTCGTTCGATATCAGCGGTGACTGCTGCCTGACGTTCGCGGATTTCTATAACAACGTTCTCTGGCGCCTTGGCCATAAAGCCCTCGTTATTTAATTTCACCTCTGCCGTAGCAAGGTCTTTCTTTGCTGTCGCAAGATCTTTCTCGAGACGAGCACGCTCTGCAACTACGTCAACTGCGCCAGAGAGATCAAGTTCGCACTTGATTGCGCCAATCTCAACCGATGCACTTGCGGTGAATTCAACAAGCTCGAGTTTGAGCAAGAAGGCCATCGCCGATGAGTACTTTGCAACGTCAGCAGGCGCGATAAAGCGACCAGGAATCTTCTGGCTTGGCTTTACACCTTGATCATTACGGAATCGGCGTACCTCTGTAATTACACGTTGCAACTGTGTAATTAACTCTTCCGAAGACTTATCGAGGTGAGCCGCATTGGCGATTGGCCATTGCGCAGTGTTCAAGGTCTCTCCCCCAGTAAATGTGGTCCATAGCTCTTCAGTAATGAAAGGCATTATTGGATGGAGTAGACGGAAGAGCTGATCAAGAACATGTCCAAGAACTCGTTGAGTTGATTGCGCATTTCCGGATGCAAAGGCTTCTTTGGAGAGTTCTAGGTACCAGTCACAGAGATCATCCCAAGCGAAGTGATAAACGACCTCACTCGCTCGTGCAAACTCATAGGTATTGAGAAGCTCGCTGTATTCAGCGATCGTCTCAGAGAGGCGAGAGAGTATCCACTTGTCGATTGCATTGAGCGAGTCAACCGGTGGAAGTTCGCCCTCTACTGTTGCGCCGTTCATCATGGCAAAGCGAGTTGCATTCCAGAGCTTGGTGGCAAAGTTTCGAGAACCTGCAATCCAATCTTCTGCAAGAGCCTGATCTTTACCTGGGTTAGATCCGCGAGCTAATGTAAAGCGAAGCGCATCGGCTCCGTACTTATCAATAAACTCAAGTGGGTCAACCACGTTGCCCTTGGACTTGGACATCTTTTTACCGAATTGATCGCGAACAAGACCGTGCAAGACGATGGTTCCAAATGGCGGGGTTCCATCCATAGCGAATAAACCAAAGAGCATCATGCGAGCAACCCAGAAGAAGAGGATGTCATAACCAGTAACAAGCACGCTTGTTGGATAGAACTTCTTCAAATCATCTGTGTTGTTTGGCCAGCCAAGAGTTGAGAATGGCCACAGCGCGGATGAGAACCAGGTATCCAGTACATCGGGATCTTGCTCATAACCTGCTGGTGCGCTCTCGCCAGGTCCGACAACAATTACTTCACCGTTAGGTCCGTACCACACAGGGATGCGATGGCCCCACCATAGCTGGCGTGAGATACACCAGTCATGCATGTTATCGACCCACTCGAAATAACGTGGTGCAAGTTCTTCTGGTTCAATCTTTACTCGACCATCATGAACTGCATCTCCTGCCGCCTTTGCTAGGGGAGCAACCTTCACAAACCATTGCTTGGAAAGACGTGGCTCAACCGTTGTATCGCAACGTGAGCAATGTCCGACTGCGTGGATGTATGGGCGCTTTTCAGCGACAACACGACCGAGTTCCTTTAACTTCGCAACTACTGCAACGCGGGCTTCAAAACGATCCATGCCATCGAATTCGGTGCCTGTGCCATCCATGATGCCGTGTTCGTTCATAATGACAACAAAAGGAACGTTGTGGCGCACTGCCATTTCAAAGTCATTAGGGTCATGTGCGGCCGTGACTTTTACTGCACCAGTTCCAAAGTCGGGATCCACGAGTTCATCAGCGATGATTGGAATCATGCGATTAACGAGCGGCAAGAGAACCTCGGTTCCGATGAGGTGCTGGTAGCGCGGATCATCTGGATGTACTGCGACTGCTCCATCGCCCATCATCGTCTCGGCGCGAGTTGTTGCAACAACAATGCTCTGTTCGCCATCGCCATAACGGACTGATACGAATTCACCTTCATCGTCTTGATGCTCAACTTCAATGTCAGAGAGAGCTGTCAAACAACGTGGGCACCAGTTAATGATTCGCTCTGCGCGGTAAATCAAATCTGCATCAAAGAGCTTCTTGAATATTGTGAGAACTGCCTGCGAAAGGTTCTCATCCATCGTAAATGCTTCACGAGACCAGTCAACAGAATCGCCAAGACGCTTCATCTGTCCAAGGATCTGTCCGCCTGATTCCGCCTTCCACTCCCAGACTTTCTTCACAAACTCTTCGCGACCTAGATCGTGGCGAGTGAGACCTCGTGCTGCTAACTGCTTCTCAACAACATTTTGGGTTGCGATTCCAGCGTGATCCATACCTGGCAGCCATAGCGCTTCATATCCCTGCATGCGCTTCATGCGAGTCAAGCAATCCTGCAGCGTTTGATCGAGCGCGTGGCCAATGTGGAGGTTGCCGGTTACGTTCGGTGGCGGGATGACGATAGTAAAAGGCTCTTTAGGTGAGGATGAGTCAGCTGTGAAGTAGCCGGATTCAAGCCAATGCGAATAGAGCCGTGGCTCGATATCGGCAGGTACAAAGGATGGAGCGAGTTCGCGCTTCGTCATGGAGCGCAGTCTAGCGTGAGCCAACCAGGTCAAAGTGCTTGCACTTGTGACCGCAATTAACTTGCGGCGCTCTTCTCCTCGGAACTCTTCTCGCGTCGAGATGCGCGCTTTGGAACATCACCCGTGCGCTCGATCAAGGTAGCTGGCGCATTGCTTTCGACACATGCCTTTTCGATAATCACCTTTGCAATATCGGTGCGGCTTGGGACTTCGTACATCACGCCAAGGAGGATTGACTCCATAATCGCGCGAAGTCCACGTGCGCCGGTGCCACGAGAAAGTGCAAGTTCTGCCACGGCATCAAGGGCATCTGGCGTGAATTCGAGATCTACATCATCGAGGTTAAAGAGCTTCTGATACTGCTTCACGAGGGCATTCTTAGGCTCGGTCAGAATCTGCATCAGCGCAGCTTTATCAAGATTCTCAACACTAGTGATTACCGGTAGACGCCCAATGAATTCAGGAATCATTCCGAACTTAAGGAGATCTTCTGGCATTACATCTGCGAAAACATCTTTGCGGTTCTTCTGTTCTGAACTTACGAGTTCGGCGTTGAAGCCGACGCCTGCTGAACCGCTGCGCGCTTCAATAATTTTATCGAGACCGGCGAAAGCACCACCGACGATAAAGAGAACATTGGTCGTATCAATCTGAATAAATTCTTGATGAGGGTGCTTACGTCCACCCTGCGGTGGTACAGATGCAACAGTGCCTTCAAGAATTTTCAAAAGCGCTTGCTGCACGCCTTCACCCGATACGTCGCGAGTGATTGAAGGGTTCTCTGCTTTACGCGCCACCTTATCGATTTCATCGATGTAGATGATTCCGGTTTCAGCCTTCTTCACATCGTAATCAGCAGCCTGCAAGAGCTTGAGCAGAATATTCTCAACGTCTTCACCAACATAACCAGCTTCGGTCAGCGCAGTTGCATCTGCTATTGCAAATGGAACATTGAGCATGCGTGCAAGTGATTGAGCCAAGAGAGTCTTACCGCAACCCGTAGGACCGAGTAGCAAGATATTAGATTTTGCGAGTTCGATTCCATCGTCGCCGCGAGTCTCGCCTGACTGGACTCGCTTGTAATGGTTGTAGACGGCGACAGAAAGTGACTTCTTCGCGCGATCTTGACCGATTACATATTGATCCAAGAATTCAAAAATAGATTGTGGTTTTGGAAGTTCGGCCAGACCAAGTGTGTTGGCTTCTGAAAGTTCTTCAACAATGATCTCGTTACAGAGTTCGATGCATTCGTCACAGATGTAAACACCCGGACCTGCAATGAGCTTCTTTACCTGCTTCTGGGTCTTGCCGCAGAAGGAGCACTTCAAGAGGTCGTTAGCCTCGCCAATTCGTGTGGACATGGGTGTAAATATAGTTTTCGCCGACCTTTGATGTGGCGTGAATCAAGCCTGACTTTGTTCGCCTATAGGTGAACTCGGCTAGTTTTTCGTTCCGGAATCGCTCCGCTCATCCGGCTGTTTCATCTCTTTTACTCCGGGCACCAGAAGTACGAGTCCGCAGATAAGTAAGTGGAAAATTGAGATGCCGATGAGCAGTGGTCGTTCGCCAAAGAGATTGGCAAATGGTCCTGCCAACGCCATACCTAATGGCATCAAACCAACGGATCCCATGTAATCGATACTGAAAACGCGACCTTGATACTCTGCTGGAACTTCACGTTGAACCTGCGTACTCCAGAAAGCTTCCCATGGTCCTACCGAGAATCCGGCGATGAGATATGCCACGAAGATCATCTCCCTCGAAGCCGGAAAGGCGAGAACGAGCGGAGCGAAGATAAAGAGCCCCCAGACGGTTACGCAGACTAGCCCTGGATATTTCACTTTCAGTCGAATCGAAATGATTGCAGAAATGGCGCCACCCAAACTAAAGAGGGCAGCGGCGGTTGCATAGACCGAAGCAGTATTGAAATCGCGTTTTGTGATTACAGGTAGCAAGACATTTTCTGTTCCAACCACCATCATCAATTGCACAGATGCCATGGCAATCATCGCTGCAATCCACTTGTACTTCCAAGTGATGATCAGGCCATCCTTAAGGTCAGCAAAGAACTTTGTTTCTTCTCCTGGGGCCGGAGGTGTGTAGTTCTCCTTGATACGAAAAAGGATTGCAGCACCAATAAGGAAGAAGAGCGAACAAGCTACATATGTTGCATGAGTGCCGAGCGAAACCACAATGACACCTGCGATTCCTGGGCCAGCGATGGTTCCACCTTTCTGTGCGATTCCCTTTGCTACGTTTCCTGCTGGAAGCAAATGATCCGGCAAGATGCTTGGCATAATCGCTTGCGAAGCTGGCGATCCAAAAGCATCACTGACTCCCATGAGAACGACAATTGCTCCAAGAATCCACATTGAAATCCTGGTCGGATCGAAAAAAATCATCGTGCTTCCCATTACTGCACGGAAACCGTCTGCAAGAATCAACACGGTTTTTCGTGGAAGGCGATCTGCCCAGACTCCGCCGATTGGCGATAGCAAGACGCCGGAGAGAACTCGTGCAGCAAGAATCAATCCGAGAGTTGTTGCGCTACCTCCAGCATCAAGGACGGTGACAGCAACTGCAATAGGAAATGCAGACATTGCCACCACGGTAAGAACTGCTGAGATCCAGAGATTTCGATATGCCGCATAAGAAAAGAGAGAACCGGGTGCGAAATGTTTCTTTAGCATCGCACCCGGTCCTTTACTCTAAATTATTTACGCGGAAGGCTTTGCCTTTCGTGAAGCCATAACCTTATCGATAATTCCGTACTCCACTGCCTCGGCAGCGGTAAGAATCTTGTCGCGCTCGATATCTTTCTCAATCTCCTCAATAGTTTTATTGGAGTGTTTTGCGAGCATCGTTTCGAGAAGTCCGCGCATACGCAAGATTTCACGTGCCTGGATTTCGATATCAGATGCCTGTCCTCCACCCTCAGATGAAGGCTGGTGAATCAAGATACGTGAGTGCTCGAGGCCATAACGCTTTCCCTTCGTGCCACCAGCAAGGATGATTGCTGCAGCTGATGCTGCCTGACCCAAGCAGATGGTCTGAATATCAGGGCGAACGAATTGCATCGTGTCATAGATTGCTGTCAGCGCGGTAAATGAACCACCTGGTGAGTTGATGTAAATCGAGATATCGCGATCTGGATCCATTGATTCGAGTGTGAGTAGCTGTGCCATGACATCGTTTGCCACAGTGTCATCAATTCCTTGACCCAAGAAAATGATGCGCTCTTCAAATAACTTTGTATATGGATCGAGGCGCTTAAAACCGTAAGCGGTCTTCTCTTCGATAGTTGGAAGAATGTAACGGGCTTCGAAATCTGAAATGTGCTTCATTGCTACTTACCTCCAGCAATCTGACCATCGCTTGTTGCGATGTGATCGATAAATCCATACTCGAGAGCATCCTTGGCATTAAACCAATTATCGCGATCTGAGTCAGCGATAATCTTTTCTATCGGCTGACCAGTGTGCTTGGCATTGAGTTCGGACATGGTTTGCTTTGTAATCGCCATCTGCTCTGCCTGAATACGAATATCGGTTGCGGTTCCGCCGATTCCACCGAGTGGCTGGTGCATCAAGATACGTGCATGTGGAGTTGCATAACGCTTGCCCTTTGTTCCAGCCGTTAACAAGAACTGACCCATTGATGCAGCCATTCCCATTGCAACTGTTGCCACATCATTCTTGATGTAATGCATGGTGTCATAAATCGCCATACCAGCTGTTATAGAACCGCCAGGTGAATTGATGTAAAGGTAGATGTCCTTCTCTGGATCTTCGGCAGAGAGGAGAAGTAACTGTGCGCAGATCTGATTTGCCATCTCATCGCGAACTTCGCCAGCAAGAAAGACGATTCTTTCGCGAAGTAGGCGGCTATAAATCTGGTCACCTAAACCGAGTGGAGTCTCTGCTGCTGATCTGTTCTGTGGGGTAATTAAATCCACGGTACTTCCTTCCGACTATGAGCGCCGCCCCCCGATAAATCCGGAGGATGCGCAATGCATGTAGTGACCTTAACAATGGCGCGCCGAAAATGCTTCCCAAATATGAGAGATTACGGCCAAAATCGACCGTGTTCGCTATCGGCTAAAGGTTCTGGGGGAAGGTTCTGGAGGTAGGTTCTGCGGAAGATTATTCGGCAGATGCTTCAGCTGCAGCGGCGGCAGGGGTGCGGAGATCTTCGAGTTCAATCTTCGCGCCTGACTTGTCGACTACTGAGATGCGACCGAGCACAGAGGCGAGAGCCTTGGCGCGAGTCACCTCAGCGATGACCTGCGAAATTTGACCGGCCTTCTGGAGTTCCTGAGCAAACTGTTCAGGAGCCATTCCATAACGCTGTGACATGCGAACGAGGTACTCAGTAAGTTCGACCTCTGTGATCTGAACTTCTTCCGCCTTCACAATTGAATCAAGGAGGAACTCTGACTTAATTGAGTCACGGACTTCCTTATCAACCTCTGCGCGGTGAACTTCATCTTCGAGACGACCTTCGCCCTCAAGGTGGCTATTTACTTCTTCAAGAACCAAATCATCCGGAACTTCGATTGTGAGGTCAGCAAGCAACTTCTCTACGAGAAGATCGCGAGCCTGTGCACCCTGCTCGAGCTTCTTCAAACGTGTAAGACGTCCTGTGAAATCCTTCTTAAGTTCTTCAATAGTGTCGAACTCAGATGCAAGCTTTGCGAATGCATCATCTACCGGCGGAAGTTCGCGCTCTTTAACAACCTTGAGTGCGATAAAGACATCACCGGTCTCGCCATCTTGCTGACCGACGAGCTGAGTTGTAAATGTCTTGGTATCTCCTGCTGACATACCGATGAGCGCCTCATCGAGGCCATCAATCATGCGGTTTGAACCGACTTCGTAAGAAATGTCATTTGCTTTGCCGCCATCGACCTCTTCACCATTGATGCGAGCTGTGAGATCTACAGTAACGAAATCACCGTTCTTGGTTGCACGCTCAACAGTGTGAAGTGTGCCGAAGCGAGCGCGGAGTTCGTCAATCTGCTCGTTGATATCTG
Source organism: uncultured Candidatus Planktophila sp. (assembly GCA_964572265.1). Lineage (GTDB taxonomy): Bacteria > Actinomycetota > Actinomycetes > Nanopelagicales > Nanopelagicaceae > Planktophila. Next base: position 18,018 of record CAZNEQ010000019.1, read on the forward strand.
CATCAGTTACTTCTGCGTTATCAACGGTGATTGTGATCTTTGAGAAATCTGGAAGTGTTACTTCTGGACGAACAGAAACCTCAACAGTGAACTCGAGCTTCTCGTTATCTTTGAATTCCTTGATGTCGACAACTGGGCGACCGATGATAAGAAGTGTGTGCTCGCGAGCTGCTTGTCCATAGAACTCAGGAAGCGCTGCATTGATAGCCTCATCGAGAATTGCTGGGCGACCAACGCGCTGTTCAACCATCGCTGCTGGAACTTTGCCCTTGCGGAAACCAGGAACGTTAATCTGTGACGCGAGCTTCTTGTATGCATCAGCGATGTACGGGCTGAGTTCTTCGAATGCAACTTCTACTGAAATCTTTACACGTGTTGGTGAAAGTGTCTCGACGTTGCTCTTCACTAGTGACTCCTGTTTGTCTATTGGTTTATTTCACAACTACATCTTTATGGGTTAATCAAAAGAACTCACTACAGGTAATACTGGTCGGGGCGGGGAGATTCGAACTCCCGATCTCCTGCTCCCAAA
>CAZNEQ010000020.1:0-16687 GCA_964572265.1 uncultured Candidatus Planktophila sp.
AAAGCGATGAAGCAACTTGGATATTCTTGGCCGCAGGTAAAGGAGATGCAATGAAACGCGTTCTGATAGCAAACCGAGGCGAAATTGCGCTCCGTGTCATCCGCGCTTGTAAGGATCACGGTCTCGAGTCAGTGGCGATGTACTCCGAGGAAGATCGTGACGCTCTCCATGTGAAGAGCGCCGACTTTGCTTATTCACTTGATGGTACGGTTGCAAAAGATACCTACCTCAACATTCCAAAGATTATTGCGCTAGCGAAAACTGCAGAGGCAGATGCCGTGCACCCTGGCTATGGATTCCTTTCGGAGAATGCGGATTTCGCACAAGCAGTCATCGATGCTGGTTTGATTTGGATCGGTCCATCACCTGCTGCAATTAGCGCACTTGGCGATAAAGTCTCAGCGCGTCGTATCGCCGCGGCTGCGGGAGCTCCTTTAGTAGCTGGCACAAAAGATCCGGTGAAGAGCGCAGAAGAAGTTGTTGCCTTTGCGAAAGAACATGGATTGCCAGTAGCCATCAAAGCAGCTTTTGGTGGCGGTGGTCGTGGCCTCAAGGTGGCGCGCACTCTCGAAGAGATTCCTGAGCTCTATGCCTCAGCTGTTCGTGAAGCGATTGCTGGCTTTGGTCGCGGCGAATGTTTTGTGGAGCGCTACCTCGATAAACCTCGTCACGTCGAGACTCAAGTCTTGGCAGATAAATTTGGAAACGCTGTTGTTGTATCTACTCGTGACTGTTCTCTGCAGCGTCGTCACCAGAAATTGGTAGAAGAGGCGCCTGCACCGTTTTTGACCGATGAACAGAATGCCGAGTTATATCGCTCTTCAAAGGCGATCATGAAGGAAGCCGGTTACGTCGGAGCAGGAACTTGCGAGTTCCTAGTGGGACTCGACGGAACAATCTCCTTCCTTGAGGTCAATACTCGCCTTCAGGTAGAGCACCCAGTCTCAGAAGAAGTCACAGGTATCGACTTGGTGCGCCAGCAATTCCGAATTGCTATGGGCGAGGCACTTGGATTTGATGATCCCATTATTCGTGGTCACTCTATTGAATTTCGCATCAACGGTGAAGATCCAGGTCGTTCTTTCTTACCTGCACCAGGTCGCATTACAGAGTGGCAGATTCCAACCGGCCCTGGCGTTCGCGTCGATGCAGGTTTCCGTAAAGGTGACATCATTGGAGGAAATTTCGATTCTCTGCTCGCCAAGTTAATTGTCACTGGCGCAACTCGCGAAGAGGCAATCCAACGCTCTCGCCGTGCACTTGCCGAATTCGAGATTCAAGGCCTTGCCACTGCTATTCCATTCCACCGTGCAATCCTGGAAGATTCCAACTACACCGGGAATTTCAAGGTATATACAAGTTATATCGAGAATGAATTCGTCAATGAGATTCCAGCATATGCAGCTGAATCTCTTGAAGTTCAAACGAAGGCAGCGGCCGAGAAGCTCGTTGCTGAAGTCAACGGTAAGCGATTTGAGATTCTCGTCCATGCCCCAGAACCAGTCGTAAAGCGCCACCGTGCAAAGCAGGCGGCAACTGGCGGGGCATCAGGCGATGGATTGCCAAGCCCGATGCAGGGAACGGTCGTCAAAATTGCGGTCGCAGAAGGACAACACGTCGAGGCCGGAGAACTCGTTATCGTGCTTGAAGCGATGAAGATGGAGCAACCACTCAATGCTCACAAGGCTGGTGTGATTAAGAACCTCAAGGCAGTTGTAGGTGAGACTGTCTCGAGCGGCACCATACTCTGTGAGATTATTGAGGCATGACCTCAACCGAACTTCTCTATTCAGATCCAATGGCGGCAGCTGCGCAGGCAGCAAGTGAGATTGCAGTTCGCACTGGTGTTGCAACGCATGATGTAGCGCTGGTCATGGGCTCTGGTTGGGTCGGAGCATGCGATGCGCTAGGTGAAGCAGCATACGAATGCGATGCACACGAGCTCACTGGATTTCAAGCACCAGTAGTTGCAGGCCACTCAGGAAAAGTTCGCTCCTATGAACTCAAGCATGAAGGCGGATCGCTCCGCGCACTCGTGTTCCTTGGTCGTACCCACTTATATGAAGGCAAAGGTATGGAACCTGTTGTTCACAATGTTCGTACCGCAGTGAAGGCAGGGTGCAAAGTAATCGTTCTCACCAATGCCTCTGGTGGAATTAATGCAGCGTATAAAGTTGGTGAGCCGGTTCTCATTCGCGACCATATCTCGCTGACGGCGCAATCACCGTTATCAGGTGCAACTTTTGTTGATCTCACCGATTTATATAGCAAAAGAATTCGCGAGATTGTCCGTAAAGAAGATTCTTCGCTCCAAGAAGGTGTCTATGTGCATTTCCGTGGACCAACGTATGAAACACCGGCAGAGATTTTGATGATGCGCACTATCGGCGCAGATCTTGTTGGCATGTCTACCGTCCCAGAGGCAATTGCTGCCCATGCGATGGGAGCAGAAGTCCTCGGCATTTCACTTGTCTCAAATGCGGCAGCTGGCATGACTGGTGAGAAGCTCAACCATGAAGAAGTTGTGGCCGCAGGCAAAGCAGCAGCTAGCCGTATGGGCGAACTCCTGAAGAACGTTATTCCAAAACTTCTCTAAGCAGCGTAACCTCCCTCTATGAATTCTGATTTGGTCGCTGAAGTTCAAGCATGGATAGCCGACGATCCAGATCCGGTCACCGCGGCGCATCTGCAAGCTCTCCTTGATGCTGGCGATGAGGCCTCTCTCGCTCCCCTCTTTAGTGGTTTTCTCCAATTCGGAACTGCTGGACTTCGAGGTCCGATTGGCGCCGGTCCTTCATGCATGAACCGAGCCGTGGTAGGTCGCACCGCCGCCGGACTTGCCGCGTATATGAAGCAACGTGGGATGAAGTCAGTTGTAATCGGGCGCGATGCTCGATACGGCTCTGAGGATTACACAATTGAATCTGCCGAGATTTTAAGTGGCGCGGGCATGGATGTTTATATTTTGCCGCGTCCTCTTCCAACTCCAGTCCTTGCATTTGCGACATCTCGTTTAAATTGCGATATCGGAATCATGGTGACTGCGAGCCATAATCCACCGCAGGATAATGGTTACAAGGTCTATATCGGCCCAGAAGCAGATGGCATCGAATACGCGGCATCTCAGATTATCAATCCGACCGATGGATATATCGCAGCAGAAATTGCGGCAATTACTTCATTAAAGTCACTCCCCCGAGGAAAGAAATGGACCGTCCTTGGCGAAGAAGTAATCTCTGAATACATTGAGCGAACCATTCAATTGGCACCTCGTCCCGGCGATATCAAAGTTGTTTACACAGCCATGCATGGCGTTGGAACTGAAGTCATGCAGCGAGTTTTTAATCATGCTGGATTTGCAACACTCATTCTCGTAGATGAGCAGTGCACGCCAGATCCAGATTTCCCCACAGTGGCGTTTCCAAACCCAGAAGAGCCAGGAGCTATCGATTTGGCGCTAGCTAAAGCGAGAGATTTTGGTGCGGAGTTGGTGATAGCAAATGATCCTGATGCGGATCGTTGTGCTGCTGCAATTAATGATCCGAAAGTTGGATGGCGCATGCTGCGCGGTGATGAGCTTGGGGTCATCTTCGGTGAATGGATTGCCCGCAAGCACCCAAGCGGCACGATGGGTAATTCAATTGTCTCTTCTTCGGCCCTGCGAAAAATTGCCGCATATTATGGGGTTGACTTCAAAGAGGTCCTTACTGGATTTAAGTGGCTGGCAAAAATTGAAGATCTTGCATTCGGATATGAAGAAGCGATTGGTTACGCAGTTGATTCTGAGACAGTGAACGATAAAGATGGCATCTCTGCCGCGCTCTTCTTAACCCAGATTGCCATGGACCTTAAACGAGAAGGTCTGACGCTGAGCAATCTTCTCGAAGAGATCTGGGACCGCCACGGATTCCATGGCACCGAGCAAATCTCCATTCGAGTCGCCGATATGGGTGCAATTACTCGCCTATTGGCGACTTTACGCTCGAATCCGCCACGTGAGATCGCTGGACGGAAAGTTTCTAGTATTGATGATCTAGCGGCTCCCACCGATGGCCTGCCACCTACCGATGGACTCCGCATCTGGCTCGATGGTGGAATGCGCATCATTATTCGCCCATCTGGAACTGAGGCGAAGATGAAGTGTTACATCGAAGTCATTACAAAGAGCGCTGAAGAATCTGAAAATTTGCTCAATGAATTACGTGACCCCTTGAAGAAGTTCTTATCTGCTTAATTTTGCAGCAACAACGGCAGCGCGATTGATATCAGCTGTCAACGCTGTGAGCGCGGGTAAGTACGTGGTAAAGGCGATTCCTCCACTATTGACTGTATAGCGATGGCCATAGATTCCGACAGCTTCATCTAAGACATCGAGGTATTGGGTACCTGAAACAGCCTTGGAGATTACGTCATACATCGCCTTATCTACACGCTTCACAACCGTGGCGTAGATGATCCTTCTATTTTTTGATGTGACAGTCACGTACTGATCTGGCTCAGTAGTAATGAGACCGACTTGTCTAAAGTTCTTCGACTTTGACTTCGCTGCATTGTGGGCAACAATGCTAGAGAAAATTTCGGTATTGGAACCAGGACGGGCAACAAAAATTACATCTGCACCATCGTCCATCGCCTGTTTGGTAGCTGTCACGGATGATCCATTGACGTACTTCACCATCGGAGTAACGGATTTCTTGGATTCAGCAACACCGGCTAGAAAACCGTTGTGGTAAAGGTCTGCTTGATTCTCATTAGCAATCATCGCTACCTTGCCAGTTTTAGTCACCATGGCCGCACTAAAGCCAGCTAGGAAAGCTCCTTGAGAATCTGCAAAGATCAATGAGGTCACATTAAGTGCATCAATTGATGCGTCATTGAGAATGGCAAATTGTGTATTGGGAAACTCAATCGCCAATCCCTGTAGTGTGGCGGAGTAACCGGCGCCAACTGCAATGATGGGATTGCACTTCTTAGCAATTAACGCTCTGATTCGGCGATCACGATCTGCGCTCGACCCATCTGTTACGACTGGCTCGACCGCAAAGGTGAACTCCTTCTGTGCCTTCGCTAAACCGAGCGCTGCAGCATCATTAAATGAGCGATCACCGCGGCCACCGATGTCGTAAGCGATTCCGATAGTCAGATTGGCAGCCTGTGCTGGTGCGCCTACAAGTGCTACCGCTCCCAGCACGGCGGATACGAGAAGAGCGCGAATTTTCATTAGCGAACCACACCGAGATTCTTATAGGTTGATTCGAGTGTCTCCTGTGCAACCTCGCGAGCTTTCTCAGAACCTTGATGAAGAATGGAGAGCAGATGGGTCTCATCATTGAGGAGCTCTAGTGCGTTTTCTCGAATAGGGCGGAAATACTCAACAACTACCTCTGCCACAGCCGACTTGAAGTCACCGTAACCTTTTCCAGCAAATTCATTCTCAAGGTCTGCGATAGATGTACCCGAGAGCGCTGAGTGGATGGTGAGGAGATTGCTGATACCTGGCTTTTCGGCAGCATCAAATATAACTTCTCGACCGGCATCGGTCACTGCGCTCTTAAACTTCTTCATATTTACCTCTGGGGCATCGAGAATGTCGATCAGTCCTGCACCAGATCCAGATGACTTACTCATCTTTGATGTTGGATCTTGAATATCGTAAATCTTTGCACCTTGCTTCAGAATAAATCCTTCTGGAATCTGGAAGGTCTCTCCGTATCGGGCATTAAATCGACCGGCAAGATCGCGGGTGAGTTCGATGTGCTGGCGCTGATCTTCACCTACTGGCACAAGATGTGTCTGATAGAGCAAAATATCTGCAGCCATCAACATCGGATAGGTAAATAATCCGACTCGTGCAGCATCCGCGCCTGCTTTAGAAGACTTATCTTTAAATTGAGTCATTCGACTTGCTTCACCGAAGCCGGTCATACACTCCATAATCCAACCCAATTGATTATGTTGTGGAACCTGTGACTGAACAAAGAGCGTTGATTTCTCTGGTGAGATTCCAAGCGCGAGTAACTGAGCAGCTGACATCAAAGTGCGCTTACGCAACAACGCCGGATCAGTTTCTACAGTTAGCGCGTGGAGATCAACGATGCAATAGAAGGCATCGTGGCCATCTTGAAGTTCGACCCACTGCTTAACCGCACCGAGGTAATTGCCGAGGTGGAAGGAATCGCTAGTGGGCTGGATTCCAGAGAGGACGCGCTTCTTGCTCATAGGCGCATTCTCGCATGGCTTTTAGGCTAGCGAGAGATTAATAGCCGTCCTACTCGTTTGCCCTCCATAGAAAGTACGGTGATTCGAATTCCATTGAGGTTAACGAGGTCTCCCTCAACCGGAATGCGACCAAGGAAGTGCATGACAAATCCGCTAATAGTTTCATAAGGACCCTCTGGGATATCGATGGCAGCATCGGCAGCCAAATCTTCCAGCGACGTCAAACCATCTACTTCAAAATCGCCCGTCGCCGATTGGAGTGAAAGCTCCTGCTCGTCACCATCGTATTCATCGCGGATATCGCCGATCAGGGTTTCAACCAGGTCTTCCATTGTGACGATACCGTCGGTGCCGCCGTATTCATCGAGCACAATCGCTAAATGTTGGCGCTGTGCGCGCATCTCGGTCAGCGCCGGCAGAATTCCCTTGGTGCCAGGTAAGAACATAATGTTGCGGCAATGCTCTTGAATCTTTGCCTGCGAATTTATTAGAGATGGGTTGATGAGATCGCGCACGTGAATAAAGCCGATGACTTCATCGGATGAACCGCGCACAACCGGATATCGTGAATGTGATTTCTCGGATGCGAGCGCAATTGCCTTAGAAATACTCAGTGAGCCATCGATGAAATCAACTTCGGTGCGTGGAACCATTACTTCATGGACTTGGCGTTCGGATGCGTTAAAGACTTCTTCCACGATATCTCGCTCTTCTTCAGATAAAGCGGCATGTCCGGTCACGAGATCGAGAAGCTCTTCTTCTGACATTTGTTCGCGCGCCTCTTTGGGATCGATACCAAAGATGCGGACAACAACATCGGTTGATTTAGAAAGCAACCAAATGATGGGGCGGAAGATATTTGCAACGAGATCAACTACTCCGGCTGACCACATCGCAATGCTTTCAGCGCGAAAGAGGGCAATCTTCTTCGGCGCTAACTCGCCAAAAACCAATGAGAAGTAGGCGATGATCAAAGTGACTCCGACAATCGATGCAATATTTGCACTGCTATTTGAGAACCCGCGCTCTTCTAGCCATGGAATCACAAATTGCCCGAGCTTCTCAGCGCCCAATGCAGCAGAGAGGAATCCAGAGAGAGTCACACCGACCTGCACCGCCGCTAGGAGGCGATTGGGGTTGGAGTGGAGCTTGGCGACCTTGGCGCCACGGCGGCCACGGAGGGCGACCTGACGCACCTGGCTATCGCGAAGTGAGATCAAGGCAATCTCGGCTGCCACAAAGAGAGAACCGAGGAGGATGAGGGAGATTACGAGAAAAATCGGGGCGAATATAGAACCCGAGGGGCCACTGTCCATAGTGCGAGAACTATAGCGAGCCACTTCCCCCGACGTCCACGCGGGAGATAACCTTGCCCCGTTGGCCAACCGGCCAGCGCCTTACCCTCGGACCGTCGGGCACGTACCTGCCCGGATAAGGAAGTATGAAAAATGGCATCAGTCGTTTTTGAAAATGCATCACGCATCTACCCAGGCACCACAAATCCTGCTGTAGATAAGCTCAACCTCACCGTCGCAGATGGTGAATTCCTCGTTCTCGTTGGACCTTCAGGTTGCGGTAAATCAACATCACTTCGTATGTTGGCCGGCCTAGAAGAGATCGACGGCGGACGTATCCTCATCGGCGATCGCGACGTCACAAACGTTGCTCCAAAAGATCGCGATATCGCAATGGTCTTCCAGTCATATGCGTTGTACCCACACATGACAGTGGCAGAGAACATGGGCTTTGCGCTCAAGATCGCTGGCATTGATAAGGCAGAGCGCGACAAGCGCGTCCGCGAAGCAGCAAAGTTGCTCGATCTTGAGGCATACCTCGAGCGTAAGCCAAAGGCACTTTCAGGTGGACAGCGTCAGCGCGTTGCAATGGGTCGTGCAATTGTTCGCGAACCACAGGTCTTCTTGATGGATGAGCCGCTCTCAAACTTGGATGCAAAGCTCCGCGTTGCAACTCGTACCCAAATTGCAGCGCTTCAGCGCCGCCTCGGCATCACAACTGTTTATGTAACTCACGACCAGGTCGAAGCGATGACCATGGGTGATCGCGTTGCAGTTCTTAAGGATGGTCTCCTCCAGCAGGTAGATACACCTCGCAACCTCTACGACAAGCCAGCTAATGCATTCGTTGCTGGCTTTATCGGTTCACCTGCGATGAACCTGCTCAAGGCTCCAGTATCTGGCGGCAAGGCTCAGATGGGCGATCTCAACATTGATGTTCCTGCATCAGCTGGCTCATCAGTCATCGTCGGTATCCGCCCAGAAGGTTGGACACCAGCATCTAGCGGCTTCCACGTTCTCGTTGAAGTTGTTGAAGAACTTGGCTCAGATGCATTCGTCTATGGAAAGCCAGCTGATACCAATGTTCAGTTCGCAAATGCCACAGATGAAGGCGCACAGGTAATCGTTCGCTGGGATCCAAAGAACCCACCAAAGCCAGGTGACACAATCACTGTGGCTAACGTTGCTAACGCTGTTCATCTCTTCGATGCAACAACCGGTGCACGCATTAACTAAGTACTAAGAATGATGGACCGGCCGTAGGATTTTCCTACGGCCGGTTTTTTCAAGTTCAAGAGAGGAGAAGATTGATGAAGAAAATGCTCAGAATATTTGTCACGATTATGACCCTTTTTTCTGCATCGATTATCTCTATCGAGAGCGCGCAAGCAGGTTTATATTCATTTACCTCTCACACTTTCACTCCATGCGGTGCGAGTGGAACAAGTGGGCCATCTACCGCTAATTGCACCAGCGCATATAGCAGTGCTGCGTGGGCATCTAACTCTTCTTACTTTTCAACTTCAAGCGGAATCCAACTTTGGACAGTTCCTTCAACTGGCAGCTATCGCATCACTGCTCTTGGTGCGCGCGGAGGCGTCGGCGGCACTACTCCATTTGCAGGAGGTTCCGGTGCGAGAGTTCAAGCTGATATCTCTCTCACTCAGGGCGATCAAATCAAGATTCTCGTTGGACAAATTGGTGGGCTCAGCGCAAATAACACAAGTGGTGGAGGCGGAGGTGGAACCTTCGTAGCCACATCATCAAATTCACCACTCATTGTCGCAGGCGGTGGCGGCGGAGGTGCAGGGTCTGGCTCAACGGGCGATAAGACAGGCACCGGAGGTACAAATACAAACAACGGTACCGCTGGTAGAGATGGGGTTGTTGCTGGAGGTTCTAATGGTCTCGGCGGTGCCGCGCCCACTGAGGCATGGTCTGGTGCATCAGGCGGTGGAATGACTGGGGATGGAGGCAATGGAATTGCTAACTCTCTTGTTGCTACAAACTCAGGCGGAAAATCTTTTCTTAATGGCGGCGCTGGTGGAATAAGAATTGGCACGAATAACCATGGCGCCGTTGGTGGTTTCGGTGGGGGCGGAGGCTCTACTTGGGGTCCTGGAGGTGGCGGAGGCTATTCGGGTGGCGGAGGCGATTCCACTCCTGGTGGAGGCTTTGATCGTGAAGGCGGAGGTGGCGGCGGATCTTTTGTCTCGGGCTCCAATACTTCGATGACTGCAAACTTCAATGCCGGAGATGGCTCCGTTACCATTCAAATCTTAGTTGGTCCACCTGATGCACCAACAATTGGTATTGCAACGATGCTTTCACCAACATCTGCTTCAATAACATTCTCTGCACCATCGAACAACAATGGCGACACAATCACTGCCTACACAGCAATCTCTACACCTGATTCTCGAACCGCAACAATCACTCAATCTGGTTCCGGGACAATAACCGTAACGGGACTCTCTCCCGATACGAGTTATGTTTTTAGAGTTTACGCGACAAACAGTTATGGAAATTCAAGTCTTTCATCTCCTTCTGCGTCAATTACCACAACGAGATCTCCAACATCAATCACGATTTCTCTGGCGGGAAATGCACAAGTGGCTTCATATCGAACGCCAGTTACGGTGACTGCGACAGTCGTGGGAACCGAAGGACGAGTCACTTTCTTTATCAATTCAAAACGTCTCGGTGGCTGCCTCAATAAAGCAACAACATCATTGGTAGCGACGTGCAGCTGGAAGCCCTCCATTCACGGGAGCGCAAATCTTTCAGCAACCTTTACGCCAACGTCAAGCGCCTATCTCTCCTCGAGCACAAGCAGGATATACGGCGTCGTATCCAGAACAAATCTCAGATAATCCAACTTATTCTCCGATTGTGTCGGCGTAATTCCAGAGGTCGTAATCATCAAGGTTGATTGTTGTGAAACCCTTGTATTCCAGCGCCGAAACTAGCTGAGCGCGATGTTCGGTGGCGTGGTGGACTGCCTGCGAGAGAATCGTTGAGCGCTTTCGAACAATTATTGCGCCTTTCCACTCGCGCTCTACATCACCTTCTGGCTGTCGAGCTGCCTCAAGCAGAACAGAATCTGCTGCTTTGGCATATGCAATTGAAGTGAGCACATCCTTTGATGTGGCAGGTGGGATCTCTGTCTGATCTAATTTTCGCTGCCACTCCTGATGATCCGCTTCGGTGAAACCGCTTTTATCGAGTAAGCGCCATCCATACCAAGTTGCAGAACTTGCGATATGTCTCGCTATCTCTCGCGCAGTCCATTCTGGATTAACCACATAAGAATCGAGCGCTTCATAGGGAAGTTGACTGACCTTGGTCAGAATTCCTTCATTTGCCCAGGCCATGTGCTTTAAGAGTTTTTCCATTTCCATGGCGCGAGCCTAAACCTAATCGCTGATTTCTAGTACCCCTCGGAGAACATGCACACGACCTGCGCCCGTGACTTTCCAGGTGCCATCGTGGAAGAGCGCTGTGTTCTCATCAATGCCAACGAGAGTTGTATCGGCACCTGCGCGCGCAATAAATGAGGCGACGCGATCGGGCAGCCATCCCAGCATCTTGTCGTAATGCGGAATTACTTCGATATCGGGTAAGAGATTGAGTCCTTCGCTATGACTTGATTTGCGAATGCCCATGATGGTTCCGCCAAATGCCATCGCTCCAGCCGAACATCCAGCAAGCGATGAGCCGCTCTCCCACTCAGCGACGACTGCGTCCCAAAGCGGTGAGCCCTTAAAGACATCTGCGATGTGATGAGGGTTGCCACCTGAGAAATAAATCAAACCCGCACCTTTGATCGCATCTACAAATTCAGGGTTAAAGGCATCTTCGCGTTCGTGGATTGGCAGATAGATGCATTCACTACCGATGCGATCCGATTGTTCTTTGCCGCGGCGCTGCCAGAAGAGACGGCGATCCTCACCTTCCTCCGATGAGGCAGTTGGAATCTGAACGAAGGTGTTGGATTTTCCACGAGAAAAAGCAGAATGCAGGAGTCCGGTTTCGAACTCCTGCATTACTGGTAAATACTCACCGGAACCTACAAGCGCAAGAACGCCGTGGTTCGCAGCCATATTAGATGGCGATTAAGCCATTGCCTTCTTCAAGTTTTCATCGATGGAAGCAAGGAACTGCTGCGTTGTTTGATACGGAGCATCGTTTGAGATCAAGAGCGCGAGGTCCTTGGTCATCTTTCCTTCTTCAACGGTCTTAACGCAGACCTCTTCAAGAGTCTTTGAGAACTTAGCAAGCTCAGCGTTGTTATCAAGCTTTGCGCGGTGAGCCAAGCCCTGTGTCCACGCGAAGATTGAAGCGATTGGGTTGGTTGAAGTCTCCTTGCCAGCCTGGTGATCACGATAGTGACGTGTCACTGTTCCGTGAGCAGCTTCTGACTCGCAGACCTTTCCATCTGGTGTCATAAGTACAGATGTCATAAGTCCGAGTGAACCGTAACCCTGTGCCACAGTGTCAGATTGAACGTCACCGTCATAGTTCTTACATGCCCAGACGTATCCACCTTCCATACGAAGTGACATGGCAACCATGTCATCGATGAGGCGATGCTCGTACCAGATACCTGCAGCTTCAAATTGAGCCTTGAACTCTGCCTGGTAAACCTCTTCAAAGATATCCTTGAAGCGACCGTCATATGCCTTAAGGATTGTGTTCTTTGTTGAGAGGTAGACCGGGAACTTACGAAGTAAACCGTAGTTCATTGATGCACGCGCGAAGTCGTAGATTGACTTATCTACGTTGTACATCGCGAGTGCAACACCTGAAGATTCGAAGTCATAGACCTCTTGAGTAATTGGCGCTGAGCCATCTTCTGGTACGAATGAGATAGTCAGCTTGCCCTTGCCTGGAACCTTGAAGTCTGTCGCCTTGTACTGATCGCCAAATGCGTGACGACCAATAACGATTGGCTGAGTCCAGTGCGGAACCAAACGTGGGACGTTAGAGATGATGATTGGCTCGCGGAAGATAACGCCACCGAGGATGTTGCGGATAGTTCCGTTAGGAGACTTCCACATCTTCTTGAGGCCGAACTCTTCTACACGCGCTTCGTCAGGAGTAATAGTTGCGCACTTGATACCAACGCCATGCTTCTGGATTGCCTTCGCAGCATCAATAGTGACCTGGTCATCTGTTGCATCGCGGTGCTCCATACCGAGGTCGTAGTACTCAAGATTGACGTCGAGGTAAGGCAAAATCAACTTATCCTTGATGAACTGCCACATAATGCGGGTCATCTCGTCGCCGTCGAGCTCTACAACTGTTCCTTCTACTTTGATCTTTGACATTGCGCTCTCCTGATTTCCTTCGTCGTAACTTAAATTTACAGTTTCTTAGAGTGTCTGTACGTCGGCTTGCTTTGCACGAACAGCTTCAGCAGCTTCCTTGAGTGATGCAACCTCAGAGTCAGTCAGCTTGCTTTCTACTACCTTGCGGACACCACTCTTGCCAATCTCGGCTTCAACGCCGAGATAGACGCCAGAGATTCCGTATTCGCCTTCGACCCATGCGCAGACCGGCATCACATCACCTGAATCTTCAATAACTGCCTTAGCCATGCGAGCAGCTGCTGCAGATGGTGCGTAGTAAGCAGAACCTGTCTTTAAAAGAGCAACAACTTCAGCGCCACCATTGCGGGTGCGATCAACGAGTTCGTCAATCTCCACCTGAGATAACTTCTCTGACAATGGAGTGCCATCAACTGTGCAACGGCTTGGAACTGGAACCATGGTGTCACCATGTGAACCAAGTGTCAGTGTCTTCACTGAAGCAACTGGAACACCGAGCTTTTCCGCAACGAAGTTGGTGAAGCGTGCAGTGTCGAGCATTCCTGCCTGGCCCATGACTCGGTTCTTTGGAAAATTAGTGGCAATCTGAGCGAGCGCTGTCATCTCATCAAGTGGGTTTGAGACCACGATGATGACTGCGTTTGGTGAATGCTTGGCAATGTTTTCGGCAACACCGCGAACAATTCCAGCGTTTACGCCGATGAGATCCATACGGCTCATACCAGGCTTACGTGGAAGACCTGCGGTGATGACAACGACATCAGAGTTAGCGGTCTTTTCGTATCCGCCACCATCTGCTGTTGTAGTTGCACCAATAATCTTTGTCTCAAAGCCTTCGATTGAACGCGATTGGTTCATATCGAGAGCGAGACCTTCAGGCTTTCCTTCGAGAATATCTGTAAGAACAACCTCATCAAAGATGTTGTACTCAGCTAAACGAAGAGCTGTGGTTGATCCATAGAATCCTGCACCGACTACGGTGACCTTCTTTGCCATTGTGCGTCCTATCTGGGCTGTCCTTGATGTATTCCAAGGTTATCTTGACGTCGAGATAACTCTACAACCCTTTTGGCAGGGCGAGAGCCAGGGCAAAGAGTACGCCTGCGATCGCCAATGGGAAGTAGCACTCAATAATGCGGCGGCGGCCACGAACTTGGCTCCACCCCGCCAGCGCATAGATGGCGGTGCCAGCTGCAATCAGGAGCGAGCCTGACCTCACAGCGCCGATTGCTCCCACAATAATCCCGACGAGAATGGCGGCCCCGGCGATACGAATATGCAGTGGTGCTATCGCTCGCATGCATCCACCACGTTAGTGACCAACATGGCGCGGGTCATTGGTCCGACTCCACCCGGCATAGGTGCAATCCACGATGCCACATCGCGAACGCCCGGATCGATATCACCTAGAAGACCTGCATCTGTTCGAGAGATTCCGACATCGAGCACTGCCGCACCCGGCTTAATCATCTCTGCCTTCAGAAAATGTGCCTGACCAATTGCCGCGACAACGATATCTGCACGGCGAGTGTGAGCTGCTAAATCTTTGGTACCGGTATGAGTAAGTGTGACGGTTGCATTCTCTTGTTTGCGAGTAAGAAGTAAACCGAGTGGTCGGCCGACAGTTAAACCGCGTCCAATGACAACGACCTCTGCGCCATTCAAGGGAACGTGATAGTGATTGAGAAGTTCGACGATTCCTCGTGGCGTGCATGGAAGTGGTGCATCGTATCCGGCAACAAGTCGACCGAGATTCATTGGATGCAATCCATCGGCATCCTTTGCTGGATCGATCGCTTCTAAAATCACCTGAGTATCGATTCCACGTGGAAGTGGCAACTGCACAATGTATCCCGTGCACTCTTTCGCATTGTTGAGATCTTTAATCGCAGCAAGAACATCTGCTTGAGATGCATCTGCCGGAAGATCTACCCGAATAGAGTTGATGCCGACTTCTTGGCAGTCGCGGTGTTTTCCACCAACATATGAATGTGACCCTGGATCGTCACCGACAAGGACTGTGCCAAGTCCTGGGGTAATTCCCTTGGCCTTGAGTGCAGCGGTACGAGTAGCGAGCTCTTGCTTGATAGTTGCTGCAAGAGCCTTGCCATCGAGAATCTGTGCCGTCATATGCAAACCTTATCTTTAGGGCTCATTATTGAGCAGTTAATCAAGCGTGTGAGAAGTGGCGAGTACCGGTGAAGAACATCGCTATTCCAGCTTTCTCTGCTGCCGCAATCACTTCTTCATCGCGAACCGAGCCACCCGGTTGAACAATTGCAGTAACTCCCGCGTTAGTTAGGATTTCTAGGCCGTCGGCAAATGGGAAGAAAGCATCCGATGCTGCAACGCTCCCCCGCACTCGGTCACCAGCTCGATCTACTGCTAATTTTGCCGAATCAACACGATTGACTTGGCCCATTCCGATTCCAACGGCAGCGCCATTGTGTGCGAGGAGAATTGCATTGCTCTTGACTGCGCGAACAGCTCGCCAGGCAAATTGCAGATCAGCTAATACATCTGCACTCACCGGCGCTCCGGTGACCTGCCTCCAATTCGCTGCGGCATCACCTTCAGCGTTAATGAGATCGGTCTGCTGCACCAAAATTCCGCCTGAGACTGGACGCATCTCGAGCGGAGAGATTCGAGTAATCGGATTGGTGAGAATTCGAATCGAAGGCTTCTTCATCAAAAGCTCAAGCGCCGCCGGTTCATATTCTGGAGCGATGATGACCTCCGTGAAAATTTGTGAGAGCGGCTCTGCCATTGCGAGTGTGACTTTGCGGTTTGATGCAACAACACCACCAAATGCAGATACTGGATCGCAGGCATGAGCCTTCCCATATGCATCAGCAATATCGCTACCAATTGCGATGCCACATGGATTGGCATGTTTGATGATGGCAACACAAGGCTCTGAATGATCGAGCGCTGCCCGCCATGCTGCATCCGCATCGGTGTAATTATTAAATGACATCTCTTTGCCATGTGATTGAACGGCGCTGACGATTCCAGCAGGGCCGCCTTTATAGATTGCCGCCTGCTGATGTGGATTCTCACCATAACGAAGTGTGTTCTCACGCTTCCAGATCAGTCCCAACCAGTCGGGCATCTCCATCGAAATCGTTGTGCCAAGCCAGCTAGCAATGGTGAGATCGTATTCGGCAGTGGTGCGAAATACCTCGAGCGCCAATTCTTTACGTTCTTCTGCTGTAAAGCCACCAGCTTTGATTGCAGCAATAGCTGCGTCATATTGGTGTTCATGGCAGAGAACAGCTACAGAGCCGTGGTTCTTAGCAGCGCCACGAAGCATCGATGGGCCGCCGATATCAATCTGCTCAATGCAATCTTCAAACTTTGCACCCGACAAAATAGTTTTCAGGAATGGGTAGAGATTGATGACAACTAAATCAAATGGTTCGATATCTAGGTCTTTAATAGCCTGCAGATGTTCTGGGTTATTTTGATCGGCCAAGATTCCGGAGTGCACTCGTGGATGAAGGGTTTTGACTCGCCCACCCATAATTTCTGGAAAACCTGTGTAGCTGCTGACCTCAGTCACAGCAATTCCAGCATCTGCCAGAGTCTTTGCTGTTGATCCGGTAGAAAGTATCTCTACCCCAGCATCACTGAGAACCTGACCTAGTTCGAGAAGGCGGTCTTTATCGTAGACACTTAAGAGTGCGCGGCGAATGGGTTTACGTTCTGACATAGTTATTGCTCCAATGTCGGTAGTACTCGACGAATGGTCGCAACAATGAGACCGCGTTCGACAATCTTAATGCGCTCATGGAGCGACTCTTCTGTATCACTCGCAAGAATTTCAATTTTCTCCTGCGCAAT
>CAZNEQ010000021.1:0-16684 GCA_964572265.1 uncultured Candidatus Planktophila sp.
TAGGTCTGCGCAATTTCAATTAACTTCTTGCGGGCTTCATCATATTTAATGACGAAACCAAAACGTGATGGCTCACTTCCGAGAATAACGTTCTCAAGGACAGTGGCGTTATCTGCCAACTTAAAGTGCTGGTGCACCATGCCGATTCCGAGGGCAATAGCATCTTGTGGAGATTTGAGGGTTACTTCTTTACCGGCAACCTTGATTGTTCCTGCATCTGGGCGGATCAAGCCGTAGAGAGTCTTCATCAGCGTTGATTTACCGGCACCATTTTCACCGATGATGGCGTGAATACTGCCCTCGCGGACTACGAGTGAAACGTCACGGTTTGCAATAACACCGGGATATTTCTTCTCGATTCCAGATACTTCAAGAATGTTGCTCACAAATTTCTTCTCTCTTTTAAGTGCAAGGTGCGCCGTTTTTTAAGCGGCGCACCTTGGCCCTACTTAATTGCTTTTAACTAAGTGGCTTACGCCTTAGTTGGATCAGTTGGAACTACAACAGAACCTGATGCAATCTTCTTCTGTGCTGCGTCGATCTTTGCAGCTACAGCCTTAGAGATGTATCCACCTGTTGTTGTGTAGCCAACGCCACCCTGCTTTGCGCCCCATGTCTTGACTCCGGCTGTCTTCTTGCCTGCAAGAGCATCAGCAACGAAAGCACGTGTACCAAGGTCAACGCGCTTGAGCATTGATGTAAGGATTGTCTTCTTGTAAGCAGCGTGTGCTGGGTATGTAGCTTCGTCAGCATCTACGCCGATTGACCACTTTCCGAGCTCTGAAGCTGCCTTGTGAAGGCCAGTTCCGGTTCCGCCAGCTGCTGCGTAAACAACATCTGCACCGTTCTCGAACATACCCTTAGCTGCTTCGTAGCCCTTTGCAGGATCGTTAAATCCTGAGAAGTCTGGGAAGTTAGAGATGTATGTTGACTTAACTGTGATTGCTGGATCAACAGACTTAGCGCCTGCGATAAAGCCTGCTTCGAACTTAGCGATAAGAGGTGTGTTAACACCACCGATAAATCCAACGCTCTTTGTCTTTGATGAAAGAGCTGCAGCCACACCTACGAGGTATGAACCTTCTTCTTCCTTAAAGACAATGCTCTGTACGTTTGAAGCCTTGACTGATGAATCGTCAACGATTCCCCACTGAATTTTTGGGAATTCCTTAGCGACCTTGCCAAGTGCTGCTGCGTATGTAAATCCAACTACGACGATTGGGTTAGCGCCGCGCTTTGCCATAAGGCGAAGACGCTCTGCACGCTGATCATCAGTTGCTGTTGGGTTATCTTGTGACTCAATAAGCTTGATCTTCTTATCCTTATCAAGCAATGGCTTTACGCCGATGTATGCAAGCTGGTTGAAGCCTGGCACGTCGCGTCCACCCAAGCTGTAGGCGATACCAATTGTCTTGGTAGCTGCCTGAGCTGGAGCTGCAGCAACGAATCCTGTAAGCGCGAGAGCAGCTGTAACTGTTGCTGCACTTAGCTTACGAAGCGTTTTCTTCTGCATTCGGTATTTCTCCTTTTGTTATTTTGAGTGATCACTCATTTATTCAATTGTCATCCTTATTGGAGCGGATCTTTTGCGACTCACGCGGAGGCGCACACGACCCTCTCTCAATAAGGTGTACGTCGACCATTGAATGCTCTGGTTGCGTGGCGGTACCGCTATCGAGTTGTCTAATCATCAACTCCATCGCTTGGCTGCCTTGAATGCGCGCATCGCGCGAGATAACAGAAATCTGTGGGTTCATTAGAGTTGCAAAATCAAAGTCATCAAAACTAATGAGTGAAATCTCTTCTGGCAGGCGCACCTTTGCCTCGCCCAGGGCGCGAAGTGCACCAATGGTCATCAGATTATTAGCTGTAACAACTGCAGTGGGCGGGTGAGGTAGCGCAAGGAGTTGCATCATCGCCTGATAGCCGCCTGCTTCTGTAAAGTCAGATTCGATAAAGAGTTCAGGTAAGACCGAAAGCTGTGCGGATTTCATCGCCTCGCGGAATCCATCAGCCCGGCGCTTGCCAGGTGTTGCTAACTGTGGACCGGCGATCATCGCAATCTGAGTATGGCCATGACCAATGAGGTGCTCTGTGGCTAAGCGAGCACCCTTCTCATTCTCTGCGAGAACAGAGCTAAATCGTTCACCATCGCGAGTCACGCGATCTACAAAGACAATCGGCAGACCAAATTGGCTAAAGAAAGCTGGGGCTACTTCATCTTCTGTGCTCGGAGCCATGATGACGCCATCTACACGACCAAAGAGTTGGCTCAGAGCTTTCTCTTCACGTTCGCGAACTGCGCCGGTATTGACCAATAAGACCATTCGATCATCGCCAACAGCGGATTCGGCGCCTTCAACAATCGATGCAAAGAATGGGTTGGTGATATCTGGCACGACGATTGCAATGATTCCGGTTCGGCCAGACTTTAAATTTCGAGCAGCAGCGCTAGGGCGATAATTAAGTTGGGTGATGACTTCACGAATCTCTTCTGCATTGCGGACGGTGAAGCCACTGAGGTAGCGAGAGATGGTTGCGACAGAGACGCCAGCACGCTTTGCAACATCAGTAATTGTTACTGTTGACAACGTCCGCCTCCTTCGTTCACGCGACCTTATCAGCACATTAATTGTTGACTGATAACGATTGCAGTAAACCTATATGCTGGAGTAGATTCCGTCTAGAGCGACTCGTTCCCTCTCTACCTTTGCGGCGTCAGGAGCAAAATGTCGAAAGAATCACATATCGTTATAGTCGGTAGCACGATGATCGATATGGTCGCCTACACAGAGCGCGTACCAGAAGCCGGTGAGACGTTAATCGGCAATAACTTTGTAACAGGTTTCGGTGGCAAAGGCGCGAATCAAGCGGTGATGGCAAAACGCTTTGGTGGCGCTGTTTCTATGGTTAATACGCTCGGAAATGACGTCTTCGGCGATAGCGTGTTGAAGAATTTCCACGATCAAGGTGTAGATACCACCTATATAGCCCGTACAGAGGGCGCTAGCGGCGTCGCACCGATATGGGTAGAGGCAGATGGAACCAATCGCATCATCGTCATTCCTGGCGCAAATAATGCGATGACAAAAGCTCAAGCTAAATCTGCACTTGAGGGTTTGAAGAGTTATCAGATTGTTATTGGTCAATTAGAAATTCCGCAGGAAGTTACCACTCAAGGATTTATCTCAGCGCATGAAAAAGGTGCAATCACAATTCTTAACCCTGCACCCTTTGCGCCAATCTCCCCGGAATTAATTGCAGTCAGCGATTGGATAATTCCTAACGAGACCGAATTTGCTGGAATGCATCCGCAAGGCCTCGAGCCAACATCAGATGAGATCATCCTCGAATTAGCGGCAACTCTAAAGACACGCTTTGCTGTCACGCTCGGCGATAAAGGAGCAGCGCTGACCACCCTTGATGGAAAGGTGGTGCGCGTCAGTGCGCCGAAGGTAAAGGCAATCGACACAACAGGGGCCGGAGATGCTTTTGTAGGCTCATTTTCCTACGCACTATCGATTGGGCTACCAGAAGCAGCGGCACTCGCTCTCGGTTGTGCATGCGCCTCCGATAGCGTCACTAGACTGGGCACCCAATCGTCCTATCCAACACCTGAAGCAGCAAGTGCAATTCTCGCAAGTGTGATCAGTTAATTTAAGAAAGTAGAGGGTTTCTCGTGGCAGATTCCAGTTTCGATGTAGTGTCAAAGATCGATCGTATGGAGCTCGATAACGCTATCAACCAAGCAATTCGAGAAATTGATACTCGCTTTGACTTTAAGAACACCGGCACAACTGTTGAACTCGCAGGCGAGACAATCAAGATTGAAGCTGGAACAGAAGAGCGCGCTAAAGCTGCACTCGATGTCGTGAAAGAGAAGATGATTAAGCGCGGTGTCTCACTCAAGCACCTCGAGTCCGGTGAGCCACAGCTCTCAGGTAAGGTCTACAAGATTGCCTGCACTCTCAAAGAGGGAATCTCGACTGAGAATGCTAAGAAAATTGCAAAATTCCTTCGCGACGAGGGACCAAAATCCATTAAGACTCAGATTCAAGGTGATGAACTCCGTGTCTCATCAAAGAGTCGCGATGACCTACAGGATGCCATCCAGCAGATAAAAGAAGGTCCATTCGACTTCGCCGTTCAATTTACAAACTACCGGTAATGGCGGCAAGAAGCGAGAAATCGCTCGGCTTAATCTTTGGGTTAAGCGCTTACATTTTATGGGGGCTCTTCCCGCTGTATTGGCCGTTACTCAAACCTGCTAGCGCATACGAAATTGTTGCGCATCGCGCTGTCTGGACGCTCGTCTTCTGCCTGATCGTCCTCGCATTTCATCGCAAGCTCCGCCAGACAATTGCCCAAGTGAAAAATCCAAAAATACTTTTGGGGCTAACTGCCACTGCTGCCCTTATTTCAATCAATTGGATTGTCTATATCTGGGCAACCAACACTGGTCACGTCGTGGAAGCGTCACTGGGCTATTACATCAATCCACTCGTCATCATCGCCTTTGGTGTTCTTCTTTTGAAAGAGAGGATGCGCCTGGGTCAATGGGTGGCTGTAGGAATCGCAACCACCGGAGTTGCAGTGTTAACAATTGATTATGGGCGGCTACCTTGGATCGCGCTTGCCTTGGCATTTTCTTGGGGCACTTATGGCGTAATAAAGAAGGTTTTGGGGCTAGGCGCGCTTGAGGGTCTGGCTATCGAGACCATGCTCAGCTTCATTCCTTATGCCACATTTTTACTGATCTTAAATCAGAACGGTACCGGCCAATTTGGTGACCATCTAGGCCTGACGATTTTGTTGATCAGCGCTGGTGCGATTACTGCCATCCCGCTCTTACTTTTCAATGGTTCTACCACCCGACTCCCCTACACCGTGATTGGTTTACTGCAATACATCACCCCCACAATTCAATTCTCGATTGGAGTGTGGGTGCGTCATGAAGATATGCCTACAGCAAGGTGGATTGGCTTCATTATTATCTGGTGTGCTTTGGTTGCGCTGGCGATTGATTTGTTGCGATCAAGCCGTGCGGTTGATGATCGCATCGCATAGCGAATAGAGAGCACCGGTTACATCGTTGACTGGCAACGGCCCAAGAGCCTTGCGCGCATCGTGTGCATATTGCAACATCTGTTGACGAGATAACTCAAGCGCTGGGTGGGCACGAAGAGTTGTGATGACTTCCTGCACTGTCGCCTCATCTTTGATCGGCGCTTTGAGTAGCGCAATGAGTTCGCTATCTTCTGGACGGTTCATTGCAATCACATTGAGTGTTACCAATGTAGGCACGCCTTCGCGAAGATCTGTGCCAGGTGTCTTTCCGGACTCATGTGACTCTGAGGCGATATCAATGACATCATCCACAAGCTGGAAGGCAACACCAATCTTCTCGCCGAAAATAGTGAGCGTCTCTTTGATTTCATTAGGAGCGCCAGAGACCATCGCACCGAAACGAGCTGATGCTGCGATTAAAGAGCCAGTCTTATCTGCAACCACACCTAGGTAGTGCTCGAGCGGCTCTTGCCCTGCCTTTGGACCTTGTGTCTCCATGATCTGTCCGATAACAAGTCGCTCAAAAGTATGTGCCTGCAGGCGAACTGCCTCCGGTCCAATATCAGCCAAGAGCATCGAAACTTTTGCGAAGAGATAATCACCGGTCAAAATTGCAACGGTATTTCCCCAACGATTATTTGCGCTTTCCACTCCACGGCGAAGCGGAGCTTCATCCATCACATCATCGTGATACAACGTTGCAACATGAGTTAGTTCGCAGACTGCTGCAGATTCGATAATTCCCTTACGGTTCTTATCGCCATAGTGCGAGGCAAGTAGTGTTAACAATGGACGTAGACGCTTGCCACCGGCGGCGACTAAATGACGTGAAGTCTCTTCCACCAATGGATATTTGCCTTGAATATGGCTATGGAGAAGATCCTCCACCGCCTTCATTCCAACACTGACCTCTGCCTCTAGAGCAGGTGCCATGCCTGGAATGCCCAAGTTAGCCATTAGCGGAGGAAGGTTGCAGTAGTTGCAATGTAGTTAATCAGCGGCGCTGGGAAGAGTCCGAGAATCAGTGTCAGAGCTGCTGAGACGGTAATCGCGGTTGTGGTGAGCGCTGATGGAATCACAACGCTCGTGCCATCTTCTACTGGATCCTTAAAGAACATGAGAACGATGACGCGAATGTAGAAGAAAGCCGCCACTGCTGATGAGAGGACGCCGGCGATCAGAATTGCCAAGCTGCCCGATTCATAGGCGGCTGAGAAGATCGAGAACTTTCCGATAAATCCGCTCGTCATTGGAATTCCAGCAAAGGCGAGTAGGAAGAACGCAAATGTTCCAGCAATAATCGGTGAGCGCTTTCCAAGTCCGCTCCAACGGTTGAGGTCTGTGACTTCACCTGCTGAATCGCGGATCAATGTCACGATGGCGAAGCCACCAACAGTGGCAACACCATAAGCAAAGAGATAGAAGATAGAAGCTTCTAAGCCTGACTTGCTCAATGCAATAACGCCAGCGAGCAGGAAGCCTGCATGTGCGATCGATGAATAAGCAAGCATGCGCTTTACATCACGTTGCGAAATAGCAACGAGTGAACCAAAGATCATGGTTGCGATTGCAATGACGACCATTGCCGGACGCCATTGCCACTCTGCGTTAGCAAAGGCGACATAGAAGATACGAAGAATTGCGCCGAATGCTGCAACCTTTGTTGCGGCAGCCATAAATGCAGTGATTGCAGTTGGCGAACCTTGATAAACGTCGGGCGACCATGCGTGGAATGGGAATGCGCCGACTTTGAAGAGTAAGCCCACCGCCATCAATGCGATGCCAAGGAGCAAGAAGATGTCATTTCCTGAGCCACCGACCACTGCTGCTTGAATTCCAGCGAAGGTCACTGATGATGAGTATCCGTAGATAAATGCAGCGCCAAAGAGGAAGAAGGCTGATGAGAAAGCGCCGAGAAGGAAGTACTTCAAAGCTGCTTCCTGTGACGCCATACGACGGTAACGAGATAGTCCCGCCATCAAATAAAGTGGAAGTGAAAGTACTTCGAGGGCAACGAAAAGAGTAATCAAATCAGTTGCCACCGGAAAGAGCATCATTCCAGCTACAGCAAAGAGGGTAAGCGGGAAGACTTCAGTTGTCTGCGCCTGAGATTGATGCGCCTGACGTTCCTCAGCTGAACCTGGCACTGCTGCTGCTGCTGCAGTGAAGTTATCTTGATCTGCAATCAAGAAGATGGAGAGCAGAGCAATAATCAGAATTGAACCCTGAAGCAATACGCCCGCACCGTCAAAAGTGACAGAACCCATCGCTGCAGTTGTTGATGCGCCAGTGCGCACTCGAACCAATTGAGCAAAAGCCATCACGATGGCGGCAACTGAGACAAAGAGCTGTGCTGCTGGTCGTGCGTTTCGGCCGACGAAGGCTTCAACAAGAACTCCAATAATTGCGCCACCAAGGACGATCAACATTGGCGCTAGCAGTGAGTACTCGAGTACCGGAGCTGTAAAAGTCATTTACTTACCTGCATTCTCTGTTGGAGCTGGGTCGGTAAATCCGGCGCTCTCAAGTACATGAGCAGAGGCTGGATTAATAATGTTAAGAAGTGGCGATGGGTAGAAACCAAGCGCGATGATCACTGCAATGACTGGCGCAATTGTGATCTTTTCACGTAGGTTGAGATCTGGAAGATTCTCATTACCCGGCGTGGTTGGACCATGTAGCGCCCGCTGCACTGGAATCAAGATATAGAGCGCCGCCAGCACAATTCCGAAGGTTGCGATTACTGCAGCAACTGGGTAGCGGGTGTACGTACCCACAAGAACCAAGAACTCTGAGACGAAGCTAGATAGACCTGGTAGCGCCAGTGAAGACATTCCAGCGATAAAGAACATCCATGCCATTACTGGAGTCACGCGCTGTAATCCTCCGAAATCTGCGATGGTAGATGAACCACGACGAGAGATCATCCAGCCACCGACAATAAAGAGGGCAGCGGTCGAGAATCCGTGATTGAACATATAGAGCGTTGCTCCAGAATGTCCTTGAGTTGTCATCGCAAAGATTCCCATGGTGATAAATCCGAAGTGAGAGATTGATGTATATGCAATCAAACGCTTGAGATCTGTTGCACGAATAGCAAGGAATGCACCGTAGAGAATGGAGATGACAGAGAGCGTGATGATGACCGGGGTAAAGGCCTTACTTGCATCCGGGAAGATGGTGATACAGAAACGAATCATTCCGAATGTACCGACCTTATCGAGCACGCCGAGCAAGAGAACAGAAGTGCCGGGTGTTCCGGCCTTTGCTGCATCTGGTAGCCAGGTGTGAAGTGGCCACAACGGCGCCTTAATTGCAAAGGCGATAAAGAATCCAAGAAAGAGGAGGTTCTGCGTAGTCGAGCTCATCACCGTGTGGAGATCTGCAAGCTCAGTAATGTCGAAGCTGGCGTAACCGGCATTGCTGGAGACGACATAGATTCCAATAATTGAAGCGAGCATCAGAAGGCCACCGAAGAGGCTGTAAATCAAGAACTTCACAGCTGCAGCAGCGCGCTCTCCTGAACCATATCCACCAATGAGGAAATAGACCGGAATCAGCATGGCTTCGAAGATCACATAGAACAAGAAGACGTCGGTGGCAGAGAAGACGCCGATCATCATCGTCTCTAGAACGAGGATAAGGATGTAGAAGACCTTTGCTGACCAGCGACCGCCCTCAGATTCATCCCAACCAGCGAGGATGACAATCGGAACTAAAATTACTGACATCAGAATGAGAACTAAAGAAAGTCCATCTACGCCAACTGCGAAGTTGATTGCAAATGATGGAATCCATTCGTTCTTCTGAACAAACTGAAAGGCAGTTTCTGAAGCAACAAATTGCGTTGCGATGTAAATTCCGAACAAAGCGGTAAGAATCGTTGTTGCGAGAGCGGCTTGCTTTATGCGAAGCACGTTGGAACTTGGAAGAACTCCCACAAGGAGTGCGCCGACCAAAGGTAAGAGCGCAAGCGTTACTAATGAACTCATTGTGTGACCACCCAGATTCCTAGCAGTAATACGATTGAACCGACAAGGATGAGCGCTGCATAACTGCGAGCGAAGCCGCTCTGCAATCCACGGAGTGAAGAACCAGAGCCGAGTGCCATGCGTCCAACTCCGCGCACTGCCCCATCGACTACGTTGACATCGATCTTCTCTGCAACCTCAGTAATAACATGTCCTGGACGCATAAAGAGTGCTTCGTTCAGTGCATCCTGGCCGAGATCCTTACGTGCCCAGCGAGTAAAGATTGAGACATTCTCTGGCACGTCTTTGGAGATCTCTCTGAATTGATACTTCATAAGAGCAATCGCAACGCCAATAACTACCGCGGTCATAGCCATTGCTGAAACAACGATTGGCTCGAAGAGATGCTCTTCATGGCGATCACCGTGATCGCCAAATACTGGCGTCAACCAATTCGAGAGGGCATCGCCACTTTTGAAGAGGAAGCCGGAAGCGACAGATCCAATAGAGAGAATCGCGATTGGAATCCACATCAGCGCAGGTGATTCGTGTGGATGAGCGTCGTCATCCCAGCGCGCCTTGCTGGTAAAGGTAAGCACCATCAAGCGAGTCATGTAGAAGGCTGTAATTGCTGCACCAAGAAGTGTGATTCCTCCAAGGAGATATCCCTTGAATCCACCTGCATTAAAGGCGGTTTCGATGATTCCATCCTTTGAGTAGAAACCTGCAAAAGGTGGAACTCCAATGATTGCAAGGTAACCAAGGCCGAAGGTGATAAATGTAATCGGCATGAACTTACGTAGATTTCCGAACTTTCTCATATTCACTTCATCGTTCATACCGTGCATCACTGAACCTGCTCCAAGGAACATGCTCGCCTTGAAGAATCCGTGAGTAAGTAGGTGCATGATTGCGTAGACATAACCCACTGGGCCTAGACCTGAAGCAAGAACCATGTAACCGATCTGCGACATCGTTGAGGCAGCGAGGGCCTTCTTGATGTCATCTTTTGCGGTACCGATGAGGGCACCGAAGATCAATGTAATTGCACCGACGATGACTACAACTAACTGAGCAGTTGGCGCAGCTTCGAAGATGAAGTTTGAGCGCACAATCAGATAGACACCAGCAGTAACCATGGTTGCCGCGTGAATCAGCGCTGAAACCGGAGTAGGTCCAGCCATCGCATCGCCAAGCCATGCCTGCAATGGGAATTGCGCTGACTTACCCGCTGCTGCAATAACAAGCATGATGCCAATTGCAGTAAGCGCAGCCTCTGATGCTTGATGGGCATGCTCTTCCACGCCAGCAAAAGTTGTTGTTCCTAGTGTTGCAAATGCAATCATGATGGCAAATGAGAGTCCCATATCGCCTACTCGGTTCATCACGAAAGCTTTCTTTGATGCAGTTGCATATGCGGGCTTCTTATTCCAGAAGCCGATCAAGAGGTAGGAAGCAAGTCCTACGCCTTCCCAGCCTACATAGAGATTGAGATATGAGTCGCCGAGAACGAGCAATAGCATCGCCGCAATAAAGAGGTTGAGATATGCAAAGAAACGCCGACGGTTCTCGTCATGCGCCATATATGAAATGGAATAAATATGAATCAGCGTTCCAACACCGGTAATCAGAAGCACGAAACAGATGGATAGCTGGTCAAGTAGCAGGGATGCATCAACTTTGAAATCACCAACCGAGATCCATGAGAAGAGTTTCTGTGTGACTGCGCGCTCTTCAGTGGCGCGACCAAGCATTGCGTTGAGCTGGTAGAGCGCCACGGCGAATGAGCTGCCAGACATTGCTGTTGCTAGCAGATGTCCCCACTTATCTGTGCGGCGCCCTCCCAATAGAAGTGCTGCTGCTCCAAAAAGTGGGAGCGCAATCAGGTAAACGAGTGATGATGAAGTGTTCATATTTATCGCTTCAACAAACTAGCATCGTCGACAGATGCTGAACGGCGTGAGCGATAAATCGTCACGATGATGGCCAGACCAACTACAACTTCACATGCAGCAACAACCATGGTGAAAAAGGCGGTGACCTGTCCATCCAAAGTTCCAGTGATGCGTGCAAAAGCTACAAATGCGAGGTTTGCTGCATTGAGCATCAATTCAACACACATAAAGACAACGATTGCGTTGCGGCGAAGCACAACACCGATTGCCCCGATGGTGAAGAGAATTCCAGCTAAGTAGAGGTAGTTATATGGATTCATTACTTCTCCTCCACAACAGTTGTATCAACTTCATCGAGTTGGAACTGCTTTGACTCGAGCATGTCGCCACGAGCTTTCAGAGTTGCAGAAATCGATGTAGGAGCTGGTGTTCCATCTGGAAGAAGTGCTGGAACATCTACTGCATTGTGGCGGGCAAATACTCCTGGGCCAGGAAGGCCAGCAGCACTTGCCAATGATCCGGTGCGGAAACGCGCAATTGCGCTTTCACGTTGAGTTGGGCGAGCAACGGTGCGCTCGTGATGAGCGAGAACCATTGCACCCAGGGCTGCAGTGATAAGTAGCGCTGAAATTACTTCAAATGGCCAGACATAGGTAGAGAAGAGAAGTTGTGCAATACCTTCCACATTTCCGCCTGCATTCGCATCCTCTATGCCAACTGGCGAATAGCCAAGCGTTGCACGTCCAATAAGCGAAGTAAGAAGTCCACCGAAACCAAGAGCAGCAGTGATTGCGATCGGGCGGAGTCCTGGAATTGTTTCAGTTAATGAATCAGAAGCATCAACACCGACCAACATCAAAATAAAGAGGAAGAGCATCATTACTGCTCCGGTATAGACAACGATCTGAACGATTCCGAGGAAGAGCGCTCCTTGTGCGATGTAAAAAATCGCCAAAGTGATCATTACCCATGCGAGCAAGAGAGCTGAGTGAACAGCTTTCTTCACGAGCAACATACCAAGGGCTGCAAGGACAGCAACTGGAGCGAGCACCCAGAACATCACTGTCTCTGGTGTCTGAATAAGCATTACTTTGCCTCCTCCTGAGTTCCGAGGACCTGACCTTGTGAGGGGTCTGCTGCCTTTACTTCACCGCGGTAATAATTGTTCTCATCCATACCTGGATACATTGGGTGTGGTGGCATCACCATTCCAGCACGTAGCGGTGCAAGAAGATCCTGCTTCTCAAAGATCAACTTTTCGCGTGACTCATCTGCCAGCTCGTACTCATTTGTCATTGTGAGTGCACGGGTGGGACATGCTTCAACGCAGAGTCCGCAGAAAATGCAGCGGAGATAGTTGATTTGATAGACCGCACCGTGGCGTTCTCCGGGAGAAACCTGATTCTCTGGAGTGTTATCTCCACCTTCAACATAAATCGCATCTGCAGGACATGCCCAGGCACAGAGTTCGCAGCCGATGCACTTCTCTAGTCCATCTGGGTGGCGGTTGAGTTGGTGGCGTCCATGGAAGCGTGGCTCGGTAGGAGCCTTCACATCTGGATATTGAACGCTGAGATTCTTCTTAAACATGGTCTTAAAGGTGACCCAGAAACCAAGTGATTGCTTACCAAGTGAGGCAGGGCCTGGTTGTTCGACCTCCACAAAAGAGACATCTTTGATGTCCTTGGCAGCGCCAGACTTCTTTGGCTCTAATGAATTACTCATTATTTTCTCCCGCTGTCTCTACTGAAGTTTGGCTCGATGTGTGACTTCTTGTTGATGCGCTAAAAGATTTAACGCCTGGAAGTTGTGGCAGTGGGAAATTTGGCGCGTCTCCCGCTGGTAGTGGTTTGCGTGCTGCAATCTTGGACTTCTCGTAGAAGGAGCTGATTGCCATCACGATAAGAACAATGCCGAGAGCGAATGAAATCGCAACCACTCGTGATGCGCCGTTCTGCTGAATCACTCGAAGTGAGGCAACAATCATGATCCAGAGAAGTGAAACTGGAATGAGAACTTTCCAGCCGAACTTCATGAACTGGTCATAACGAAGACGTGGCAGTGATGCACGTAGCCACATAAAGATAAAGAAGAAGAGATTTACCTTGAGGAAGAACCAGACGATGGTGAACCATCCGCCGAGCCAGCTCTCGGTAAAACCAAGTCCTGGGAGTGCGTGGTAACCACCGAGGAAGAGTGTCGTAGCCAAGGCAGATACAGCGATGATGTTGACGTATTCCGCGAGGAAGAAGAGTGCGAACTTGAGTGATGAGTACTCAGTGTGGAATCCACCGACCAGCTCTCCCTCTGCTTCGGCCAAGTCAAATGGCGCACGGTTTGTCTCGCCCACCATTGAAATCACATAGATGACAAATGAAGGGAAGAGGATGAGGGCGTTCCAAATGTGTTCGTGCTGCGCGTTGACGATTTCTGAAGTCGACATCGAACCGGCATAGATAAAGACCGCAACTAGTGAAAGTCCCATAGCAATTTCATATGAAATAACTTGTGCGCTTGAGCGAAGTCCGCCGAGCAATGGGTATGTAGAGCCAGAAGACCAGCCTGCAAGGACTACGCCGTAAACACCGATTGAAGTCACGGCCAAGATGTAAAGAACTCCCACTGGAAGATCAGTTAATTGCATCGCTGTTTCGCGACCAAAGAGAGTGACAACACCGGTCATTGGAATTACGGCAAAAGCCATAAAGCACATCGCCGCTGCGATGATAGGTGCTGCAATAAAGACAATCTTGTCTGCGGCAGCAGGAATGATGTCTTCCTTGAGCGCCAACTTCACACCGTCAGAGAGTGATTGGAGAAGACCAGCAGGACCTACGCGGTTCGGACCGGTGCGCTGCTGCATCTTTGCCAAGACGCGACGCTCGGTCCAGACAGCCATCAACGTTGAAACTACGCAGATAGCAAAGACAATAACTGCCTTTACTGCGACAAGCCATACAGGATCTTGTCCGAGGAGCTCTGCCGTTGTCATGCCTTCACCACCGTTACTAGTTCGCCATGAACCGCGTTGAGCGCGGTAAGTGCTTGTGATCCAAATGAGTTACGTGGAATCCAGACAGCATCATCATGAATATCTTCGACGAGTACTGGAAGAGTGATTGAGCCGTGTGCATTGGCAACGCGTACTTGGTCGCCAGTTGCAACACCAATTGCTGATGCACGCTTTTCTGAGATAACGGCAACTGTCTGTCGACGAGTACCAGCCAAATTATCTTCACCTCGCTGCATCGTGCCCATATCGAGCAAGCGACGCCATGAAGTAAGAATTGCCTGATCTCCTGAAACAGAAGGAGCGCTACCTGCAGCAACTGAGGTGAATTCGGCGCGTGCGCCATCCCACTTGCCTAGTTGTGCAATTTCACGAGCTGTCGCAGAGACAGTACCGAGCATGATGGATTCACCCATCGCATCGGCAAGCGCGGAAAGAATTCGCACATCACTGCGGTTAAGTGATTCAGCAACTGCAGCATCAAATGCACGTGAGCGACCTTCCCAGTTAAGGAAGGATCCTGACTTCTCAGTGACTGCTGCAACTGGAAGCACCACATCGGCAACCTCTGTGACCGATGACGTTGCAATCTCCAGTGAGACAACAAAGCTCTTCTTCAACGCAGCCAGTGCCGCAGTTGAATTCAAGAGATCGTATGCATCTACACCGCCGACAACGACAGAGTCGAGGTCGCCATTTCCAAGTGCTTCAATGATTTGATGAGTTGAACGACCTGGATTTGCTGGGAGTGAATCAACGCCCCATGCAGCTGCGATATCAACGCGGGCTGCAGAATCAGCAACTGGTCGACCACCTGGTAGAAGTGTTGGGAAAGCTCCAGCTTCTAGCGCGCCACGTTCGCCTGCGCGACGTGGAATCCAAGCAAGCTTGGCACCGCTCTTCTCAGCAAGTGCTACTGCAGCTGAAATCAGACCAGCTGACTCAGATGCGCGCTCACCTACGAGAATTAATGACTTTGCAGTCAATGTGATTGATGAGAGTGCGGCGGCTTCAGCGCCAGGTGCGACCTTGATGAAATCAGCGTTGAGCTTATCCATCGCGATAGAACCCTTTGTGGCAACAGATGTCACCTTGAGGCCGCGCTTCTTAAAGTTCTTATTGATACGCAAGAAGACGATTGGTGATTCTTCTTCTGGCTCAAATGCAACAAGCAAAATCTGATCGGCTGAATCGATATCGCTGTAGTGGACATCGAACTTACCTGCGACCTTTGCAGCGAGGAAATTACCCTCTTCCGCTCCGGAGACGCGGGCACGGAAGTCGATGTCATTAGTCTTCAGCGCGATACGAGCAAACTTTGCATAGCCATATGCATCTTCGGTGGTAACGCGACCACCTGTAAGAACGGCTGCGCGCTTTCCTTTAAGACCTGCCGCAGCTGCAGCAAGTGCCTCTGGCCATGATGCTTCAACGAGAATGCCTTCAGCGTTACGAACCAATGGTTGTGAGAGGCGCTCGGTAGAAGTCACATACTTAAATGCCCAACGACCCTTATCGCAGTTCCACTCTTCGTTAACTGCTGGATCATCTCCAGCAAGGCGACGGAGAGTCTTGCCGCGACGAACATCGGTACGCATATCGCAACCTGATGCGCAGTGCTCGCACGCAGAAGGTGTTGAGACTAAGTCGAATGGACGTGCACGGAATCGGTATGAAGCGCCGGTGAGTGCACCTACTGGGCAGATCTGAACGGTGTTACCTGAGAAGTAAGAGTTAAAGGGATCGTTCTCATAGATACCAACTTGCTGCAACGCACCACGGTGGTTGAGAGTAATAAATGGATCTGAAGCGATCTGATTTGAAAAACGAGTACAACGTGCGCAGAGAACACAACGCTCGCGGTCGAGCAATACCTGTGAAGAGATATTGATTGGCTTTTCAAATGTGCGCTTGTAGCCGGTAAGACGTGATTCAGCGTTTCCGTTGCTCATCGCCTGGTTTTGCAATGGACATTCGCCACCCTTGTCGCAGACTGGGCAATCTAGTGGGTGGTTTCCGAGAAGCAGTTCCATCACACCTTTCTGCGCTTTATCGGCGACCGGAGAGGTGAGCTGAGTCTTCACGATCATATTTGGCTCTACTGGAATCGTGCATGAAGCCTGTGGCTTTGGAAATGCGCGACCGTTGATTTCGACATCAACGAGACATTGACGGCATGCACCCACAGGATCAAGAAGTGGGTGGTCA
Source organism: uncultured Candidatus Planktophila sp. (assembly GCA_964572265.1). Taxonomy (GTDB): domain Bacteria; phylum Actinomycetota; class Actinomycetes; order Nanopelagicales; family Nanopelagicaceae; genus Planktophila. Next base: position 16,152 of record CAZNEQ010000021.1, read on the forward strand.
CAGAAGCGAGGGATCTGGATTCCAAGCTTTTCTGCAGCGCGAATAATCAGAGTGCCCTTAGGAACGGTGACTTCGAAACCATCAATGACGACGGTAATCATCTCTACCGGAGTTACCTCGGTCGCGGAATTAGCCATGGTTGTCATTTACTTAGCCTCCGCAAAAAGTGTTGATTTAGAAGCATCGAATGGGCATCCGCCACCAGTTACGTGTGCGATGTACTCATCACGGAAATACTTAATGGATGAAGTGATTGGGCTAGTAGCGCCATCACCGAGTGCACAGAATGAGCGACCCATAATGTTGTCGCAGAGATCAAGTAACTTCTGAAGATCTGCCTCAGAGCCCTTTCCTTCTTCAAGATCACGAAGAATCTGTACCAACCACCATGTACCTTCGCGGCACGGTGTGCACTTTCCGCAAGATTCGTGCTTGTAGAACTCAGTCCAACGAAGTACTGCGCGAACTACACATGTTGTCTCATCAAAGATCTGAAGTGCTTTGGTGCCGAGCATAGAGCCGGCCGCAGATAC
>CAZNEQ010000022.1:0-16567 GCA_964572265.1 uncultured Candidatus Planktophila sp.
TGCAGACATTGCTTGACTGCGGCATCGCAGCCAGCGCGCGAGAAAATGAAGGTAATTGCGGGAAGTAAGTTTTCTCGCTGAAGTTTTTCAATCACCTCATCGCGTGATAAGCGATCTTGATCCTGACCGAATCGATCTCCTCTATGGCGCGGAGTTCGTACTCGTCTCAGAGCTTGACGTTCCAATCCAAGAATTTCGGGATTGACTCGACCTGGCTCTGAGAAGAGATCAATCAGTCGATTTCCAATCATTACATGTTGATAGAGAGGAATCGGTCTAACTTCACTGACGATGACATCGGTATGTCCACGAACCTCACCAAGCCATTCGCCAAACTCTTCAGCATTGCTAACGGTTGCTGAGAGCGAAATAACTTGCACGCTCTCCATGAGGTGAATAAGCACCTCTTCCCAGACAGCTCCACGAAACTTATCGGCAAGGTAATGCACTTCATCCATCACGACTGCACCTAGATTGAGCAAGGTGGATGAGTTTGCGTAAAGCATGTTGCGCAGAACTTCAGTTGTCATCACCATAATGTCAGCATCGGAATTGATATTGGTGTCTCCAGTGAGGAGTCCTACGCGATCCTCACCGAATCTCTCAACAAACTCATGGAACTTTTGATTGGAGAGGGCTTTTATTGGCGTGGTGTAAAAACACTTCTTTCCGCGGGCGAGTGAACTAAATGCGGCAAACTCGCCAACGACTGTCTTTCCTGCTCCAGTAGGTGCGGCAACAAGGACCCCCCTGCCCTCTTCGACGGCATGGCAAGCTGCGATCTGAAAATCATCGAAACCAAAATCAAACTGCGCGATAAAGTCATTTGTGAGTGGATGAGCTGTCCGCTTTTTCGCACGTGCATAACGCTCGGCGGGGGTCTCTACAGTTTCCATGTCAGCCCAGCGTCCTTTACACATTGTGCTGAGATTGGTGCTGGTCCGATTCGCTCTCCATCAGCGTAGGCCACCGCCTTTGCGTTGATGGTGACTTTCTCTGCTCTCAAAGTCTTAACGGCAGGATGCGAGAGATGAGAACCTGAATACACTCTTGGAAAAACTTTCAGAAACTCAACTTTGCTGACGGGTTCAAGAATTACGATGTCGAATAGCCCATCGTTGAGTTTAGCCTGCGGGCAGATATTCATTCCGCCTCCATAGGACTTCCCGTTACCGATTGCAACCAACATCGCTTCTGTAACAAACGTATTTCCATCACAGACAATCTCATATTGAATAGGCTTAAATCGAGTTAACTCTAACGCGATTGCTAGGTTATACCTTTGCGGACCTTTTGGCCATTTCAATTGATTCGCCTTCTCGTTGACGACAGAATCAAAACCGGTGGAGAGAATTGCACCGAACCATTCAGAGTCAACATTTCCGAGATCAATAGCTTGCGGTTCGCTTCGGAGAGCTTTATCCAAGATTGGTTCGATACTCTCTAGCGACCAACCTAAAGTTCTGACGAAATCATTCCCAGTACCAGCAGGAATTACTAGAAAAGGAAGATGTGCCGGCACTGCATGCTGTAGGACAAGATGTGCCAAACCATCCCCTCCAACTGCGATAACCCCTTGATAAATCCCGCTGGAGATTGCTTGGCGCAATTCATTTGACAACTTCTCTGCGGAATTCGATGCGAGAGATTGGTAGAGAGCACCACGTTGTGAGAGATGCTCTGTAACTTTCTCTGCAACCTCCGCTCCCCTGCCATTTCCAGAGTGAGGATTGATTACTACCAACCACATGATGCGTGACCTTACTGATCTGTGGAATCAATAGGTGCGGCACTCTCAATTGGTGCAGCTGGCGCAATAACACCCTCTCCACCTTCGCTCGCCTTAAATTTCTTGGCTCGTCGCCGGTCGTTGAGCAGCGCAATACCGCCTGCCATGAAATACATAGAAATCAAGGGAACAGCGAGAAGAATCATCGAAAGTGGATCAGCGCTCGGAGTAAATCCGGCGATAAAGAGAGTGATTCCGAAGATCCAGGCGCGCCATGGTTTGAGGATTGCCATTCCGCTTAAGAAGCCAATGGCATTGAAAGTAACGAGGAAAACCGGGAGTTCAAAGGCGATTCCAAAGAGCAGAATCACTCGCAATACGAAATCAAGATAGTCGTCGAACTTTACTAAGTTCTCAAGTGAGGTTGGAGTAAAACCAAAGAGAACTCGGATAGCTACCGGGAGGATGAAATAGCCAAGAGTTGCACCCGCGGCAAAAAATGGAGTTGCCGCTAAGAAGAAGGCGATGGAGTTGCGCTTCTCTTTCCGGTGTAGTGCAGGCGCAATGAAAGCCCAGAGTTGATAGAGCCAGATTGGCGCCATGATGATGATGCCTGTAAGAAGTGCAACTTTAATTTGGAGATTGAGTGGACCAAGTACGCCACTGATATATAACGACCCACAACTTGCTGCTCCCTCAGCCTGCGCCTTTTTGAGATCGCAAACCGGATCAGCTAGCTGCGCGATGATGGGATTGTAGAAAGTCCAACCAATACCGAAGCCCACCATGATTGCCAAGGTGGATTTAACTACTCGACGGCGCAGCTCGCGTAGGTGTTCGATAAGCGGCATGCGACCGCCATCTGGGGTCGCCATAGGAGATTACTTCTCGGTTGAGTCGTCGTTCTTTGGCTTCTCTTGGCCTTCATCGCTCTTCATCTCTTTCATTTCAGATTTGAAGATACGCATTGAACGTCCAAGTGAGCGAGCTGAATCTGGAAGACGCTTTGCGCCAAAGAGAATTGTGACAACGATGAGAAGCAAGAGGATATGGCTTGGCTCGCGTAGGAATGGCATCTCGAAAACTCCTTGGACTTATCTAGGTACGAGGCCTGCGCGGCCTCGCTCGGTACGGGCAAACGCTATCGCATCAGGCGGTTCTATGAGCGGTAAAGGCTGAGAATCTCGCTCAGACGAGCGGCAATATCGCTCCGGAACTCAACTGGTTCCTGCAAAACCAGATCTGGAGCAAAGGAGGCGACCGCCTTGGATAGCCATTCTCGAGAGAATGCCGAGTAGGTGGCGCTCCCATCTGAGGCGATTTCCAATCCCTGAAGAAACTCTGCTACTGCCCTTCTGCGGGCGGCGACATGGAGTTGGAAGCTTTCTCGCTCACTCTTCACAGCGTCGGAGTCTTTCGCAAGAGGTGAGCGAGATGAATCGCTAACTGTGGATATTTTATCCAACCTAAAATTTCGATACCCCTTAGCTTTGTGGCAGAAGGCGTTGAGATAGGTATGGGAATTCTCGTGATAGATAGAGAGTGGTTCAACTACTCTGCTTTCAGCCTCCCCACGAAGTGCCGACTCATAGACGATCTCAACTACCCCGCGACGAGCAATCACACTCTGAAGTTTCGCCGTATGAAGCGCCTCAGGATGATCTTGAATCTCTATCGTGGATCCAACTAGTGGAGACAGTCGAGATATAAGTGAATCGATTCTCTCTGAGAGGGAACCTTCTTCTTCTGTTGTCGCATCTCGCATGATCTCAAGACCAATAAGCAAGGTGGCTACTTCGAGGCTGGAGAGAGCGCGTGGGATATCAAGTGCATCATGGTTACGGATCGTGACATAACCGGACTCAAAACTCACATCGATCAAATCATAAAATGGATACCCAGGAAGACCGCACATGGATAGCGCAGTCAACTCTGCCGAAATTTCGCGCTCAGTAACTCCGAACTCTGCTGCGAGTTCCTTCACCGAAATATATGAGTGAGTAGAGAGAAAAGGAACGAGATCGAGTAATCGCGACACTTGCTGAATTGGGGCTGTCAACTTAGCCATGGAGTTCAACCGCCTTCTCTAAGCGGGAAATAATTGCTTCGCGAAGATTGACTGGTTCTTCAATTACTACGTCGGTGCCATACCAGAGCACTCTTTGGAGAATACTTTCTCCGCTCCGAAACTCAATCTCAATGAGGTCCCAATCAGCGTTCTTTTCTTTTACCTTAGCTCCAACACGAAGTTGCGGTGCCTTGCCTTTGCGGACTGCAATAGAAGCCTTCTTCATTCCACCCAGATACTTAGCTTCTTCAGCGACTAAAGCTTCGCTATCAATTTCATAGGCGGCAGGACGTCCCTGAAGGGAGATTGATGATGCAATTCGATCAACTCTAAAGGTACGGATTGCGCCACGGTCAAGATCATTTCCAATGAGGTACCAGTAACCACGAGAATTTGAGAGGCGGTATGGATGGATGTTGCGAACTTGACTTTTCATATCATCATCGAGATACTCAAAGGAGATTGCGCTGCGAATGCTAACCGCCTCAATGAGTTGAGGAATCTGTTCAGGAGTTGCTCGCAATGTGGCACTTACATCAATAAAGGTATCAATATCTGAATCGAAACCAAGTCCTTTTAGTTTTCTTAATCCGCTCTGCGCAGATTCTCCGAGCGCTGCCTCCTGCCACAGTCGCGCAGCCTGAGAGAGAAGCGCCACATCCACGCTATCTAAATTCTTAATTTGAAGCGCATAGGTCTCTGGAGAAATTCGATATCCCGCTTCGTCTTCGAAGAGCGGATCAAAGGTCCCGAGTTCAATATTTATTCCAAGGGAACGTAAATCTTCTTTATCGCGCTCAAACATTCGATCTTTCGCTTCGCTATCCCCTGAGTAACCTTCAACCTTGGAGAAGATCTCTGCCTTGGTGAGGTATCTCTTTGTGGCCAAGAGAGCGATGGTGAGATTAACAAGTCGCTCACTCTTCCGAGACACCGTATGCGCCCTTCGCTGGACGGCGTCGACGAGCAAGAACCTCTACACCCGGTGCCATTCTTCTGCTCACAATGAGGAAGCCCGTATGTCCAATCATTCTCTGTTGTGGACGAACGGCGAGACCTTCATGGTGCCAACCGCGCACCATAGTTTCTGAACTCTCAGGTTCGGTAAATCGCCCATCTTCCTTGAGCGCCTCCGCGGTCGCCGAAAGCTGTGTCGTGGTTGCCACGTATGCAAGATAAACGCCACCTGGGCGTAAGACATCGGCCGCCATCGAAACGCACTCCCATGGCGCCAACATATCTAGTACCACTCGGTCGAAAGTGCCATCAAATTCTTGATCTTGCACGGAACCAACATCTAAGCGCCACTGCTTCGGGTGACCTCCAAAGTAATCCTCCACATTGGCGCGTGCAATCTTTGCAAAATCATCTCTTCGCTCAACGCTATGTAGATATCCATCTGGTCCTACTGCGCGAAGAAGTGAAATTGATAAAGCGCCACTTCCAACACCCGCTTCAAGAACTCGAGCCCCTGGATAGATATCAGCAACTCCAACGATCATTGCTGCATCTTTGGGATAAACAATGGTTGCTCCTCGAGGCATCGATAGAACGTAATCGGCCAACAATGGAACAAATGCGGTGAACTTCAAACCTGCCGTGGTACTCACTACCGAGCCCTCCGGTAGACCAATTAAATCGTCGTGAACAATCCAGCCCTTATGGGTATGCCACTCTTTACCTGGCGTGATGGTGAAGCTATAGAGCTTGCCTTTGGGGTCGGTTAATTGAATTCGATCGCCAGCCATGAAGTAGCCGCTTTTTGCTTGAGAAGAGTCAGACACGGGAGCATCTTAGGTGAGATATGGCGCAAGAGCGGATTAACCGCCGCTAAGGTCGCGATATGGAACAGTTACGCCTATCTCCTAGTCGGGTGAATGACTTCACAAACTGTCCGCAGCTCTATAAATATCGTGCAATTCTCAATCTCCCAGAAGCCATCAGTCTTGAAGCCGAACGAGGAAAGTTGGTGCACGCGGTACTGGAGGATCTCTTCGAATTTCCCCGCGTCGATCGTAATCACGATCAAGCCCTCGCCCTGCTTCCCGCTGCCTGGCAGAAGCAGTTATCCGAGAAGCCGGAGTTGAAGGAACTCATCACCAGTGAACAAGAGTGGATGGATCGAGCCCAATCGCTTTTGAAAACCTATTTCACACTTGAAGATCCCACTTCATTCGATTCGACATATCGCGAACTACACCTTGAAAAGGATTTTACGGAAGAGATTTATCTACACGGGTATGTTGATCGTTTGGATATTGCTCCCACTGGTGAAGTCCGAATTGTTGATTACAAAACAGGTAAGTCGCCAAAGCCTGGATGGGAAGAGAAAGCGTTATTCCAACTACGCGTCTATGCCCTTCTCTACTGGCGCAATGAGGGAGTTCTCCCCCGTTTGCTCCAATTGCTTTATCTTGGAGATGGAAACACTGTGAAGAGTTCCCCTACTGAGAAGGAACTCGAAGCAACAGAGCGAATTCTTCGCAATATCGGTGATGAGATTCTAACCGCGATAGATACCGACTTCTTTCCACCTAAGAAAAGCCGACTGTGTGATTGGTGTAGCTTCAAGAATATTTGTCCCGCTCACAACGCCAAATAATGCAGCGCACCATCTTCGCTTAATTGGCGTTGAAGTATTTAGCCTCTGGGTGGTGAACAATGATTGCAGATGTAGATTGTTCTGGATGCAATTGAAATTCTTCAGAAAGTTCGACGCCGATACGCCCTGGCTCGAGTAACTCGCAGAGCTGTACTTGTTGTTCGATATCTGGGCAGGCGGGATAGCCAAAGGAGTATCTCGAACCACGATAACCCTGATCAAGGATGCCTTGTAAATCTGGCGCATCGTTATTTCGTACCGAGAGCTCCTCGCGAACACGTGCATGCCAATGTTCGGCAAGTGCCTCAGTCAATTGAACAGAGAGACCGTGAAGTTCGAGGTATTCGCGGTAATTATTTGCCTCAAACAAAGTGTTCGCCGCTTTGCTGATGGTATTTCCCATCGTTACTACATGGAAGGCGACGACATCTGTCTTGCCTGATTCCTTCGAGGCGAAGAAATCACTGATGCAGAGTCTGCGATCGCGTCGCTGACGTGGGAATGAGAATCTGACTCTTTCTTGCCCTTTGAGTTCGCCCTCATGATGCAAGATAACTAGATCATTTCCCTCACTGACACATGGGAAATAGCCATAGACAACAGCTGCTTCTAGCCAACCTTGAGATTGAACTTCGTTGAGAAGAGCACGTAGTCGTGGCCTACCTTCTTCTTCAACCATCTTCTCGTACTCGCCCCGAGCACCCTTAAGTCCCCACTGGCCAACGAAGAGGGCGCGTTCATCGAGCATGCCGACATAATCTGCAAGCGGAATACCCTTCACGATGCGAGAGCCAAAGAATGGAACCGATGGGATATCGATATCGATTGCTACATCGCTGCGAGTGGTATCTGTTACGGAGACATCTGCATTTCGACTCACCGCCTTCACTCGGCGTTGGCGTAACTCGGGAAGGGCTGCGCCAGGCTCGCCGCGTTTGACCGCCATAATGGCATCCATCAAACGCAAACCTTCGAAAGCATCTCGCGCATATCGCACCTCGCCTGGGAAAGTTGATGAGAGATCCTCTTCAACGAATGCGCGCGTGAGTGCAGCGCCGCCGAGAACTATCGGCCATTTCTGGTCAAGTCCTCGAGCGGTAATCTCTTCCAAGTTTTCTTTCATGACAACAGTAGATTTCACGAGCAAGCCGCTCATGCCAATAGCATCGACGTTATTCTCCAAGGCTGCATCGATAATTTGGTTGACAGTCTGCTTAATTCCGATATTGACTACGCGGTAGCCGTTATTTGAGAGAATGATGTCTACTAAATTCTTGCCGATATCGTGCACATCACCCTTTACGGTCGCGAGCAGCATGGTTCCGCGCCCACCCTCATCAGCCTTTTCCATAAATGGTTCGAGATAGGCGACAGCGCTCTTCATTACCTCAGCGCTCTGCAGTACAAATGGCAACTGCATCTCGCCCTTACCGAATAGCTCTCCCACAACCTTCATTCCCTCCAGGAGGTGGTCATTGATGATGGCGAGCGGCTTAATTCCTTGTTGCATAGCCAGGTCGAGATCATCAGTGAGACCGACCTTTTCACCGTCGATGATGCGGCGCTGGAGACGCTCTTCCAAAGGAAGAGCTGCAAGTTCTGCCGCGCGAGTCTGACGTGAAGCCGTGAGTTCGACTCCTTCAAAGAGCTGTAGGTACTCTGACAATGGATCATAAGTGCATTCATCGCCATCGTATCTGCGACGATCGTAAATGAGATCGAGCGCTACCTCTAACTGGCGTTTCTCAATTCTAGCAATCGGCATAATCTTTGATGGATGAACAATCGCAGAAGTAAGTCCTACTTGCGCGCATTCGTGGAGGAATACTGAGTTGAGCACAACACGGGCAGCAGGATTAAGCCCGAAGCTAACATTGCTTACTCCCAGTGTTGTTTGAACCGCTGGATACTTTTCTTTCAGAGCTCTGATTGCATTTATGGTTTCGAGGCCATCACGACGAGTCTCTTCTTGTCCGGTGGCAATTGGGAATGTCAGGGTATCAATCATGATGTCACCTACTGCCATTCCCCAGTTTTCAGTGAGATCTTTAATCAAGCGTTCGGCGACTCGTAATTTCCACTCTGCAGTGCGGGCTTGACCTTCTTCGTCAATGGTCAGCGCCACCACCGCTGCGCCATGCTCCTTAACGAGCGGCATGATTCGCGCAAATCGAGAGGTGGGTCCGTCGCCATCTTCGTAGTTGACGGAGTTAATGACAGATCTGCCACCGAGGGATTCAAGACCTGCTTGAAGCACATTCGGTTCGGTCGAATCAAGCATGATTGGCAAGGTTGATGCAGTTGCAAAACGTGATGCAAGCTCTCGCATATCGTTCACACCGTTGCGACCTACATAGTCCACGCTGAGATCGAGCAGATGAGCGCCATCACGAATCTGATCGCGTGCTATTTCGACACAGGTCTGCCAATCTTCGGCGACTAAAGCTTCTTTGAAAGCTTTTGAGCCATTGGCATTGGTGCGTTCACCAATTGCAAGATAGGTCTTATCCTGCAGAAAAGGAACATACTGATAGAGCGATGAGACACCTGGCTCTTCAGAGAACTTACGTGGTGGGATTGTTCGACCAGATACCTTCTTTACTACCGCAGCCAGATGTGCCGGAGTTGTTCCACAGCAGCCGCCAATCAGAGATAAACCATAATCAGTAACAAAAGTATCAAGTGCGGTAGCAAGCTCATCTGGACCGAGCGGATAACTGGCGCCGCCAGCAGCGAGTACAGGTAGACCGGCATTAGGCATCACGGAAATCGCGACGCGAGAATTCTTAGATAGGTAACGAAGGTGCTCAGACATTTCTGCTGGACCAGTGGCGCAGTTGAGACCAATCAAGTCAATATCAAGTGGTTCGAGAGCGGTAAGTGCTGCGCCGATTTCAGAACCGAGCAGCATCGTTCCAGTTGTCTCGACCGTCACCTGTGCGATCAGAACAACATCTCGATCGAGTGAATCTAGAACAAGACGCGCACCGTTGACTGCTGCTTTAGCTTGAAGCAGATCTTGTGTTGTTTCAATCAAGAGCGCATCTACGCCACCATCGACCAGGCCTTGCGATGCCACTCGATAGGCATCTCGAAGACGCTCGTAAGTAGTGTGTCCGAGTGTTGGAAGTTTCGTTCCAGGTCCTAAAGAGCCGAGTACGAAGCGTGGTTTATCAGGGGTAGTAAAGGCATCGGCAGCTTCACGAGCAATCTTCGCACCGGCAAAGGCAAGTTCATAAATTCGATCTTCGATTCCATACTCAGCCAAGTTGGCCCAGTTGGCGCCGAAGGTATTTGTTTCAATCGCATCCACACCGACCGAGAGGTAAGCATCGTGGACAGAACGCACTACATCGGGGCGGGTTACGTTGAGAATCTCGTTGCAACCCTCATGATTCTGGAAATCTTCAAGTGACGGGTTAGCTGCTTGGAGCATTGTGCCCATGGCACCATCGGCGATAATGACGCGAGTTGCCATCGCGCTTCGTAGAGCGCCATCGCGCTTTCGGATATGTTGCGTTGCACTCGTCACGGAGAGGAGGTTACCGTAAGGTGAGCCATATGGAGATTCATCAGATTCCACTTCTGCGCTCACCAATCATGATTATCGCGTGTGGCGGTTGGAGCGATGCTGGAGAAGCAGCAACTGGCACTATCACCCATCTTCTCTCAACAGTGAACTCCCCCAATCAACCCGAAATCATTGCAGAAATTGATTCTGAGGATTACTACGATTTTCAAGTAAATCGACCCCTCATAGTGGTCGACGGTTCATTGATTCGCAGCCTCACTTGGCCAGGACTTCAGGTATTTGGAGTCCGTAATCCAGATGGTGCGAATGATTTTGTTCTCGTACGTGGAGTTGAACCTTCCATGCGATGGCGCGCATTTGCAAATGAGTTGCTCGATCTCGCTGATGATCTCGAAGTTGAGATGGTGATCACCCTTGGCTCAATGCTTGCCGATACTCCACATACTCGCCCGATACCAGTTTCTGGAACCGGAGCTCATCCTGAGATAGCTGCTCGTCTCGGAATGGAGGTCAGTCGCTACGAAGGTCCAACCGGAATTCTCGCTGTGATCCAAGATGGGTGTGTGAAGAGAGGTATTGATGCCGTCGCGCTCTGGGCCGCAATCCCGCATTACGCCAATGCAAATCCTTCACCCAAAGCAACTCTTGCGCTCCTCAACGGACTTGAAGATTTCTTAGAAATTAATTTGCCACACGGAATCTTGCCTGAACTGGCCCATCAGTGGGAAGAAGCGGTCAATCAAATGGTAAGTGAAGACTCTGATATTGAGGAGTACATCAAGACTCTGGAAGAGAGTAAAGATGCCGGCCAAATCAATGATGAGAGCGGCGAGGAGTTAGCACGTGAGGTCGAGAGGTTTCTGCGCCGGCAGAACAACTCGAACGAAAATTAGAGCGCTATCCCAAGTAGTGCGTCTAGTGCCCGCGATAATTCACCCGGGCTTCCACCAGAACTACCGCGCTCTGAATCCTCAATCCACCTTCTGATCGCCGCAAGAGCTCGAGGGGTATCGAGGTTATCCGACTGAGCTGCGATGATCTCGTTTATGACGGGATCAGTTGGTGCTGATTCCATCATCGAGAGCGCACGTCGAAGTCGCACTACCCAGCTCTCTGCATTGGTAAGTAACTCCTCACTCCATGAACGATCCCGCGAATAGTGTTCTTCCATCAAGGCCCAACGAATCGCCATTGGATCGCGTCCTTGAGCCACTAGTTTGGAGACGAAGACCAAGTTTCCAAGCGACTTGCTCATCTTGACGCCATCTAGCCCAATCATTCCGGCGTGAACGTAATGTGATGCGAACTCTCTGCCTTGCAGAATCTCTCCTTGGGCAGCAGACATTTCATGGTGCGGAAAAATCAGATCGCTTCCGCCACCTTGAATATCTATCGATGTGAGACTTTCATCATCAGGCTTGAGGTAATGAAGTGCAATCGCACAGCATTCAATATGCCAACCAGGTCTTCCTTCGCCATGGGTACTTGGCCACGCTGGCTCGCCTTCACGATGAGATAGCCAGAGAAGGGCATCAAGTGGATCTTCCTTTCCAACTCGAGCAGGGTCTCCTCCGCGCTCAGCGAAAATCTCCAGCATTTTCTCCTGAGTCAGGTGTGAGCGAGAACCGAAATGAGAATCTGCACGGACACGGAAGTAGAGATCTTTATCAACGGAGTAAGTGCTCCCACGCTCGACTAGCGTTGTAATTGCGTTCTCAACTAGGTGCATAGACTCAACCACACCAACATAATGTTCTGGCGGAAGAATATGCAGGTTCACCATGTCGCCACGAAAGAGATCGATCTGAGATTGTGCGAGTACGCGCCAATCCATATCGTCGCGTGCCGCTCTCTCGAGTAGCGGGTCATCAATATCGGTAATGTTTTGAACGAAGCGAACCTCAGCGCCAGTTGCGCGGAGATAACGATTGATCAGGTCAAATGTGAGATAGGTGGCGGCATGTCCCAAGTGGGTCGCGTCATAAGGGGTGATTCCACATACATAGAGGCGGTAAAGCTCTTTTCTCTCTAATGGAAGGTTCGCTTTTCTCGCGGTATCCCATAGAGACAATTGAGGCACCAAGAAACGTTTCGCAAGAGGAGGGATATCAACGCTAGCCCAAGAATTCATGACGCAAGCCTATCTTCTAGAAGGGTGGCCACGGAATATGTGGCCAATCAGGATTAGGTTTAGGAAAAGTGCCTTCTTCAAGCAGGATTCGTGTTCGATCTTGGAGTGCAAGGAATTCCTTTGGCGAAATGAGTTCTTTAATCTCATCAGTGCCATCAGATTCCAGGTAATTAGAAAAGCGTGTGAGGCGTTCTGACTCTTCCTGAGAAATTTCTTGACCGGCCCACTGCCAGAGCACGGTTCTTAATTTGTTTTCTTCGTGGAATGTCACTCCATGATCACAGACGAATAGTTGCCCATCCGCTCGCGGAATAAGATGGCCGATCTTTCTATCCGTGTTATTAATGATCGCATCCAGGAGCGCAACCGAGCGCAACTGTGGATCATCTTCACGGAAGAAGAGCTCAAGATTTATCTCCTCGTTAATGTCGATCCACTCTTGCACAGCGCCGATTCCGAAAGGTCCATCACGCAGAATTGTTAGCGGAATGCAGTGAATCCCTAGCGCCTCACTTACGAGGTATGCCGCACGTTCGCGGGAAGCAAGATTTCCATCCGGGAAATCCCAGAGAGGACGCTCCCCTGCTATCGGTTTATAGATAGCACGCATCTCGTTGGCACCATCGGAAACCGTTACGAAGAGCGTTGCATTGGAAGCATCCACTAAGCGACCCGCTACCGATATTTCTCCTTCAGCTAACAGCTTCGAAATATCTGAATTGGTCATCGGCGGTACCCATTTGCACGTGCACAAAGATGTCCCTGTGGATCAATCGGGAAGCCACAGAATGGACATGGTTGTCTTCCGGCGGCGATAACGAGTTGGGCGCGGTCGTGAAAGATGAGCGCTTGAGAGGCAGTGATGTGGATTCGAAACAACTGTAGATCGCCAAGGATTGGCAGATCTTCATCTTCGCCTTCATCGATTTCGCCGTTGAAGTTGAGCTCACGGAGATCGACTTGGATTCTTTCGCGTGCTTCGTCATAAAAGATTGCAATGGCGCCAACTCGAAATTCATCAACAACCGGATTGTCGAGCGGGAGAGAATCTCGGATCAAAACCGGTCTTGGAGCTAAGGGATGGATAGAACGAATCTCTGCCAGCATGTAGTCAAGCCGCTCGCTCAGCGCAGCAACCTGGGACTTCTCCAGTGAGTTCGATAGCGTCTCATTCCCGTTGCGGAACTGGATATAGAAAGTACGTTCGCCCGGCAGACCGATGGTACCTACCGTAAATCTCGATACATCATCAAATTCGCGGAGCATTAGTTCAGAATTTCTTTGAGCGTAGATTGCGAGTTCATAGTCTTCAAAGAAAAATGAGTTGCATCTCCGAGAAAGACAGTGAAAGACGCGGGATCAATCTGCAATTTTTGAAATGAATCAAGTTTCATGTTGAGATAGTGCGCAGCGATAAGTTTGATCGTATCCGAATGCGAAACCACTAAGTGGACTTTATCTTTCCCGCGATATGAACGGATTTCCTCAACCGCCTCAACCGCCCTTTTCTGCACTTTGCGGAAGGATTCTCCCTCTGGAAATGTCACGACAGAAGGTCGGTTCTGAATATCTTTCCAAAGAGGTTCGCGTCTCAGAGATGAGAGTTTGCGACCACTCCACCGTCCGAAATCAATTTCGGAGATGCCATCGAGAACTTGAAGGGATTGTAGAGAGGACGAATTCCGTGATCGAAGCCAAGGATCAATGGTGAACTGACAGCGCTCGATTGGACTGAGATGGAGAAAATCTATTCGGCCGCGACCAATTCGATCAATCAGAGCTTCCGCTTGATTTCTACCTTGTCGCGAGAGGCCGATTCCAGGCAGCTGACCAGTAAGAAGACCTGCGGCGTTGGCTTCTGAATGGCCATGACGGAGAAAGATGAAGGTATTCACCTGATTAATCTCGCTCTCTTCTTCGCTGGCTTTCGACCTTGCCAACACGCTGGTGCACCAAGATTAGCGAGTTATTAGAGAACAGTCTTGCTAAGGTCGCGCTCATGGAGATGCGACGGGTAGGTAAGAGCGGACTTTCGCTCTCACGACTTGGCCTCGGCACGATGACCTGGGGGCGCGATACAGATACTCATGAAGCCGCCGACCAATGTCGCGCATATATCGACGCCGGCGGAAATTTCCTTGAAACTTCACCGATTTACGGAGATGGTGATGCTGAGCGCGTTATCGGCGGCATGATTGGCACGCTTTTTGCGCGTCAAGATGTTGTGATTGCGACGAAAGCGGGAGTCCAACTCGTTAACGGTGAGAGAGTTGTCAATAATTCTCGTCAATCATTAATCTCCGAACTAGATCGCTCGCTGGCTCGGCTCGGAACCGACCATGTTGATCTGTGGCAAATTCACGGTTGGGATCCGCAAATCCCATTAGAGGATTCACTCTCGGCTCTTGATTACGCATACACCTCAGGTAAAGCGCGTTATGTGGGAATATCGAATTTTTCAGGTTGGCAAAGTGCTCGAGCAATCACATTACAAGAACTCCATAGTATGAAGGCGCCAATCATCAGCCTTCAGAACGAATACTCGCTACTTAATCGAAGGGTTGAGGATGAAGTGCTCCCCTGCGTTGATGAGTTAGGGGTGGGCTTCTTGGCGTGGGCACCACTGGCGCGCGGAGTTCTCACCGGTAAATACCGCAGCGGAATTCCAAGTGACTCGCGAGCTGCCGCTCCTCATTTCATAAAGCATGTCGAGCCATATCTCGACAGCGCATCTGCTCGAGTTGTGGAAGCTATCTGTGTTGCAGCAGAGGGCCTTGGCTTTGCGCCACTCGAGGTTGCATTAGCGTGGGTTCGAGACAATCCTTTTGTGACATCAGCAATCGTGGGCGCACGAACTGGTGCTCAGTTGCGTGGCATTTTGCAATCAGAGGAGATTGTTCTACCCGCAACCATCCGTGACGTCTTGGACGAAATTTCAGCAGTTCTCTAGGAAGTCGTTGAGAACTCTCGCTCCGAATTGCAATCCATCAATCGGCACCCGCTCGTCAACCCCATGAAATAGCGCCATAAAATCTAGATCTGGCGGTAGACGGAGTGGGCTAAATCCATAACCAATGATTCCCAATTCTGAAAGTGCTTTATTGTCGGTTCCGCCACTCATTGTGTATGGAACTGGCACGCCTTCTGGATCTTCACGAACTATCGCAGCACACATCGCCTCGACAAGCGGTCCGCCAAATTCAACCTCTAGTGCGATGTCATGGGTCAGAGTTTCAATCGTGATATCGGGACCCACAATCTCACGAATCGTCGCATTGAGTTCTTCTTCATATCCAGGGAGAAAACGACCATCGATTGTCGCCGATGCACTCCCCGGGATCACATTGGCCTTGTAGCCTGCTTCTAGGATTGTTGGATTAGCGGTGTTCTGCAGAGTTGCGCCGATCATTCTTGCGGTTGGTCCGATCTCTTTAAGGAGTGGACGGAGATCTTCCTCGTTATATGGTTTCCCGGTCGCTTCAGCAATCTTCTGAAAGAGAAGCTTCACAGTCTTTGTGTATCGCTGCGGCCATTGATAGCGTCCAATCTTTGCCACCGCCTCTGATAAAGCGGTGAGTGCATTCTCATCGTTCATCATCGACCCATGTCCCGCACGTCCATCGGCGGTGAGTTTCATCCAATGAATTCCTTTTTGTGCGGCCTCAACAAAGTAGAGGCGCTTGCCATCTCCGACCGTTACAGAAAATCCACCAACTTCTGAGATTGCTTCAGTGCAGCCAGCAAAAACTTCTGGGTGATTCGCTGTCATAAAGCGAGAGCCGTAACTACTACCCGCTTCCTCATCGGCAAAGAATGCGAGAACTATATTTCGAGGCGGCTTGTAACCAATGCGAGCCCAGCGGCGCACTATCGCTAGCAGCATTGCATCAACATTCTTCATATCAACTGCGCCACGACCCCAAATCATTCCATCCTTAATAACAGCCCCAAATGGATCAACGCTCCAATCCTGCGCATTTGCTGGGACCACGTCGATATGACCATGGACAACAAGTCCGGGACGGGAAGTATCAGAGCCCTCAATATGAGCGATGACGTTGCATCGGTTAGGAGCAGATTCATAAATCTTTGCAGTGATTCCAACTTCAGCGAGCGAAGAGACGACATACTCTGCGACCGCTTTCTCGTCGCCCTTTCCTTCTCCGTAATTCACAGATGGAATCCGGATGAGATCTTGGCAGATTGATACTGTCTCTTCTTCGAGTGATGGAATTCCCGTATTCATAGCGTCATTCTCTCCCAGAATTCCCAGAAAAGAGCACACTAACGAAGCCAGATTGCTCCACTTAAGGAAACTCAATCACTGCCCAACGAAGGTGCCTCCCCCCTGCTTTTGCGTGTGAGGCAGGGCATTGCTATCCTTGCGCTGGTAATTCAACCCCATCGCTTACGCTTAGCCGCAAGGCTTGAGCAAGTTCGTGGCGGGGACACTCGTCCGGGTGGCGGAATTGGCAGACGCGCTAGCTTGAGGTGCTAGTTCTCGC
>CAZNEQ010000023.1:0-7939 GCA_964572265.1 uncultured Candidatus Planktophila sp.
CTTAATTGAAGGATTCTGGATGGGGCTCTCTAAGCGATCTCTACTCGTTGCTTAAACCGCAGCGCGACCTGCCTCTAATCTGGCGATTGGCACTCTAAATGGCGAGCAAGAGACATAGTTCAGCCCTAATTTATGGAAGAAGTGAATACTTCGCGGATCACCACCATGCTCACCGCAGACTCCAAGCTTAAAATCACTGCGCAATCCCCTGGCCAACTCAACGGCGGTGCGAACCAGAATTCCAACTCCAGCTTCATCAAGAGATTCAAAAGGATTAAATGGCACTAGTTCCAAGTCAAGATAGCGTGGCAAAAATGTTGATTCAACATCATCGCGGCTAAATGCCCAGGTGAGCTGCGTAAGATCGTTAGTTCCAAACGAGAAAAAGTCGGCATGGATACCTAACCGATCGGCAGTTATCGCCGCACGAGGAGTCTCAATCATCGTTCCGATTGGCAAGACAATCTCTTGATTCGATGATTTGAAGGTCTTAGTGATTTCATCTTCTAAAGTCTCGCGTAGATGGAGGAGCTCTCGCTGTGTGGAGACCAATGGAATCATCACCTCAGGCCGTGGATCATGGCCAAGTTTCTGAACTTCAAGATAGGCATGCACTAAAGCGCGCACCTGCATCTTGTAGAGCTCTGGAATTAAGATTCCAAGACGCACGCCACGAAGACCAAGCATTGGATTAGCTTCATGCAAACGTTTGACCGCGTTAAATAAGGCGAGGTCGCGTGCCGGAATCTCCTCTCCTAACGCTTCTGCGCGCGCCATCGTGGCGCTGAGTTCGGTAAGTGGCGGCAAAAATTCATGGAGCGGCGGATCGAGTAGTCGGATAGTTACTGGCAAGCCAGACATCGCCATCATGATTCCGACGAAATCAGCGCGTTGTAACGGCTCCATCTCGCTGATAACACCGCGCTGCACATCTTCATTCTCGGCGAGCACCAGCCGCTCGATATAGGCGCGACGTGGGCCAAGGAACATATGTTCAGTTCGGCAGAGGCCAACGCCCTCTGCGCCAAGGATTCGTGCGCGAATTGCATCCTCTGGGGTATCGGCATTGGTACGAACTTCGAGAACTCGCTTTTGATCGGCGTAACTCAAGATGCGATGTACTGCCTTTACAACTGGTGAAGCCTCTTCGCTGTCCGGTGAGAGACGTCCCTCTAGGTAGGAGGTCACTGATGATGCAACGACAGGAACTTCACCGAGATAAACCGCACCAGTTGTGCCATCGATTGAGATTAATTCACCTTCATAGACAGTGAGGGCTCCTGCGGTGAAGAAATTCCCACGTTCATCAACTGCGATTGAATCAGTACCGCAGATAGCGGTCTTTCCCATACCGCGGGCAACAACGGCAGCATGTGAAGTCTTACCACCACGGCTAGTCAGAATTCCTTCTGCAGCAACCATGCCAACCAGATCATCGGGGCTGGTTTCGCGTCGTACCAAAATAACCTTACGACCAGCCTTAGCAAAATCAAAAGCACGCTTGGAATCAAAGACAACTTCACCAACTGCTGCACCTGGCGATGCCGGGATTCCGCGAGCTATCTCATTGAGTTTTCCACGAGTATCAAATTGCGGAAACATCAACATTGCTAATTGTTCGCCAGTAGTCCGACTAATCGCTTCATCCATTGTGATTTTGCCTTCATCGACAAATTGAAGTGCAATTCGGAATGCAGCCTCTGCGGTCCGCTTTCCCACTCGAGTCTGCAAAATCCAGAGCTTTCCACGCTCAATCGTAAATTCAATGTCGCAAAGGTCGCGATAGTGGCCTTCTAGCATATTCATCACTGATTGCAATTGTTGATGGACTGCAGGATTTAAATTAGCTAAATCATCTAAAGTAATCGGCGTACGAATACCAGCTACTACATCTTCGCCCTGGGCTTTCTCCAGATAATCACCATACGATCCAATTTCGCCGGTTGATGGATTGCGAGTGAAAGCGACGCCGGTTCCGGAATCATCGCTGAGATTGCCAAAGACCATCGATTGGATATTGACCGCAGTACCCAAATCTGAAGGAATGCGTTCGCGACGGCGATAGAGCTGGGCGCGCTCTGAGTTCCAGGATTTAAAGACTGCTTCAATTGAAGCCACCAGATGCTCACGCGGGTCTGTTGGAAAAGTTTCGCCGGTCGCAATCTCAATTACTTTGATAAAACCCTCGGCGAGTGAAATCAGATCTTCAACTTCAAGTTCTTGGAGTGATTCGACGCCTCGGTGAGCAAGAACTCGATGTTCTACTTTATGAAATTCATCGGGTTCGACTTCGCAGACAATCTTGCCGTACATCTCGATAAAGCGTCGATATGAGTCCCAGGCAAAACGTGGATTGCCACTGGATTCTGCAAGTGCAGCAGCTACTTCAGGGGTTATGCCAACATTGAGAACTGTCTCCATCATGCCCGGCATTGAAAACTTTGCACCTGATCGCACCGAGACTAGTAATGGATTTTTAACACCACCAAACTCTTTGCCAAGCTCTTTCTCAAGCGCCGCCAATGATTGCGTAATCTCTTCCCGAAGTTCTTCGGTGAATTTTCCGCTCTGTAAATATTCGCGACATGCTGTTGTCGCAATAGTAAAACCTGGCGGAACTGGCAAACCGATTCGCATCATCTCTGCCAGGTTTGCACCTTTGCCGCCAAGTAAATCTTTCTGCGACATATCGCCGAAGGTAAATGGATAGATATGTTTTTGCGCCATTGCACACCTCAATCTTTGGTGTTGCCATCGTTCTAGAGATGTGCGATTTCAACAACAACGCGTGCGTCTATGGCAATTGCTATAGACGCAATCCATTTATTGTCTCTGCGGCGTTGGAAGATAGAGCGTCTGCGAGAGTTCGCTTGCAACTTTTCTAGTTAGGCGAGCTGCCTGCTCGAGCTTTGAATGCAAGCGTAATTTAGGTGCGCCAATGTTGATTGCCGCCACTATTCGTCCCGATGCATCACGTACCGGAGCAGAGCAGCCAACCACGCCCAGCTCGAACTCCTCATCAACGATGCAATAACCCTGTTCGCGAATCTTTGCCAATTCACTGACAAACTCATCGGTATCCTTAAATTTGCGGACTCCACCAGTGTTCATCAACTCTTCATTGGTCCACTTTGATCGAATTGAGATGTCATCCCATTCACAGATGAGAACTCGCCCAGCCGAAGTAGCTGGCGCTGGTGAAGTGAGACCCTCCCAGACAGCCCGAAAGCCGTGAGATGTTGATGCAGTCGACAAGGTGAGCACCTCATCTTGGCGTAGAACACAGAGATGGGTCGTCTCCTGAGTCAGCTCTGAGAGTCGCCGTAGATACGGGGTTGCAACTGCCACCAGGTGAGCTTCATAAGTTCTAGCGCTCAGCGCGTAGAGGCGCCAGCCCAGGCGATAGAGCATCGTCTTTGGATCGCGATCTACCAGACCCTGCTCGGCTAGGGTCGAGAGGGCCCGTGATACCTGAGTCTTCTCGCGCCCAGCCAACTCGGCGATTCGAATAACGCCGAGGCCAGAACGGGTCTCAGCCTCATGGAGGCCCAAGACCTCGAGCAGCTCGATATCGCGGCGGAGCCCTGCTGAGTTGATCTGTCGTTTGCTCATCATGGCGAGATGCTAAACCGTTATGTGCCATATATGCAACTGTTGTTGTAACTATTGCACCGGCGACCTACGTTCAATCCACTTAGTAGCGAGTTAGTAGAAATGGAGCACCTCGACAATGAGCGCCTATCCCATCGGAACCCTGCCACCTGTCGGTGAAGTACCACCAACGATGTTTGCCCAGGTCATTCGTTCCAATCGACTAGGCGAACCCCGAGATGCGTTTCAGGTCGAAGAAGTTCCTACTCCACAACCAAAGCGCGGTGAAGTTCTCGTCGCAGTAATGGCAGCGGGAATTAATTACAACAATGTTTGGGCAGCGCGAGGAATTCCTATCGATGTAATTGCTGCACGTCAAAAAGCTGGAGAGCCAGAAGATTTCCATGTTGGTGGAAGTGATGCTGCTGGCATCGTTTATGCAATTGGTGAAGGCGTTACTTCGGTAAAGGTCGGAGATGAAGTTGCTATCCATCATGGTTGGTGGGATCAGGATGATCCTTGGGTATTAGCAGGAAAAGATCCAATGATTGCTCGCTCGTCGAAGACTTGGGGCTATCAAACAAATTACGGATCATTCGGTCAATTCACAATTGTTCAAGATCATCAGTGTCTGCCAAAGGCGCCATCACTTACTTGGGAAGAAGCTGCTGCTTCTACGCTCTGTGGAACAACTGCATACCGCATGATGTTTGGATGGCAGCCACATGAAGCGAAAAAAGGTGATGTAGTACTTGTTTGGGGCGGCTCTGGTGGAGTCGGTTCGATGGCAATTCAACTCGCAGCAGCAGTAGGTGCAATTCCAGTCGCAGTTGTCTCCGATGATGAACGCGGCGAATACTGCATGAAACTTGGTGCAAAGGGTTATATCAATCGCAATGACTTTTCACACTGGGGCACTCCTCCTCATTGGACAGATGAAGCGGGACAAAAAGCATGGACTGCTGGTGCCCGCGCATTTGGCGCAAAGATTTGGGAGATCGTTGGCGAGAAGAAAGATCCAGCCATCGTTATCGAACATCCAGGTGAGGCAACAGTTCCAACATCAATCTTTGTCTGCGAACCCGGTGGAATGGTTGTTATCTGCGCTGGCACAACCGGATACTCAGCTGTTGTTGACCTTCGCTATCACTGGACACGTCAAAAGCGTTTCCAAGGCTCACATGGAACAAATGATCAGCAAGCAATTGAATACAACAAGATGCTCACTTCTGGAGCAATTCATCCAGCACTTGGTGAAGTGCTCGGATTCGAAGATATTCCTCATGCACACCAAAGGATGCATGAGGGAGATTTAGCGCTCGGCAATACCGCAATCCTTATTGGAGCTCCAACTAAGGGTCTCGGAAAGAAATAAAGCAGTACCTGAACGCCCATCGCGAGCGTTCAATTTCCTATCTAGGGGGGAAACATGCAAGAAGAGAATAACAACTTCGCAGGCGAACTATCTCGTCGCGGAGTCTTGATGGGAGCAACAGCCTCCGGCTTGCTAATCGCAGGCGGCGGCGCAGTTCTTGCACCATCTGCTGATGCTGCAACAAAGAAGATCAAGAAGGGTGGCGTACTTCGCATTGGTGTCGGCTCAGGCAGCACCAAGGAGACTCAGGATGCGCATCTCGGCGGATTTACTGCAGATACAGCTCGTCAGTACCAGCTTTATGATCGCTTGGTAACTCGTGACTCTAACTTCAAGTTGGTCAACGAGCTCGCTGAGTCCTTCACCCCGAATAAGACTGGTGATGTATGGACAGTTAAGGTCAAGAAGGGAATTAAGTTCCACAATGGCCGAACACTCTCAGCTGATGACGTGATCTTCACAATTCAGCGCGTTCTTGACCCTGCAACCAAGGCGATTCGCTCAGGATCTCTTGCAGGCGTCGACCTAACAAAGCTAAAGAAGATTGATGCGAACACAGTTCAAATCACACTTAAGTCAGCTAACGTAACTTTCGATGAGATCTTCTCTAACTATGCGATGGGTATCGTTCCTGTTGGTTACAACCCTGCAAATCCAGTGGGTACCGGACCTTTCAAGTACAAGTCATTTACACCTGGCGTCAAGAGCGTCTATGTAAAGAATACTCAGTACTGGCGCACTGGCGAGCCTTATGTTGATTCAGTAGAGATTATCTCTATCCCTGATGAGACAGCTCGTGTAAATGCGCTAGTCAGCGGTCAGGTAGATGCAATTACTGATCTTCCTAACTCACAGGTATCAACAGTTAAGGCAAACAAGAAGCTCGCTGTACTCAATGCGAAGACTGGTGCATATGTACCTATCGCAATGAACTGCCTCAAGGAGCCATTTAACAATGTTGACGTGCGTCGCGCATTCCGTTTGATGATTGACCGTGAAGCAGTCGTAAAGCAGGCTTATAGCGGTTATGCACAAATGGGTAATGACGTTCTTGGTCGCTATGACGAGGGCTACAACAAGAAGCTCAAGCAGCGCGATTACGATCCTGAGCAGGCGAAATTCTTGCTCAAGAAGTCGGGCGTCACAATTCCAGCGATGGAACTTAAGACTGAAGACGATGCAGCAGGAATGCTTACTATCCCCCAGATCTTTGCTCTCAATGCAAAGCAAGCTGGAGTTACGGTAAATGTGACTACTCCATCAAACTTCTGGGATGGCTGGCCAGGAGCAAACGTCTTTGCGATGGATTACTACATCAACCGTACTTATTTGGAAGCAGCGACACTTGTCTATTGCGGTGGCGACTACGCCAAGGAGACTGGTTGGTCAGATCCTGAGTATGAGAAGTTGATTGCAACAGCTCTGAAGACTCCAGATAAGAAGAAGCGAAATGAGATCGTCGCTGCTGCTCAAGCAATTGAGTATGACCGCGGTGGATACATCATCACTTCGTTCTACAACAAGCTAGATGCCCACAGTGCAAATGTGTCAGGTTTTGGAGCAGGTCACCCTTCAGGTAACTCACTCAATAACTTCACATTCCGCTCTGTTGGTTTCACTGCTTAATTCCCCTTGGCTCGCAAGAGCCACAAACTAGTTAAAAGGAGTTTTTATGAAGATCGTAAGTGCAAAGACTTTTGTGGTGGGTACTCCTGCGCCACACGATGGCGGTGCATTTTGGGTCTTCGTAAAGCTCACTACTGACAGTGGTGTGGAGGGCATTGGCGAGGTCTATGCCGTGCCCTTCCACCCTGCTGTAGTAGAGAAGATGATTGAAGATGTTGTAGATCGATATGTACTCGGTACATCTCCATACGATATTGAGGCCCTCTGGCGCCGCGCATACTCGGCTGGATTTACCCAACGCCCCGATGTATCTATGGTGGCAATCCTTAGCGGAATAGAAACTGCCTGTTGGGACATTATGGGTAAAGAGGCGAACCAACCGGTCTATAACCTCTTAGGCGGAAAAGTGCGAGATCGTGTGCGCAGTTACACCTATATCTATCCAGCGCCTGGCGAAGATAACTCAGTCTATTCAAATGCAGATATCTCATGCGCCCGCGCACTTGACTATATGAAAGATGGCTTTACCGCTTTAAAATTTGATCCCATCGGACCTTATTCGGCATTTGATCCACGACAACTCTCACTTGAGATGCTCGACTTCACAGAGAAGTTTGTTAAGCAACTTCGTGAAACAGTAGGAAATAAGGTCGACCTCCTCTTCGGTACTCACGGTCAATTAACTCCTGCTAGCGCGCTCCGACTAGCGCGACGTATTGAACAGTATGACCCACTCTGGTTTGAAGAACCCACTCCCCCAGATATGCCAGAAGAGATGGGGAGAGTTGCCGAACGCACCTCGATTCCAGTCGCTACCGGTGAGCGCCTCTCAACCAAGTATGAATTTGCGCGTGTGCTTCGCAATAACTCCGCCTCAATTCTGCAGATGGCTATCGGTCGAGTCGGGGGAATTATGGAGACCAAGAAGATTGCGGCTATCGCCGAGACTCATTACGCGCAGATTGCGCCTCACCTTTATGCCGGTCCCATTGAAGCAGCTGCGAATCTCCATGTAGATCTCTCAACCCCGAACTTCCTCATCCAAGAATCAATTGGAAAGATGGAGAACTTCCATGCCAAGCTCCTTAAAAAACCATTGCCATGGGAGAACGGCTACTTCCTTCCAACGACCGAGCCAGGTCTCGGCGTAGAGCTCAACGAGGAAGTTGCAGCCGCACATCCATATACAGGAACACGTCTTCACTTAGAAATGCACCAAACTCCCCTCAATTAATTCCCCGCAAGTTATATGCACAATCAGAACGTTAAAACATCGACACATACAACGGTACGAGGAGAAGCACAATGCGCGTCGGCTACATCGGTTTAGGTAATCTCGGAGTTCAT
>CAZNEQ010000023.1:8039-10682 GCA_964572265.1 uncultured Candidatus Planktophila sp.
TCCGGAACCAGCTTTGTTCACGAGACTGAGAGCCAATTGGTCTTGAGCGGTTCATACAACATTGGCTTCACAATGGATCTCGCGCTCAAAGATATTGGCTTCGCGACTGAGATGGGGCGAACTTTTGGCGTACCTCTTGAATTAGCCGCAATTACCGAGCAGGCTTTCGTACGAGGTAAGGCTCAATATGGTGGAGATGCTTGGTCTCCTAAGGTCATCAAATTGCTTGAAGATGCAGTTGGCGTAGAACTGCGCGCTGCAGGTTTCCCAGAAATTCTTACAGATGACGAGGAGAACTAATTATGGCTATCACATTTAAGAGCGGTATCTACATCAATGGCGAATGGGTCATGCCACAGAGCAAGGCGACTCTCGATGTTGAAAATCCCGCAACCGGCGAAGTAATCGCATCGATTCCTGCTGCTGGTCGCGATGAAGCTCGCGCTGCAGTTGTTGCAGCACATGCTGCATTTAAGGGATGGAGCTCACTCAATGCCAATGAGCGTGCCGCCTATCTTCGAAAGGCTAACGCCCTCTTTATTGAACGTGCCCAGGAAATTGGCGAGGTCATGGTTCTCGAACAAGGTAAGCCTATTGGCGAGGCTGTTGGAGAAGTTCTCTGGGGTGCAGATTATCTACTTTGGTATGCCGAGGAGATCCGCCGCAGTAACGGTGTGATTGTTCCAAGCGACTCGCTCAATCAACGTTTCTACCTACGCCGTCGTGCGCGTGGTGTCGTTGCTGCGATTACCCCATGGAACTTTCCTAATGCGATGCTGCTCCGCAAGATTGCACCCGCAGTTGCTGCCGGAAATACCATCGTGGCCAAGCCTGCCGAAGAGACTCCGCTCTCTGCGATCAAGATCTTTGAAGTCTTCCATGATGCAGGTTTTCCTAAGGGCGTCCTCAACCTCGTCTGCGGCGAGCCGGCACCAATCGGTGATGTTCTCCTGGAATCGCCTGAAGTTCGTCAGATTTCATTTACTGGATCAACTGAGGTCGGTCGTATGTTGGCTGAGCGCGGCGGTAAGCAGTTAAAGAAAGTTACCGTTGAACTCGGTGGCGTTGCACCATTTATCGTCTATCCAGATGCAGATCTTGAAGTTGCAATCAATAACTTAATGTGGGGCAAGTTTGCTAATCAGGGTCAGAGTTGTGTAGCACCTAACCGAGTCATCGTTCATAAAGATATCTATGACTCATTCCTCGCAGCCGCTACCGCTCGCGTCAACGCTCTTCGTTTGGGCCATGGCACAGGTGGTGACTTTGAAGTTGGTCCAATGATCTCAACTGAGGCGGTTACTCGCGTCAATGCACAACTGGAAGATGCTAAGAAGCGTGGTGCAAAGGTTGTCGCAGGTGGAGAAGTTCCAGCTGGAATCGATCCCCGTCGCTGGTGCGCACCGACAATCCTGGTCGATGCACCACGAGATGCCGATGTCACTTGCCATGAAACTTTCGGTCCGCTCGTTGCGATTGAGAAGTTTGATAACGAGTCAGCGATGCTTGATTCGGTCAATGCATCTGAATCCGGCCTCGGCGCATATCTCTTCACTAAAGATATGGCGACCGCAAACCGCGTCTCTGAAGCGCTCGAATATGGAATGGTCGTTATTAACGGCTCCTCCTTTGGCTATGTCCAGACTCCATTCGGCGGAACTAAGGGTTCTGGCGATGGCCGTGAAGGTGGTCAAGATGGACTCCTCGAATATCAGGAGCTCCAATACATCAATATGAATTTCTAATCGAATAGATTCCAGGAGAAAAATTTTTCATGAGCAAGTTGCTACGACCAGTCGATACGCTGATTGATCCTGCCTCAAGTGTGATTATCGGACCTTCGGTTCGTAGCGCTGCCGTTGTTCGAAATATGTTGAGTTCTGGCATTCCAGTTCTCGGCGTGCATCCAAGTAAGGAAGAGGTACTAGGCCTTAACTGCCTGCCTTCCATCGCTGCCCTTGAGCAGACGCCAGAGTTAGCTGTGGTTATGGTCGGACATGAACGCGTTGAGGGTGCGGTCTACGAGTTGATGGACCGTGGAACTCGCGCCTTCTTCTTCCCTGGTCTAGGTAGCGAAGCGGGTGCGGATGGCCCTCTTATTGCTGCACGCATTCGCGAGCGAGCGGCAAGTAACGGCTCAATGATTATCGGTCAGAACTGTATGGGAATCGCTAAGCCAGGTGGTTCGCCATGGATTGGCTCTATTTCACCATCATTCGTGCCCGGTCACGTTGGCATCTCCGCTCAATCTGGATCCATCGCTGAAGCATTTACAACGATTGGCCCTCGTATTGGTTTCCGATTTATCGCATCGACCGGTAGCGAACTCAATCGCGATGTCTCAGACTTTATGAGCTTTATGGCAGATGATGAAGAGACTCGCGCAATAGGAATCTTTATCGAAACTATCCGCCGTCCTGACGCATTTATTGAAGCGCTAGAAAAATGTGCGCAAGCTGGTAAGCCGGTTGTTGCACTCAAGGTCGGTAAATCTGGCGTGGCAAAGCGGATCGCCCTTGCTCACACAGGCGCTGTAGTTGGCTCAAATCAAGCTTTCTCTGCCACTTTGAAGCGATTCTCAGCGATTGAAGTTGAAGATTTCCCTGAGATGGTTGAGACCCTCGAAGTACTTGGAAAGAAGCG
>CAZNEQ010000023.1:10782-16501 GCA_964572265.1 uncultured Candidatus Planktophila sp.
TCCAAGAATTACGACACCTTGGTGGCTCAAGTTGATATTTCGCGTTTTCGCGGCGCAGACGAACTCGTCTGGTGCTCCATGATTGTTGAATCGCTGGGAAAGACGGCAGAGAAGCACGACATCTCCCCTGCTGTTGTCTCAGTGCACTCCGTTGATGCGCCACAGGAGATTCTTGATATCTGTGCAAAATATGAACTTCCGCTCTTACGTGGCATCAATAGCGCTATGCAAGCGCTAGGTCGTGCAGGAAGTTGGCGTAAAGCCCCAACTCTGCGACAGAACTTTGGTGCGCCGATTGAGATTAAAGATATGGTCACTCGCGAAGGTGCGTTGCCAGAGTTTGAATCTGCAGAGATTCTCGAGCGTTACGGAGTACCAATCGCTTCTCGCAAGCGCATTACTTCGGCCGATCAGGCAGCGAGCGTCGCCCAATCACTCGGCTTCCCAGTAGTTGTAAAGAGCGATGGGCCAGCACATAAGAGCGCTGCTGGTGGTGTAATTCTCAATATCAACACACCTGAGGAAGCAACTGCAGCTGCTGAGAAACTCGGTGGCGTCGCCTTTATCGCAGCTCAGATTCCAAAGGGGTTCGAGGCGCTCGTCGGCATGGTTCGCGATGAAGAGTTTGGGCCGATTTTGGCGGTAGGACATGGCGGAGTTACCGTCGAATCAAAGAAACCAGTGACCATGCTCGGGCCAATTAACCACGAGATTGCCTTAGCGATGATTGCCCAGGCTGGGATTGATGATGCACATGGGGTCTTAGCGACCACCTTGGTAACTCTCGGCCGTATCGCTCATGAGCATCCAGAGATTGTTGAGATTGATGTCAATCCAATGATTGTCCATAGCAACGGCACTGTAGCTGTCGATGCTCTCGTAGTCATTGATTCAAATATTGGAACGAAGAGCGGAGAAGAATGATGAAGCAGAGCAAGAAGACGATTGAGATAGAGCAAGTTGGTCCTACTCGTTGGATCACCCTTAATCGCCCAGATAAGTTAAATGCCATCAACTATGACATGGTCAATGAGCTTCGTGCTGAACTCACCAGCGCCGCCCAAGATGACAACACTAAAGTCTTAGTTCTCACTGCAAATGGTCGCGCTTTCTCAAGTGGTTACGATCTATCTGAGCTCGCAGAAGATGAAATCAGCGGCGCACTTCGTTGGCACGGCATTCTAGAAGACGATGTCTCGCTAACTATGCAGCTCTGGTCATTTCCAAAACCAACAATTGCAGCAGTACATGGTTGGGTACTTGCCGGTGGCTGCGAGCTTGCGATGGCATGCGACATGATCATCGCAACCGACAAGGCCAAGTTCGGCGAACCAGAAGTTAAATATGGCTCCGGACCAGCAACGCTCCTGATGCCCTTTGTAATTGGCCAGAAGAAGACCAATGAACTTCTCTTTACCGGTGACACCATCGACGCTGAAGAAGCGCTTCGCATCGGACTTATCAATAAGGTGGTAGCAGAGGAGGCTCTTCACGATGAAGTTCGCGCACTTATCAAGAAGATTGCACCTACTCCCCTATCGACTCTTCGTTTGACCAAGATTGGTCTGATCCGCGCACAAGAGGCGACTGGTATTCGCCAAGCGATTAGCGCCAATATGGATGTATCTGCAATCTTAAATGGAAGCGATAGCCCCGAACAGAAAGAGTTCGATGACATCGTTCGTAAGGAAGGCCTCAAGCAAGCACTTGCTTGGCGTGATGCACGTTTCGAAGAAAGCCTCGGAGATAAGGGAAAAGGAAAATAATGAGCAAGCAAACAATTAAGGCAGCAATCACACGCGGAAATTCACCGGTCGAGATTGCCGATGTTGAACTCGATGCGCCAAAAGCTGGTGAAATTCTAGTCAAGATCGCTGCAGCTGGCGTCTGCCACTCAGATGTCCACCTTGCCGATGGCAATCTAGGCACCACCCGTTGGCCAATTATCTTGGGCCATGAAGGTGCTGGTGTAGTTGAAGAAGTTGGCCCAGGTGTAACAAATGTGAAAGTTGGCGATCGCGTCGCCTTTAACTTCGTACCACCATGCCGCCAATGTAAAGAATGTATTGCTACTCGTTTCAATCTCTGCGAAGTCGCAGGTGAGCACGCATACACCGGTAATCTTCTCGACGGCACTTCTCGCCTCCATGAGAAAGATGGCACCGAGCTTCGCCACTTCAACTTCGTCTCCTGTTTTGCAGAGAAGGCGGTTGTGCCAGCAGGTTCAGCGGTTCCAGTACAAGCAGATGTTCCACTATGGCAGGCAGCTCTCCTCGGTTGCGGCGTAATGACTGGTATCGGCGCAGTTCGCAATGCGGCTAAAGTTCAAATTGGTGAAACTGTTGCTGTTATCGGTTGCGGCGGCGTTGGCCTACAGGTCGTTGCCGGCGCACGCCTTGCCGGCGCAAGCAAAATCATCGCCGTGGATATGCAACCTGCAAATCTTGAGCGTGCTCGCAAGCACGGAGCAACCCATGTAGTGGATGCCTCAAAGAAGAATGTAGTTGCCGATGTTATGGCGATTGTTCCTGGCGGCGTGGATCATGCATTTGAGGTTGTTGGCCGCCCAGAAACTATCCGCAATGCTTGGGATGTCATCCGAGCTGGTGCAACTGCAATTGTTGTGGGATTAGCGCCACGTGGCGTTGAAGTTTCAATTCCTGCAATCGAATTCCTTTCCGAGAAGGGTCTCAAGGGAAGTCTCTACGGATCTGCCAACGTTCCAGTTGAGCTTCCACAGATGATAGCCATGGCTGGCGAAGGTCGGATCAGCGTTGCCGATGTGGTCTCTCATGTAACCGATCTCAATGGCATTGAAGATGCTTTTGAGCGACTTCGCAAAGGTGATGGCGCACGTACTTTGGTTGTTATTGATCCAGCAATTGCTGGCTCACTCGAAGGTATTAAGAAGGCATAAAGAATGAAGCGAATTAAGGATTTCTTCAATCAGGGAGGGCTTTTGCTCTTCGTTGTGGGACGGATACTCGCCGGCATCCCCATCGTTATCGCTCTCTCTGTTCTAGTCTTCCTTGCGACTCAAGCGCTTCCGGGCGATGCAGCAGTGGCTTACTTGGCCAATACTGCTACCCCGGAACGCCTTGAGGCGATTCGCGAACAACTTCACCTCAATGATCCAATTTGGTTGCAATATATTCGTTGGGCAGCCAGCGCTGCTCAATTGGATTTTGGTATGACGCTCACGGGTGAGACAAGCGTCAATTCAATTCTCGCCGAACGCATCCAAAATACGTTAATTTTGATGGGTACCTCTGGAATCGTTGCCATTCCATTATCAATTGCGATTGGCGTCTACGCCGGCGTACGTCGCGGAAAACTCTTCGACAATGTCAGCTCTTTAGTTACTCTTGTGCTCGCTGCCCTACCAGAGTTTGTTGTCGCTATCTTTGTTGTATTTCTCTTGGCTACCAACGTCTTTCAGATATTTCCAGCGATTTCCTTTGTAAATCCAGGAACACTGGCGTGGGCCGATCCAATGTCTCTGGTACTGCCTTCTTTGACCTTGGTGCTCGCAGTTACTCCTTATGTTTCTCGCATCATGCGCGGCTCCATGATTGAAGTCATGGAGTCTGAATACATTCAGATGGCTCGCTTAAAGGGACTCTCTGAACGAACTGTCATCTTGCGCCACGCACTTCCAAATGCGATTGCTCCTACCATCCAAGTTATTGCACTTCAGTTGGCTTGGCTTGCCGGCGGTGTCGTAGTGGTAGAGGCGGTCTTTGCATATCCTGGAATAGGCACGGTGATGATCGACTCCGTTAAGGGCAGAGATCTTCCAATAGTCCAAGCAATCACGTTGATGATTGCCGCGCTTTACGTGGTTCTCAACATACTCGCAGACATCGGGACGATTCTCTCCACTCCCCGCCTCCGCACCAAATACGCACGAAAGAGCGATAAATCAGATGTATTTGCTGCAATGGGAGGAGATGAATAATGAGTAAGTCGGTAAAGCCAAAGTCACAACTCAGAGTACTCACTGCTCTTACCTTTAAACAGACTTATGCGAAGATCGGCGGATTGATCGTTCTTGCCATCATCTCGCTCGCACTCTTTGGACCTTTCTTTGCTCCTCATCCATTCGATGTCTTTGTCGATGCCCCAAATGCTCCTCGTTCTGGTCAGTTGCTCATGGGTGCTGATTACCTCGGGCGCGATGTCTTCTCCAGATTTCTATTTGGTGGTAGATCAATCATTGGGCTCTCTTTTGTCTCTACCGTTTTAGGTGTTGGTCTCGGCCTTCTCATTGGACTCTTTGCCGCATCAGCCTCGGCTCGTTTCGATGGCGTGATTATGAGACTCAATGACATCCTGCTCGCCTTTCCTCAGATCGTCTTCGTCCTATTGGTCGTCTCCGGATTCGGTTCGAGTGTCTTCTTAATTGCACTCACAGTTGGATTTACACATGCGCCACGAACTGCTCGGATTATTCGTGCAGCTGCCGCAGAGGTCATGGAGCGCGACTTCATCAAGGCTGCGATTGCCGTTGGCGAAAAGCGGCGTCGAATTATCGTAAGCGAACTTCTTCCAAACGTTACCTCTCCACTTCTAGTGGAATTTGGACTTCGCATGACCTACTCCATTGGTCTCGTTGCAGCAGTTAGCTTCTTAGGGCTAGGACTTCAGCCTCCTGCAGCAGATTGGGGTCTGATGATCAACGAAAATCGAGGCTCGATGACAGTTCAGCCTTGGGCCGTTTTAACTCCAATCGCAGCGATTGCAATCTTTACTATCGGCATCAACTTCATCACCGACTCTTTTGCCAAAGTTGCAATTGGAATCGATCGAAAGGGTAAAGAATGAGCGTTGTAAAGGTTTCCAACCTCGATATCGCCATTACTCGAGGTGGAATTAAGATTGTTGAAGATATTTCATTTGAGATCAAGGCAGGTGAAATTCTCGGCTTGGTTGGCGAATCGGGTTCTGGAAAGACCACAGTCTCCATGTCGCTTTTAGGTCATACTCGCAAAGGCGCTGTGATCGAAAAGGGTTCGATTGAAATCGATGGCCACCATATAGATGGTGCGACCGAGCTTCAGCTCCGCGCGCTACGAGGTGGCACTATCTCTTACGTGCCGCAAGATCCTGGAACTGCTCTCAATCCAGGACTTCGAATCTCAAAGCAGATCTTGGAGACTTTAGAAAAGCACCACCCAGAGCAAGGTAATGACGTACATATGGCGCGCGTGCGTGAAATTCTCACTGAAGTTGCGCTTCCATCGGATGATGATTTCCTCCGGCGCTACCCGCATCAACTCTCCGGCGGACAGCAGCAACGCGTAGCTATCGCAATCGCATTTGCCTGCCGCCCCAAAGTGATTGTCTGCGACGAACCAACAACTGGTCTTGATGTGACTACCCAATCTAAGGTGCTGGCAACGATTCGCGCTCTCTGCCGCGAACACGGCGTGGCTGCGCTCTATGTCTCACACGACCTTGCAGTTGTCGCTGAATTGGCCGACCACGTAGCTGTGATGTATGCCGGTCATATCGTCGAGAGCGGTAACCGTGACGATATCTTCTTCCGTCCAGTCCACCCATATACGCGCCGCTTGATTCGGGCTCTGCCGGATATCGCTGGCCGCAATCAAATCCTAGGCATCTCGGGATACGCACCTATGCCATGGGAGCGACCAACTGGTTGCGCCTTTGCTCCACGTTGCGAAGAGGCGCAGAATATCTGTTCGCAGAAATCTCC
>CAZNEQ010000024.1:0-16405 GCA_964572265.1 uncultured Candidatus Planktophila sp.
AGACCGAAGCCAAGACCGAAGCCAAGACCGAAGCCAAGACCGAAGCCAAGACCGAAGCCAAGACCGAGGGAGCCCACGATGTCTACAACAGCAACTCTTCGCGCTGCCGTTGCACCCCAAAGCACAGCCTTGACCCACGCTCTCTTTATCGTAGGTGGCGTTGGTTTCATCTCTGCCATGGCGCAGGTTTCAATCCCAGTTCCAGGTTCTCCTGTTCCGGTAACAGGTCAGACATTGGCTGCGCTCTTGGTCGGAACGACTTATGGCGCTCGCTTAGCAGTCACAACTTTTGCTGCATATCTCTTCGCCGGAATCGCGGGAGCTCCAATTTTTGCTCCATCCTCAACTCTACCTAGCCACGGTATCGATCGATTAATGAGCGCAACTGGTGGATACCTCATCGGAATGTTGGTCGCCTCGCTCGTATTAGGTTACTTAGCCGATCGCAAAGCGGATCAAAAGTTTTTAACTTCCTATCCAGCG
Source organism: uncultured Candidatus Planktophila sp. (assembly GCA_964572265.1). Lineage (GTDB taxonomy): Bacteria > Actinomycetota > Actinomycetes > Nanopelagicales > Nanopelagicaceae > Planktophila. The sequence continues at coordinate 484 of CAZNEQ010000024.1, forward strand.
CTTCTTATCGGTGAAGCTTTCATCTTTGGAATCGGACTCACCTGGTTGCACTACTCATTGGATCTCTCATGGTCTGCGACTATCGCTGCCGGCTTCACCCCATTTATTCTCGGAGAGATTCTTAAGATTGCAATTGTTGGCACGACACTTCCGCTTATTTGGCGCAAGATTTCTGCAACGCTCAGTAAGTAAGTCACTGTAACTAATGACTTTACTTGTTCCGGTGACGACCAATCGCATTGGTGCACATCTGCCATTACTTCAACTCCTACCGGTTGATGCTCAATATTCATGGGTGCGCGGTGGGGATGGGCTGGTGGGGTGGGGCGAATATGCATCTATCAGAGTCTCCGGAAAAGATCGTTTCGACAAGGTGCGTACTTGGTGGCACCAGCAATTAGAGACTTTTTCAGTATCAAATGCAGTCCACGGGAGTGGAACCGGACCGGTTCTCTTTACCTCATTTAGTTTTGATCGCAATGAAGAATCAATTGCCGTTATTCCTCGAGTCATCATCGGAAAGAAGGGCGAAAACTCTTGGATTACCTGGATTGGCGAAGGTTCACAGCCGCTTCTTCCTGCTACCGCTCCGACATACGGCCAACAGAATTTTGAGTGGCAGCAAGGCACACTTACAGAACCGCAGTGGGAGACTCGAGTTGCGCAAGCTATTGCTCGAATTGATAAAGGCGAGATAGATAAAGTTGTTTTAGCACGTGATCTGATCGCCACCGCAGATGCACCAATCGATGCTCGACCAATTCTCAATAAACTCTCAGAGAACTACCCATCAACTTGGGTCTTCTCGGTTGACGGTTTGATTGGTGCCACACCAGAGTTATTGCTCCGTCTCTCTCGAGGAATGGTCACCTCTCGAGTTCTTGCAGGCACTATTCCAAAAACCGGTGATGATGCGCGCGACCTTGCTTTAGCTGCATCACTCGCCCGCTCTTCTAAAGATTTAGAAGAGCACGAGTACGCAGTTCGATCTGTTGCCGAAGCGCTAGAACCATTCTGTTCCTCCACTAACGTTCCCGAAGCGCCTTTTGTTCTTCACTTAGCAAATGTGATGCACCTAGCGACAGATGTCACCGGCGCGCTTCTTGAATCACAACATCATGTAGATGCTTTTGCGCTTCTTAAATCGCTCCACCCATCGGCTGCTGTCTGTGGAACTCCCCGCAATATTGCCTTTGATGTCATCGATGAGATAGAGGGAATGAACCGTGGACGTTATGCAGGTCCAGTTGGTTGGATTGATGCGCGAGGCGATGGCGAACTCGGAATTGCGCTTCGTTCAGGACAGATTACAGATAATCAAATTCGTATCTTTGCTGGATGTGGTGTCGTAGCGGGATCAGATCCAGCAGTGGAACTCGCTGAAAGTAATGCCAAATTTAGTGCAATGAAATCCGCTCTCTAAAGCGAAGCAACGGATTGGTAAATCGCCTTTAAGTTATCGGCGTTGCTCTCGCGATTCGGAACTTTCACAAGTACCAGAGATAAGCCAGTGACGGGCTTTGCTAACTCACGCTTCAACTCCTCTTGATTTCCAACAGTGGATGTTGCTACTCCAAAAGCTGAAGCAATCTTTATCAAATCTAAATTATGCGGAGTTCCGAATATCTCCTCAAAGCCCTCGACCCCTCTATGGCTTAGAGTGGAGAAAATTCCTCCGCCATTGTTATCAATCACGAAGATTCGAAGATTGATCTGCTCTCCATGAATCAATCCAGTGACGTCATGAAGGAAACTTAAATCACCCAAAACTGCAATGGTTGATGAACGTTGTGAAGCTATACCGAGCGCAGTTGAGATATTGCCATCAATGCCAGCTAAGCCTCGGTTGGCGAAAGTCTCAATACCTCCACGAGCTTCGGCAAAACCTTCAATATCTCGGATTGGACGAGAAGACGAGATATAGAGCGATGTGCCATCAACTAAACCAGCAGCGATTTCGCGAGCTGCGACCGCCTCTGACCACGTGCTTAAATCATTGACCTTCTTTACTGCTCGCGCTGAATACTTCTGCCAGCGCTCGAGATACTCATTATCGACCGGTGGAACTTCTACCGCTGGGAGCGCGGTGAACTTTTGATCCGCAGCTCGATCTCCATCTACGGTTAAAATCTTTGGATCAATCACAATAGTTTTACGCGCCATGGAAATCATTCGGTTAACCGAACGTGACAATGTGGTTCGACCGATAACTACAACTGTATCTGGCGCTAAGTCATCACAAATTGTTTGAGATGTGAGGAAGAGGCTGGCATGGGAAAGCGCCTTGGGAAATGAGAGAGGATCTTCCGAAATCATTGGCCAGTTAAGTTCTGAGGCAAACTTCTCAATATCAGCTACAGAAAAACCTGCGCGATCATGGCCAACCACTAATACACCCCGGGTTGATTTGGTGTAGAAAGTTCCTGGAGCTCTTCCGGTAAAAAACTTTGGTGCGCTAATTGTGATATTTGCTAGCCAATCACTCTCATCATCTGCATTAAGTGGCTCGGCAAACTGAACGTTGAGATGAACTGGCCCGCTCTTGAGCGAGTTCAAAGGTAATTCCATTGGATATGCAGCACCAGATATATCGGCGAAATAGCGGACAGCTTTACCAAAAATTCGCGCTTGTTCTGTCGTCTGATTGGCTCCGGTTCGACGGAGTTCAGCTGGCCGATCTGCAGTAATTACCAATAGTGGCTGGTTGGAGTGCGATGCCTCTAAGACTGCAGGGTGATAATTGGCGACAGCAGTACCAGAGGTGCAGACAATTGGAACCGGTCTACCGGATGCTTTGGCAATTCCTAGGGCAAAGAAAGCCGCGGTTCGTTCATCGATGCGAGTATGAAGATTAATCAACTTCGCAGCTGATGCTTGATAGAAAGCGATAGTCAGTGGCGCATTGCGTGATCCTGGAGAAATCACAACGTCGGTAATGCCCGCCTCAATTATTTGGCGAACAATTGTGCGCGCAAGTGTGGTGGATGTGTTCATCAAAGACCTAATACCTCTGCGCAGCGCATGGCTCGATTCTTCCACCATTCGTAACGCTCTGGCGCCACATCAAGGCCTTCACAGTTGATATCTAAATCACCTATCACCATCGAGCCATCGACTATTGGAATCTCAGCAAGGTTACGGCTAACTAGCGAGCCTGTTGCCAGTCCGCAATCAAAGGAGAGATCCTTTATTGAGGCAGCAAGTTCTAATCCATAGTGAATACCAACAGCGCTCTCGAGCGCACTAGAAACAACAACGGGAAGTTGATGATGCGCAGCAATCGCAAGCGAACGCTTGATCCCACCAAGCGGTTGAACCTTGAGCATCACGATGTCAGCTGCACCCTCAAGGTCGATTGCAAATGGGTCTTCAGCTTTGCGAATTACTTCATCAGCTGCAATCTTTAGCGGAATACGGATTTTTGATTTGAGTTCGCGTAATTCATCAATCGTTGCACACGGCTGCTCGACGTATTCAAAGGGACCAACTTCTTCATAGAAAGCGTAAAGGTTGGTGAGCGCTTCCTCCACGCTCCACAAACCGTTAACATCAATTCGAATATTTACTGTGCGACCTAGTGACCGAATACGTGCTAATCGAACAATATCTTCGCTCAGGTTTTCACCGACTTTTACCTTGTACGTCTTTACTCCGTTATATGAAGCAACCAGTTGATCGATAGTCTGTTTATCGTTGGTGGCAGGAATAGTGCCATTTACTGGGATTGACTCACGAAATCGTGGTGGGCGAGGCGTAGTTGCCGCCTCAATTGCAGAGGCGAGCCAGTGTGATGATTCTTTATCGTCATATTCGATGAAAGGTGAAAATTCGCCCCAACCAAATTCTCCTTTAAAGAGCGCAACTTCACGAACCGTTACCCCACGAAAGTTAGTCTTCATTGGGAGCGCAACTACGCGCATAGTGGAGAGAAGTTGATCAAACATAAGTGAGGTACGACCTCTTATGGTCTACGCGGAAACTTTCCGAAATCAGGCTTGCGCTTCTCTTTATAAGCATCGCGACCTTCTTGTCCTTCTTCACTCAAGTAGAAGAGCAAGGTTGCATCGCCAGCGAGTTGCTGAATTCCAGCCATTCCATCATCTGCAGCATTCATTGATGCCTTCAGGAGGCGAAGTGCCATTGGAGAGTTCTGCAACATTTCGCGACACCAAGAGACAGTCTCTGCTTCGAGTTCTGCCAATGGAACAACGGTGTTAACGAGTCCCATAGCGAGCGCCTCTTGCGCATCGTATTGACGTGTCATAAACCAAATCTCGCGCGCCTTTTTCTGTCCTACGTTGCGCGCAAGTAATCCGGAACCATAACCGCCGTCGAATGAACCAACCATTGGACCGGTCTGCCCGAACTTTGCGTTATCTGCAGCGATAGAGAGATCGCAGACCACATGCAGTACGTGACCGCCACCAATTGCCCAGCCTGCAATCATCGCTACAACAGGTTTTGGTGTGCGACGAATCTGTACCTGTAAATCAAGAACGTTAAGTCGTCCCATACCTTGCTGACCTACGGTGTCGTCACCAATATAACCATCATCACCGCGGACGCTGATATCTCCACCGGAACAGAATGCTTCGCTGCCTTCGCCGGTAAAGATGATCACACCTACTTCAGTGTTGTCACGCGCCAAATCAAATGCTTCCTTTAACTCAATAATTGTCTGTGGACGAAAAGCATTACGAACCTCAGGACGGTTGATTGTAATCTTCGCCATGCCATCGGCAGCTTCATACTTAATGTCAGTGAAATTCTCTCCCCCGCGCGCGGTTTTCCACGCTGGGACGGTACGGTCACCAAAATCACGCTTAATCGGCTTGCTCACGATTCCTCCATTGTTGATTACGGGCGATAGCCTACGCGGGCAATGGAGCAAAGGTCATACCAAAGAGAAGTTCGCACAGTCGATCCCGCGTGGAACCTGGGCGAACTAATGGCACGTATCGCAAAAGCCCTCGTCTCTGATGGGCCAGCTTTAGCGCTCACCGAGATCAGCGCAACCTCTGTCTCTCAGAAAACTGCTCTGGTTGTCAGAACCACCGGAAGTTCTGGCTCGCCAAAGGAGATTGCGCTCTCAGCCTCGGCTCTTCTCTCATCAGCGCGGGCATCTAACAAATATCTCGGGGCGCAATTTGGCGAGACTTGGTCGCTATTGCTTCCACTGACACATATTGCCGGAATCAATGTACTAACACGATCGCTGGAACTTGGAACAACTCCTACCAACTTGCTTGGTTATGAAGGTACTTTTCCTAAAGTTGATTACACAGCAATAGTTCCAACTCAGTTGTATCGCGCTCTCAATGGTGATCAAAATTTATTGCAGCATCTCCAATCCGCAAAGGCGGTATTGGTGGGCGGGGCTGCATTAACAAGAGACCTGCGAGGCCAAGCAGAAGCTCAAGGAATACATGTTGTTGAAACTTATGGATCCACTGAAACTTCTGGTGGTTGTGTTTATGAGGGAGTACCTCTTGAAGGCGTAGAAGTTGCGATCGGCGATGCCGGGCAAATTGCAATTAGAGGAAAGGTTTTGGCAGAAGATCTTGCAGATAGTGATGGTTGGTACAACACATCAGATGCAGGTCGATTGATTGATGGCAAGTTATTTGTAGATGGCAGGCTTGATGAAATTGTCATCACTGGCGGTGAAAATATTTCACTCACAGCTATTGATCGAGTGTTAGCTCAGGAATTCCCAGATATTCAAATGGCTGCATTCGCAGTGCCTCACCCGGAGTGGGGCGAAGCACTTCAGCTCGCACTTGTTGGTGGCAATGAATCAATGCACGATTTAATTCAGGATGCACTGGTGCGAGAACTTGGCAACGCTTCAAAGATCAAGAACTTCCATCATCTGCAAGAATTACCGCTCATCGGAATTGGCAAGATTGATCGAGCAGCGTTAGGCAGGTTGGTGCAGTGAATAAATGGCTCTTGGGTGCACGTCCACGCACTCTTCCGGCTGCTATCGCCCCGGTTGTTGTCGCCACCGCTCTTGCAGGCAGTGATGCTTCTTTAATTCCAGCTCTGATCGCACTTGTTGTTTCGCTTGCGTTGCAAATAGGAGTGAATTACGCAAATGATTACTCGGACGGTATTCGCGGAACTGATGCCAATCGAGTTGGTCCAATTCGCATCACCGCCTCTGGATTAGCAACACCATCTTCAGTCAAAGCAGCAGCCTTTATCTCCTTCGGTGTTGGCGCAACTGCTGGTCTTGCCCTCGCAGCGATGACCAGTTGGTGGCTCATCCTTGTGGGAGTGCTAGCAATCCTGGCAGCGTGGGGATATACCGGTGGCAAGAATCCATATGGATATTTGGGTCTTGGCGAACTATTTGTCTTTATCTTCTTCGGTGTAGTTGCAACAGTGGGTACTTTCTATGTGCAGAGCGAGCAGATCACTCGCGATGCAATCCTTGCATCGATACCGATGGGAACTTTTTCTTGCGCGCTCCTTGCGGTAAACAATATTCGCGATCGCGCCCTTGATGAACCTGTTGGAAAGCGCACACTTGCCGTTCGCCTCGGAGATCGCAACTCTCGAATTTTCTTCGCTGCCCTTATCGCCCTTGGCTATCTCGCGGTCGCGGCGATGGGCAAACCATGGCTCGCCTTAACTCTGCTCTCAGCCCCGATGGCGCTCTCACTGGTGCGTGGCGTCCTCGGCGGCGCACAAGGCAGAGATTTGATTCCATCGCTTGCTAAGACAGGCAAGCTGCAACTTCAGTTCTCCATTCTTTTTAGTATCGCACTAGTATTGAGCCATGCTTAAGTTCCAAGGAATCTTCGCGATCATCTCGCTCGCTCTTACGCTCTTTGCCTTCGTTGATTGTGCAATGCGTGAGGACACTCAACTACGTAAACTCCCAAAGTGGGGTTGGTTACTGGCAATCGTGATTTTCAATGCATTTGGAGCAATTTATTATCTCGTTGCAGGCCGTAACGGAGGACTTCAGCCGCGAATTAAGCGACAGAAGCCTCGTATCTTGCCGCCAGATGACGATCCAGACTTTTTAGGAAAGCTTTAAACTTTTCTTAATTTAGACCGGAGTAGGTGTGCTTACCTGTTCCCCAGACGTTGACGTAGACGTAGTTAAATAAGAATGTTGAACCCGCCAAGATGCAAAGCCATGCGGCTCGGCGGCCACGCCAGCCAATTGTTACGCGCGCGTGGAGATAGGCAGCATAGGCAACCCAGGTAATAAATGCCCAAGTCTCTTTTGGATCCCAACCCCAGTAACGTCCCCATGCGCTCTCTGCCCAAATTGCTCCAGCAATTACTGAGAAAGTCCAGAGCGGGAAGACAAATGCGATAAGGCGATATGAAAGTTGATCAAGAGTTTCTAGAGAAGGAAATCGAAGCGCCCAGACTGGACGTGCACCCATCTCTTCATAGCGTTCGAGATAGAGGTAAGCGCCGGAAATGATATTTGCGAGCAAGAATATTCCACCGCAAATAATTGCTGTCGATACGTGAATTACCAACCATGGTGATTTCAGTGCAGGAACCAGAGGTGCGCTATCGCGATAGAGCAAAGTAATTGCAGTACCTAGAGCGAGCAAAACAGCAAATGAGATAAATAATCCGAGCCAACGTAAATCATATTTGCGGAGCGCAGCGAGATAAGCCGCAGAAAAAGCAAAGGAACCGGTAATAGAGAACTCATACATGTTTCCCCACGGTGCATGGCCATTGGCGATTCCGCGGGAGACGATGCCAGCAAAGAGCAAGATTGTGCCTAGTGCTAAGAAAGCAGTAGCGAGTCGAGCAGCGCGCTCTGTTCGGGTGTAGTCAAGAGTCTTTGCTTTGGCGTTCTGGCCATCTGTATCCACCGCTTGAGGAGCATTGACTGCCCACGCGGTTTCAAATGCATGCGCCAGAAACGAGAGGGTGTAGAGCGCCATCGCCGAATATACGAAGTTATTTGAGGCATACGCCCAGGATGTATTCATCGCTTTACTTCACGCTTTCTACTAATCGAGCAATCTCTTCTTCAAGCCCAGGAGCATTGTTCTTTGCCAAACCGGCAACTTCAACTTGAGAACCATTGATGCGCACCCATATGCGGCGGCGACGTCCATAAAGTGATGAAAGTAATCCAAGGATTGCGAGGATTCCTCCGAAGAGGGCAAAGCCTTTGCCGCGGTCATCGACTATCTGGAGATTGATCCATTGAACTACGCCCTCGAAAGTGATAGTTCCACCTGGGTAGTCAAAGCTTTCTCCAATTTTCAATGAGCCCAGACCTAAGTTGGTCATCTCGCTGGTATCAATTCGATAAACCGATTGCGGGACTCCTGAGTTAAGTCCTAAATCACCGCTCCAAACAGAGAAGAGAAGTCGCGGATCAAGTAGTTGCGGATAGAGAGAGATGCCGCCGTCACTTTCAGAACGTGAATACGTTGGCAAGAAAGTAGCTACGAAACCAACCTCTGGCGTTGCATCTGGAACTTTAATTGCACCAATTGAACGTAAATTTCCATCTTGTGGCAAGAAGGTAACTGGGCCTTGGAAGGCGACGCTTCCTTGTGAATCACGTACCGTCACAATAGGTGCGTAACCATTTGCTTGCAGATACACACGGGTGCTACCAAAAGTCAGTGGGGAATTTACTTTGATTGTCTTCTGTTCTGAAACTCCATCAACAATTGTTGTCACCTTTGCCGTGTAATCAATCGGCGCACTCGTCTTTGGGTTGTACTGTGCTGTGAATTGGTTGACATTAATCGTGAACTGCGCAAGGTCAGAATCTTTTGTTAATTTCCCGAGAGCCAATGTGTCGTAGCTGGTCGGAACGTTAACGAATCGCTCGCCCACATTCACAATTGCCTCTCCGCGAAGACCAAAGAGAGCTCCAAAGCTAACGCCTACCAAGATGAAGATAAGTGATAAGTGAAAGAGAAGATTTCCTGTTTCCCGCAGATAACCTTTTTCAGCCGAAATGGATCCATCTTCTTTGCGAATTCGGAAACGATTTTTCTTAAACCATGTGTGCGCTTTCTCAAGTGTCTGCCCATCACCCTCGAAAGTATTGTGGAACTCCATTCGATTAAGGTTCTTTGGAGTCAATGGCGGCAGTGCGCGCATTGCATGGAAATGCTCAACGGTACGAGGAAGCACACAACCAATTAAGGAGATAAAGAGAAGTATGTAGATAGCGCTAAACCATGGAGAGCTATAGACATCAAAGAGTGAGAATCTGTCATACCAGCGCGCGCGATCTGGATGTGCCTTAAAGAAATCCCGCACTGCAATCGGATTACTCGTACGCTGCGGAACTAGCGAGCCAGGAATGGAGGCTAGGCCTAACATCATCAGCAAAATCAGCGCTGTGCGCATACTGGTGAGCTGGCGCCATGCGAAGCGAATAAGACCAATTAATCCGAGTTCGGGTAGCTCTACTTTCTCATTCATTTAAATCACCGGTGCAAATTGCGAAATGAGTGAGCGAAGGTCAATCATAAAATCTGCCCATAACCCGGTGACCTGCATGAGGCCAATGATAATGAGCGCCACTCCACCTATCTTGCTGATCAGCGAGCCACGGCGTAAGAAGAAGGCGCGCAATCTCTTGCTTCTATCCAGGTAGAGACCGGAGAGGATGAAGGGAATTCCTAAACCAATTCCATACCCAATCGAGAGAATTGCTCCTCGCACCGCGCTTGATTCGGTAAATGCGAGAGTCTGAACCGTTGCCAGAGCCGGACCAATACAAGGTGTCCAACCGATTCCGAACATAACTCCCGACAATGGCGCCCCTGCGATTCCACCAGTAGTAGAAATCTTCGGTTGCAAGGTTGGTGCGAAAGGAAAGAGGCCGAGAAATATTCCACCCATTGCAATTGTGATGAGACCAAGAACAAAAGTGATTCTCTCTTCGTGGGTTGAAATCAGACTTCCGAGACCACCGAAAGCTAAACCATATGATGCAAAGAGGGCGGTGAAACCAAATACAAAGAGCAATGAGCCGAGAAAAACTTTGCCGCGAGTGGTCGCATACCCGGTTGCATAAGCAACGTACCCAGGAACTAACGGCAGAACGCATGGAGAGAGAAAGGAGATCAGTCCGACCAAAATTGCGATAGGAAGCGCTGCAATCAATGTGCCGCTCGATAACTGGTTGAGAACAAACTCAATCACTTTGATTGGACCTTATCTGACTGAACTTTGTCTGATTGAACTTTATCGAGAAGCTCAGAGAGAGATGCAATCGTCACTGCGCCAGAGATTCGCCCAGCAACGAGTCCAGCATCATCCAATACCAAGGTCGTCGGAATCGCATTTGCTGGCAAAGTCTTACTAAATCCGCTGAGAACTGAATCATCGATGATCGTTGGATACGGGCTCTTATTTTTACGGACAAAAGCTTCGGCATTTACTGGATTATCACGAGTAAGAATTCCAACGAAGTTCACCTCTGGATAAATCTTGGTAAGTGCTGCCAAGACAGGTTCTTCGGCGCGACAAGGAGAGCACCACGATGCCCACACATTAACTACTGCATACTGATTTTTTGGAAGGCGATAATCAGTTCCAAGCAGAGTCATGCCAGAGATTGTTGGTGCCTTCACTCGATCTTGTGGCGCGATGTAGGTAGTTGCACCGTTGCCCGCAACAAAACTCTCTTGTGGCGAAGATGATCCAACGCTTCCACATCCTGAAAGAAGCACGAGCGCTGAGATAGCAACTGCAAGCTTCTTCTTCATTGTCATGAATTTTTCTTCGGTAGTAAATGAGCCGCGGGCTCAGAGTAAGAAGTTCCGGAAATCAAACCTTCATCATCAAAGTGAATGCTTGTTACTGAAGCAAGGGTGCATTCGCGCTTGCGTGGATCGTGTAGTAAACGGCGACCCACAATCGCACTGCGGAGAATCCAGATAGGTAACTGGTGAGATACAACAATCGCGTCTTTATCTCCTGCGGCTTTCTTCGCATCAAAGATTGCGGCCAGCATGCGGTTGATTTGTTCTTCATACGGCTCGCCCCACGATGGCTTCCATGGATTGTAAAGATGGCGCCAGGCAGATGGATGTTTCAGAACTCCATCACCGATTCCAAAAGGCTTACCTTCAAAGATATTTGCTGCCTCAATCAATCTTTCATCGGTATGGATATCAATCGAATGTGCGCGCGATATCGGTGCTGCTGTCTCTTGGGCGCGTTGTAGAGGAGAGACGTGAAGTGCACCGAGGTTGATCGACTTAGACCATTCGCCAAGAGTTTCTGCCATCTCTTGCCCGCGAGCAGAGAGGCGCCAGCCAGGTTGGCGGCCGTAGAGAATCTTCTGCGGATTTTCGACCTCGCCATGGCGGACGACATGCACTGTTGAACTCATGGGATAAGTATAAAGCATCACTCAAAGGGCTTTCCCCGCAACTAATGGTTAAGGTAGTGACATGGCGCTCAAACCCACACGTGCGGCCTTCTTCGATGTCGATAACACCCTGGTCCGTGGGTCCACTCTCTACTTCCTTGGAAGAGGGATGTATCAGCGCGGCTATTTCACCAAAGCTGATATCTCACGATTTGTCGTCGCCAATTTACGTTTTCGAATGACAGGTACAGAGAAGCAAGATGTAATTAATCGCTTTCAGAAAGCGGCAACGGATTTTGTTGGCGGACATAAGGTCAGCGATATCTTGGCACTCGGTGAAGAAATCTATGATGAGTATGTTTCTCCAAAGTTATGGGAGCGCACCTGCGAAATCGCTCGCGAACATCTAGCGCGCGGAGAAGATGTTTGGCTGGTGACGGCAGCTCCACAAGATATGGCAAATATCATCGCGCAACGTTTAGGACTTACTGGTGCAATCGGCAGCAAAGTTGTCATCGAAAATGGAATCTATACCGGTGAACTCGATGGAAAGTTATTGCATGGTTCAGAAAAAGCTGTTGCAATCACAAATTTAGCAAAAGAGCGTGGTTACGATCTGCAAGAGTGTTACTCATATTCAGATAGCCATAATGATTTGCCACTTTTAACTGCAGTTGGATATCCATCAGCAATTAATCCCGATGCAATTCTTCGAATCAAGGCGCTGGCCGAGGGGTGGCCGGTCCATGACTTTCGCCGCGCCCGCTACCTCAATCGCATCCTTGGTCCAGCGGTCAGTCGCCTCGCTGCGGTCGCTGCTCTCTTAGTTCCACGCAAGCGCCGCTAACTCAATTCGCGCGAGCAGGCTCAACCCCGCTAATGTAGGCAGGTTATGGAAATTCGCTCCTACGCCGACTACCTGCGCTCACTCGATGACGCAGCTCTCGTTGCGCTCTTCGAGAGTCGAAGCGATCTGACATCACCGGTGCCACCAGATATCGCGAGCTTGGCAGTGCGAACATCATCCATTCCCAGTTTGGTTCGAGCGGTAGATTCACTTAATCGTTGGCAGTTACAAGTATTAGAGGCGGCGGCAGTTCTCACTGAACCTTTCACCGAAAAAGAGTTACTTACTCACACCGATAAGAGCGCTAAGTTCGCACTCTCTGCACTCGTTGATCGAGCGCTGATTTATCTCGGCCATGATGGGTATCGCCTCCCCAATAATGTTCGAGAAATTCTTGGCAATGAGATTGCAGGTCTGGGTCCAGCTGCACAGAAAAAATTAAAATTGAAGGATTTGGCAGATGCACCCGCTGCCTCAAAGAAAGTTCTCGATGCCATGGTGTGGGGACCACCTCGTGGTGCAGTCGCAGATGTGAAGAAGCCAAATCCAGGGTTGAAGTGGCTGCTCGATGAAGGTTTTGTCTCACCGGTCAATCAGCAGACTGTCGTGCTTCATCGTGAGATAGCTATCCACCTTCGTGGAAATAAAGTTCACCGCGAGCTTCAGATTCAAGAACCTCAACTTGAGGGAAGAGCTGTAGATCAGAAAAATTTACAACTTGCCGCTATCTCTAATGTCACAACCTTTCTTCGCTGGATCGAAGAAGTTTTAAATTTTTGGGGCCAAGATTCCCCTTCTGCTCTGAAAGCTGGCGGTCTCGGTGTTCGGGACTTGCGAGATCTCTCAACGCATCTTGGTGTAGATGTCGAGTGTGCGTCGTTTGTTATTGAGGTCGCTTACATCAGCGGGTTAGTCACGATTGATCCTGATGATCGCATCTTGCCAACCAATCAGTTCGATATCTGGCTTTCTCAATCTGCTTCGACAAAATGGGAGAACTTGGTGTCAGCATGGTTGATAACCTCGCGACTCAGTGGATTGGGCACCGCTCCAATGGGCCCAGAACTCGATCGCAGCAATGCCGCAATTATTCGCCGAAATATCCTTGCCCTGCTGGAAGAAAACGAATCACTAGCGCCAACTTTTGACTCACTCCTGGCTGCTCTTCGTTGGAGACTTCCCTACCGTCGCACTGGTGGAATTCCTTCCGAATACCTCACTTGGACGCTGAGAGAGGCAGAGTGGCTGGGCCTCACCGGCCAAGGCGCTCTCTCTCAATATGCGCGATTGATTCTTGCAGGAGACGATTTAGATGCGCTCGATGCTGAACTTCCAGCAACAGTGGATCACATTCTTATTCAGAGCGATAACACCGCAATTGCGCCTGGGCCACTAGAACATGAACTCTCGCAAGAACTTGATTTGATTGCGGATATTGAATCTCGCGGTGCTGCAACAGTATTTAGATTTAGCGAAGCCTCACTTCGTCGCGGGCTTGATCATGGACGAACAGGTGAGGAAATTCTTGCCTTTTTGAAAGCCACCTCCAAGACTCCGGTGCCACAGCCACTCGAATATCTCATAGGTGATATTTCGAAGAAGCATGGAAAGTTACGAGTGGGCAATGCAGTCTCATTTATCCGATGTGAAGATTCCTCTCTCATTACTCAAATTATTAAAGATAAGCGAGTTGATGCACTAGGCCTTCGTCGAATCGCACCAGAAGTTCTCATTTGCACCCATGACGCACATGATGCAATCAACATTCTCCGTGCGGCAGGTTATCTTCCAGCGGCAGAAGATTCACAAGGCTTACTTCTTACTGGTCGTAGAATTTCGCGTGCGCAAACTAAAGCGCGCCCACCCCGTATCGTCGGAGAATTCGAAATCCCAGAACGTTCGCAGATTGAAACCGCAGTCCGCACAATTCGTACTGGTGAAAAATCTTCAGCAAAGCAGAGCACCCTTCGCGATATATCTCAGGAGGCGCTTGGCTCACTTCCTCGCACCACCGCAAACGAGACACTTGAGCTCTTAACAAAGCATCTCCGTGAAAATCCGAATAAATCACTCTCTATCGGATATGCCGATAACAACGGTCTCGTATCTCATCGCATTATTGACCCATTGAAAATCTCTGCCGGCTCATTAATGGCGCGAGATCACGCGACCGATGAAGTCCTCACCTTCAGAATTCCACGAATTACGGGGGTGGCAACGTTATGACGAGCGAGAACAACGACCAATACGGCAGACTTACCCCCATGTTGGCAGCAATTGAAGCTTTGGTCCGGTGTGAATCACCGAGTGAAGATCTTGATGCATGCCGCTCAGTAGTAGCACTTGCAAGTGATATCGCTACCCGAGTTCTTGGAACGCCAGCACAAATCAAAGAGATTGAAGGACGACCTGTCTTTTGGTGGGGCAGCGAAACTCCAAAAGTACTTGTTCTCGCCCACCTCGATACCGTCTGGCCGGTAGGTTCTTTCCAACCACTCTGGAGCGTTGAAGGAGATGTCGTTCGCGGCCCTGGTGTATTCGATATGAAGGCTGGATTCGTACAGGCGCTCTATGCGCTCAAGGGAATCGAAGGCGAAGTTGCACTTGTGGCGACAACCGATGAAGAGATTGGAAGTCATAAATCAAAGGCGCTGATTCGCGATCTCTCATCGCACGCCTCTGCAGTCTTAGTCCTCGAAGCTTCACTCGATGGAAAAGTGAAGACTGGTCGCAAAGGAACAGCGATGTTCCAGATCTCTATTCACGGAAAAGCATCACATGCTGGCCTCGAGCCCGAGAAGGGGGTTAATGCAACGACTGAAGTTGCTCATCTCATTCTCAAGCTCGCTGCTCTAGAAAATGCAGAGCACGGCACTACTGTTGTACCGACTCTCCTGACATCGGGAACAACAATTAATACTGTTCCAGAATTAGCAGTACTTGAGATTGATGCTCGTTCATTCTCTGAAGACGATTTGCGCCGAGTAGATGCCGCAATCAAATCTATTCAACCAACTCTTGCCAGTGCACGCATTGAAGTGGCCGGTGGACTACATCGTCCTCCACTTCAGCCATCTTCTACCGCTGAACTCTATTCAATTGCCGAGAAGGTAGCGGCACAGATTGGTATGGCGCCTTTGGGATATGCAGAAGTTGGGGGCGCTAGCGATGGAAACTTCGCCGCAGCAGCAGGTGCAAGAGTTCTCGATGGATTGGGTGCAGTCGGCGGCGGAGCTCACGCAGCAAATGAATGGGTAAAACTCTCATCAATCGAAGAACGTAGCGCGTTCTTGCATGCATTTATTAAAGAGCTCCTTGCATGAGCGACGGACCGCTGATTGTTCAGAGCGATAAAACGCTCTTATTAGATATCGATCACCCGCTATCGGTTGAATGCCGACGCGCTATTGCACCTTTTGCAGAGCTAGAACGTGCACCAGAACATATGCACACCTACCGACTCACCAACTTGGGTCTTTGGAATGCTCGCGCAGCTGGTCATGATGCTGAGATGGTCATCGACACGCTAATTAAGTATTCGCGTTACGCAGTCCCTCATGCGCTCTTAATAGATGTAGCTGAACAAATGTCTCGCTATGGACGTCTTCGTTTAGAGGCGGACCCAATCCACGGATTGATTCTGGTAACGACAGATACAGCAGTCCTAGAAGAAGTAATTCGGGCGAAGAAGATTGCGCCGCTCTTGGGAGTTCGCATCGATGCTGAGACTGTTGCTGTTC
>CAZNEQ010000025.1:0-15929 GCA_964572265.1 uncultured Candidatus Planktophila sp.
TCTACAACGCGAACATAGGTAACAACGCCGCGATAAGCATCGTAGACAGAGTCGAAGATGAGTGCACGCGCAGGTGCATCTGGATCTCCGACTGGCGCCGGAATCAAATCAATAATCTGGTCGAGAAGTTCGGCAACTCCGTCACCAGTCTTGCCTGAGACGCGCAAAACATCTTCAACTTTGCAGCCAATCAATCCAGCGAGCTCTGCCGCGAATTTCTCTGGCTGCGCATTAGGAAGATCAATCTTGTTGAGTACCGGAATGATGGTGAGGTTGTTCTCCATCGCCAAGTAAAGGTTGGCGAGAGTCTGCGCTTCAATACCTTGTGCGCAGTCAACGAGAAGAATTGCACCTTCACATGCTGCAAGCGAGCGCGATACCTCGTAGGTGAAGTCAACGTGACCAGGTGTATCGATCATGTTGAGGATGTATTCCTTGCCATCGATTCCAGATTTCCATGGAAGACGGACAGCCTGAGACTTAATAGTGATTCCGCGTTCGCGCTCGATATCCATTCGGTCGAGATACTGCGCGCGCATCAGACGTGCTTCAACGACCTCGGTGATTTGGAGCATGCGGTCAGCAAGGGTTGATTTGCCGTGATCGATATGGGCGATGATGCAGAAATTGCGAATCTGCGCCGGATCAGTAGATGCTGGTTGTGGCGCCTTGGCAATGCTAATTGCTGGCACTTAAACGACCGCCTTAGTGATAGAGATTAAGAGTTGCGTGGAGGGCGCGTCGCTAATTAGCGAGCGCCAGCCTTTGCAGCTGCCTTAGCCATTGAAGACTTCTTGTTAGCAGCTGAGTTCTTGTGAATAACGCCCTTTGCTACTGCAACATCGAGAGCCTTTGATGCGGCGCGGAGTTCTGTTGTGATTGCAGCAGCGTCACCCTTAGCAGCAGCGTCGCGGAACTTGCGAACAGCTGTCTTGAATGCTGAAGTAACAGACTTGTTGCGAAGGCGAGCCTTCTCGTTTGTCTTAATACGCTTGATCTGCGACTTGATATTTGCCACGTGTAGAGCTCCTGTGCTTTTGAGGTTAATTCTTGGTCAATTTCGCCAATCCGGCGGATTGAGCAGGGTCGTAGGCTATCAGCGCGAGGGGCTGCCCCCAAAATCGAGAATATAGAGGTATCGCGTCCCTTATCGGGCAGCGCGAGCGGCGGCGATTGTCGCCAAAGCCTTTTCGAGGGCGAAAATCGGGTCAGAGCTGGCGCCCTTCACATCAGCATCTGCCTTTGCCACCGCCTCCACCGCTGAAGCGATTCCACGTGGGGTCCAACCAGCCAATTGGCGACGGGCCTTATCAATCTGCCACGGCGCCATACCGAGTTCGCCGGCGAGTTCGAAAGATTTAGCGCCGCGGTTGGTGCCGGAAACTTTTGCGAGATTGCGCAGCGATGAAGCAATTGCTGATGTGACCATCACGGGATCCGTACCGGTCTCTAGCGCACTACGAAGGCAGACCAGCGCGGTAGGAAGGTCGCCATCCAACGTTGCATCAGCGACATCAAATCCAGTGGTTTCGATTCTGCCTTTGTGGAAAGTGTCAATGATTTCTTCATCAATCGTGCCCTTGGGCGCATCGAGTGAGACTTGGGAGACTGCTTGTTGGAGTTCGCGTAAATCGGAACCAAGTGCGCCGACTAAAGCTTTGATAGCACCAGGTGTAGCTTTGCGTCCGCTATCGAGAAAGAGTTCTTTCACAAACTGTTCTTTCTCAGCTTCCTTCTTCAGCGCAGCACAAGCAATGATCTCTGGCTTTGCTTTCTTGATTGCATCTAGCAGCGCTTTGCCTTTTACGCCGCCCTTATGAATGAAAACCACCGTTGTGGTCGAATCGATGTTGTCGAGGTAACGAGTAATTTCATCTTTGCATTCATCATCAAGGTCTTGTAAATCTTTGAGGACAAGTGCGCGACGTTCGGAAAATAGTGAGGGCGCCAGAGCATCAGCGATATCACCAGGAATCACATCACCGGCCAATAAGGTGGTGACTTCAGCTTTCTCTTCCGCTAGCTGAGCGCTGATCTTTTTCATCGCGCGATCTGCAAGTGCGCCTTCACCGCCGAGTAAGAGATAGAGAGCGTTCATTGTGACTGACTCTCCTCTTCTCATCTTTACACTTGGTTAATTCCACCTGATCAAGTGGGGTTTTGCATTCTCGGTAGAGATTGTGAGCTCGTGGTTATCTGCCACTACTGCAATTGCACCATCTCTATCGGTACGGCGAACTTTAGCGTGTAGATGCTCCAGCGCCGAGATGGTCGAAGGTGCCGGATGGCCGTAACTATTGCCTTCTCCTGCGCTGACCAACGCCAGTGTGGGTGAGAGTTCTCGCATCAGTACTGGGTCTTGAAACCTCGAGCCATGATGGGCCACCTTATAAATGTCGACTCTTCCCACCTTGCCGCGTAACTGTTCTTGCACCGGTGGTTCGATATCGCCAGCAGCAAAGAGCGAAAAATCTTTGCTGCGAATCATCGCAGCAATGCTGACGTTGTTGGGGTTCTCATCGTCTAATCCGGGTTGCAGCGGCCAGAGAACTTCAATTGTGTAGCCACCGATGGTTGCTTTCGAGCCCGCAGCAATGTTTCCGTACCACTGTGCCTCAACCTTTCTTCCTTTGCGTGCACCCGATAGCCCTGCAATATGGTCTGCATGAGGATGAGTCAAAATCAATAGCGCAATAGTTTTTATATTCAACGACCGCAAACATTGATCCATGAGCAACGGATCGGGGCCAACATCAATGACGATTGCACGGTGGTTATCGAGATTGATGACATATCCATCGCCTTGCCCTACATCACAGATGAATACATCCCAATCTCCAGTTGGAAATCGCGCCCACCACAGAGCTGCCACAGAAATGATGAGAATTGCGGCTACGGCTTTCTTGCGAAAGATTGCGAGCAAGAGCAGGAGCGCGGAACCGACGATAAAACCGACTGCTCCAGTATTTATTTCGAGGACTGGAAAACCAGAGGCCCACCGTGCAATAGAGGTAATAACAAGGGCGAATGGCTTCACTAATAAGAGCAAGAAGTGCGCTGCTGCTGGAGATACCGGCGAAACCAGTGCTGCCATAAATCCTACGATGGTGATTGGTGCGACAAATGGCGCTGCCACAATATTGGCGATAATCGATATCAATGAGATGTATCCAGACAATGCAATGATGACCGGAAGGCAGAGGGCAAGAGCAGCGATGGGAATGGCAATTACTGCCGCAACCTGTCGCGGTACCCATCTTTGAAGATAAGCCGTGATGCGTGGGGCAATTAATAAGAGACCGCCAGTTGCCAGTACTGAGAGCGCAAATCCTGGATCGCGTGATTGCCAAGGATCGATAATGACGACTGCTGCCATGGCAAAACCAAGAGCGGGTAATGAATCCCCACGTGCACGAGTTGCCAGTGCAATCAACATGACAGCGGCCATAGCTGCGGCACGTAAGACCGATGGCGATGGACGGACAAGTGCAATAAATGCAAGGAGCGCTATCGATGTCGCAACTAATCTGGCGGGAATGCGACGAAAGATAAATTGTGAACACCAGAGGATAAAGGCGGAGACAATCGCGAAGTTTGCACCGCTGACTGCTACGAGGTGAGTCAAGCCTGCGCGCCGCATATCGTTCTTAAAGTCGCTGCTCTGCTTTGCGATATCTCCTATAACCATCCCAGGGATCAGTGCACCTGCATCTCCCCCACCACTGGCATTGCGTAGCCCGGTTCGAATACTGGCAAGAGTGAGTGACCAACGCGAAGGAGGTGCCATTCTTTTTATGGGTGAAGTCGCAATGATTAACGCGGCAACGCGACTCTCTTTACTCTCAACAATTCGACCTCGAACCAGAATCTTCTGACCAGGTAATAAACCCGAAGCAGATGAACGAGAAGTGATGACACGAACCGGACCATATTCAGTTGCAGCAAGAAAGGTAAATTTACGTTCAGCAAAGTTTCGACCCACCACTTTGGATTGTGTTGCAGTGGGATCTGTTCGCACCCGCGCCGAGATTGATATGGAATCGCCGTATTGCTCACGCAGCTGACTCTCTCCAATGGAATATTGGCGTAGAGACATGAGCGAGGAACCGAGGATGAGGGCTGCCAGCAGAACAAGCGCAGTAGTTCGACCAATCTTCAGTAACACAATGCCCATCACGAGTGCCAATAGAACAATCGTTCCGGGATAGAACCAGCTTTGCACCAACGCACCGCACCAGGTCGCTGCACCTAGGGCAAGTGCACGACTATCGATTACACGCGGAGTTTGCTCTTGAATTTCGATAACGTACTCGCGCCGATTCCAGGAACTTTTAAGAGATCTTCCACAGCGGTAAAGGATCCATTTGCTTTTCGAAAGGCGACGATGCGTGAAGCCAATACTGGACCGATGCCATCAAGGGCTTCAAGCTCTTTCGCAGTTGCGCGATTGAGTAAGACCAACGATGATCCTTTTGGCTTTACCTTTGTTGTCGTTTTCTTTCCCGCAGATTGTGGAGATTTGGCGAAAAGATAAATTTGTTCACCATCAGATAAGAGCCGTGCTTGATTGAGGTCGGAGGCATCAGCGTTTGGTGTTACCCCACCGGCAGCCTTAATTGCTTCGTATACGCGCGAGCCGGTGGGCAAACGATAGACGCCGGGGTTGACGACCTCACCGACTACGTCAATCGTTATTTCAGGTAGCGCAACATCGACGGTAAGCGGTGCGACGATTGCCTCGCTCGGAGATGAAGTGCGGATAACGAAAAATGATGAGGTCGCAAGGACGAGCGCTGCGACGATTGCGAGTGAGCGTTTCTGGCTTGATGTGTAGTGGAGGTCGTTCCACCAGTTTTTGATGTTTTCCATCGCCGAATAATCATCCTTGGGATGCTATTTATTTCCTCAATCTCCTTCACCTGTGGATGGCTGACTGCTACCGTCGCGCTATGAGTACTGGCGATTTGAATACTGGCGTGATGAAGTGGCAGCACGGTGAGACCGCATACACGATCTTTGGCGATCTCTCTTCCGGAAAAACTCCTTTGCTGCTTGCACATGGTGGACCGGGGTTCACCTCTCACTCCATGAATGTGATTGCGCGGTATGTAGAAGCCAGTGGTCGCCCAGCAATTACATACGATCAGATTGGTTGTGGCGCATCCACTCATCTGCAGGATAAGCCAACTGATTTCTGGCAGATCTCGTTATTCGTGGAAGAGTTCAGATTACTTGTCGAGCATCTTGGTGTTGCAGATAACTTTGCTCTGCTTGGTCACTCATGGGGCGGTTTGTTGGCGGCAGAGATTGCTATCACTCGTCCACAAGGTTTAAAGGCGCTGATTCTCTCCAGTGCACTTGCTGATACTGATACCTGGGAAGTTGAGGCTCGCCGCCTAGCGCTAGAGATGCCTGCTGAATTTTCAGAACCGCTGATTCGTCATGAAGATGCCGGCACTATCGATAGTGATGAGTACGCCATTGCTATTGCTGAGTTCTATCGCAGGCATTTGATTCGCATTCCTTTCCCACCTGAGATTCAAACCGCTATTGAAGAGTCCGGTAAAGACCAGACTGTTTACAGCGCAATGTGGGGACACTCAGAGCTTTCGTGTACCGGAAATCTCAAGCACCATGTGATCTCTGACCGAATCAGCGCAATCAGCGTGCCAACCCAGATTTTCTCGGGCCACTTTGATGAGTCAACTGCGCTCTCAAATAAAAGTTACCTCAATGGAATTAAGGGATCGACCTGGGAAGTCTTCGCTGAGTCAGCGCATATGACCTACGTTGAAGAGGCGGCGAAGTACAAACGTCTGCTCAACGATTTTCTTGATCACTTTCTTTGAGATCCAGTGAGCTGCCCTCTGTAATCCACGCGGATCGCAATCTCTTCCTTTGGGCAATCAAGGATCAGCGATATGACATCGGTTGCCATAAAGATTACTTCGGACTCTGTTCGACCTTGTGAATAGGCTCCAGGAACTTCAGGTACTTCGAGTGACCACCAGCCATCAGATGGGGTCGCGATAACCACGTACTCTTTAACGCTCATAACCAGACCATCCTTTTCCAAATTCTTGCTCCAATATTCGCATGATGTTCTTGGTAGTTCCAATAGCAATCTCGTTATGTCGCGGGATTGCGACCACAGTTCTACCCACAGTTAATTTAGAATGGGGCCCTCGTTCACTCAGCGTATAACTTTTCCCGTCGCGCATCGCTCGAGCCCTGATTATTCGAATTAAATCTCTCCGCTTCATCGGCGGAGTAAAGAGCTTTTATGGCGCGCAAAAAGTATTTATCTTCGAGGCTGTGGATTAGAGAACGATATTGACTAGCTTTGGTGCGCGCGCAATAACCTTCTTTGGTGCCGCGCCATTAAGTTCTTTCACAATATCCGGATGGGCCATCGCAGCTGCTTCAATATCAGCATCTGAAATTGATGGCGAGACGTTGATACGACCTTTGATCTTGCCGTTGATCTGAATCACTGCTTCAACTTCATCGGCTACCAATAGCGCTGAATCGACCTCTGGCCAGCCTGCAGTTGCAATTGCTGGCTTGTGGCCAAGTCGCTCCCACATCTCTTCGGCGGTAAATGGCGCAACGAGTGAGAGCATGATGGCAATCGCTTCAACTGCTTCACGAACTGCAGGATCTGCCGCACCGCAACCAGAGTCAATTGCCTTACGCGTAGCATTAACAAGTTCCATGACACGAGCAATAGCTACGTTGAAGCGGAATGATTCGACCGCAAATGCTGCATCGTGCAGCGCTTTATGAGTTGCCTTGCGCAGGTTGATATCGCCAGTGCTGAAATCAACGCCAACCGGAGAAGTCACATCGCCCGATAAACGCCATGCACGGCTTAAGAACTTAACGGAACCTGATGGTGAAACATCAGCCCAATCCACATCATCTTCCGGTGGACCGGCAAAGACCATTGATAAACGAATTGCATCTACGCCATGGTTTTCGAGTTCATCAGAGAGACGAACCAAATTTCCACGTGACTTGGACATGGCAGAGCCATCCATCAAAACCATGCCCTGATTGAGCAAACGTGTAAATGGTTCGTTAAATCCAAGCATTCCCATGTCGTTGAGAACCTTGGTGAAGAAACGTGAATACAACAAGTGCAAGATTGCGTGAGTAACTCCACCAACGTATTGATCTACCGGCAACCACGTATCGATATCGGCGCGCGAGAATGGCTCTTTATCGTTGGTCGATGATGGATAGCGAAGGAAGTACCAAGAAGAGTCAACGAAGGTATCCATCGTGTCTGAGTCGCGAAGTGCTGCCGCTCCACAGTTAGGACAGGTTGTATTGACCCAATCTTTTGCTGCAGCAAGTGGTGACTGACCCTTTGGCTTAAGGTCAATATCTTTTGCAGATGGCAGTGTTAACGGAAGTTGATCTGCTGGAACCGGAACTTCACCGCACTTATCGCAGTGCACGATCGGAATTGGTGTACCCCAGAAACGCTGGCGAGAAACAAGCCAGTCGCGCAAACGATAGTTACGCGCTGACTTTCCGAGGCCATTTGCCTCAAGTTCCGCGGTGATTTTCGCAATCGCATCAGATTTGTTAAGGCCATTGAGTGAACCTGAGTTAACGAGAACTCCATCGCCAGTTGTAGCGACGAAAGTTACTGCTGGATCTTCTTCATCGGTCTGAACCACGACCTGCACTGGCAACTTCATCGCCTTGGCAAAATCTAAATCGCGTTGATCGTGAGCTGGAACAGCCATGATGGCACCGGTTCCGTAATCAGCAAGCACATAATCAGATGCCCAGATTGGAAGCTTGGCACCGTTTACGGGATTAATTGCAAAGCGCTTGAGATCAACACCAGTCTTTGGGCGATCGGTGGCAAGGCGATCAATATCTGATGCTGCCTTTACTGATTCGAGATACGCGTTGAATTCTGATTCGACTGGTCCACCTGCTGCGAGTTCTGCTGCGAGAGCTGAATCTGCGGCAACAACCATAAATGTTGCACCGTACAAAGTATCTGGACGAGTTGTGTAGATAGTGACTGGCTCGTCGCGACCCTCAATCTCGAACTTAACATTGGCGCCTTGTGAGCGACCAATCCAGTTGCGCTGCATTTGGAGAACTTTCTCAGGCCATTTGCCTTCGAGTTGTTCCATATCGTCAAGCAAACGATCTGCGTAATCAGTGATCTTGAAGTACCACTGATTTAACTTCTTCTTGGTAACAGCGCTATCGCAACGTTCGCAAAGACCAGCAACTACCTGCTCGTTAGCAAGAACTGTCTGGCAACCTGGACACCAGTTGACTGCAGAATCCTTGCGATAGGCAAGACCACGCTTGTGAAGTTCGATGAAGAGCCACTGATTCCACTTGTAGTACTCAGGGTCGCATGTGTTGAAGACGCGATCCCAGTCGAAAGAACATGCGTAACGACGCATGGAAGATTTCTGTACTGCGATGTTCTCGTAAGTCCATTCGCGTGGATCGGCGTTGCGTTTGATCGCAGCGTTTTCTGCGGGAAGGCCAAATGCATCCCAACCGATTGGGTGCATGACGTTAAAACCTTTTTGAATCCAGTAACGAGCAATCACATCGCCGAGGGCATATGCCTCTGCATGGCCCATATGAAGATCACCTGATGGATACGGAAACATATCCAAAACGTACTTCTTAGGTCGTGGGTCGTCGGCGCGGCCGGATTTAAATGGCTCGAGTTGATCCCAGATTGGAAGCCACTTCTCTTGGACGTAGGCAAAGTCGTATGCCGCGTGCTCCTGAGGTTCTGTGGTCATTGGTCAATCTTAACCGATGGTGAACTACTAAATTTCTATCGATATTACGTGGAGATAAGGGGAATCGAACCCCTAACCTCTTCCATGCCATGGAAGCGCGCTACCAATTGCGCCATATCCCCGCTATTTCGCCAAGTCGAATCGCAAGCTATTCGATGACTGAAATGAATATTACCTTATGGAATCAGGGATGACAGCCCCACCATCTTGGCCGAGTACTGGCTCTGGGATAGAGCCGGCATTGTGTTCGGTGAGCAACCATCCCTTAGGTGAGTGCGAGAGCACAGACCAAGAAGCGTTGGAAAGTCCACCAATCTTTGACCAATAAGGAATCGGAAGTTCGAGATACATACCAATCACGGCGCGAGCAGTGCCACCGTGAGTGGCAACAATCAAAGTTTCGTTATCTTTTCCAGCTAAGAAATCTTTGATGGCAGCTTTTGCACGCGCACCAACTTCGCTGCGACGGTCGCCGGTTCCACCCGCAGGATTGTCACCACCGAGCGACCACTCTTTCAGGTTCTCGTGATCGATAGCGCGAATCTCTTCACCGGTCAGGCCTTCCCATTTTCCGCAATTGGTTTCACGAAGACGAGCATCAACATGGATTGGTAGCCCATTGATATCGGCAAGTGCTTTCGCAGTGTTATGCGCGCGGCTTAAGTCGCTCGAGATAATTGAGGTTGGCTTTATATCCACCACTAGACGAGCTGCGTGCTTGACCTGATACTCACCGACTGAGTTAAGTGGGATATCAGTGTGACCTTGAAACTTATTTGCGACGTTCCAGTCTGTTTGACCGTGGCGCCACAAAATAATTGTGTTAGCCATTGACCGCTTCATCTTCCGCTGATGGCTCTTTAATGTCGAGAGGAATAACAGGGCAATCATTCCAAAGTCGATCGAGCATGTAGTAACTGCGAAGCGTTTTACTCTGGATGTGCACTACGAGATCTGAATAATCAAGGAGCGCCCACTCTTCGCTGATTTCTCGGCGGACTGGCTTATCTCCTGCAAGGCGAAGCTTCTCTTCTACCCAATCAGAGATTGCAGACACCTGGCGCACATTCTGCGCAGTAACAATAAGGAAGACTTCTGAGAGAACGGCTTGCTCGGAAAGATCGAGCGCAACCATTTCGGTTCCAAACTTATCGGCAGCAGCTTGTGCGGCAATCTGAGTATGAGCGATTGTGCTAAGGCTTGCTGACATAGAGATTGTGCTCCTTGATGTAGTTGGCGACAGATGGCGATAGCTGATCTGCCTGGCCTAATCGTACTTGGGTTGCAGAGAGGTCAATTGCATCGATATCTCGCCCTTGGCCTGAGAGAGAGCCTGGTCGTTCGATTACCTCGAGCGTGACCATCGATAAAAGTTCATCGACTCGATGCCATTGGTTGATTTTCTCATGGGCATCAGTGCCAATGATTAAGACGATTTCATCGTCGGGAAATGTCTGGCGAACTGCCTCAACTGTATCAATCGTGTAGCTAGGACCCATTCGAAGAATCTCAATCGGATTGACTTCAACTTTGCTGCGAATCTCAGGTGGTAAATCATTAATTGCTAATTGACACATGGTGCGGCGCTGAGCACCCGTAGCTTGTGGTGCGTTCTCGCGTAATCTTGGCTCTCCTGCCGGCACGACCAATATGCGATCGACAACCTGCTGATTTAAGAGTTGCGTGATGACATGAGTGTGGCCGTTATGAATGGGATCAAATGTCCCGCCATAGAGGCCAAGTTTCAACGGGTGCTACTTATCGAGACGAAGTACGACATAAAGCAAAAAGACGAAGACAATAAATGTGGTCACGCCAAATGCAACAGGTGAGATTGGAAGCTCGCGAGTTACTTCACTGAGGTATGCAGTCATGAGAGAAGGTTACTACTTGCCGGCGAGAAGCTCTAAGAAGCGAGCCTCATCGATGATTGTGACGCCCAACTCTTGCGCCTTCGCCAGCTTTGATCCTGGGTCGCTACCGACCAAAACATAGTCAGTCTTCTTGGAGACCGATGATGATGGCTTTCCGCCATGGGCGGTAATGGTCTCGGCGATTGAATCTCGGGTGAAATTCTCAAGGCCGCCTGTGACGACAAAAGTGAGGCCGGCTAAGGTCTGTGGCTTTGCTTCACCCAAAACATTCTCCATGGCAACCCCGGCGGCAGACCATTTCTTCACAATCTCTTGATGCCAATCAACAGCAAACCATTCGACGATGGATTCGGCGATGACTCCCCCGACGCCATCGATATCAGCAAGTTCTGCAACGCTGGCCTTGGAGATTGCATCCATCGAACCAAGTCGCGAAGCGAGTGCCTGTGCGGCAGTCGGACCTACGTGGCGAATAGAAAGTGCAACGATGGTGCGCCAGAGTGGGCGCGTCTTTGCTTCCTCCAGCGCGGCCAGCAACTTCTCTACATTCTTTCCAGGAGTTCCATCCTTCTTGGTAAAGAAAGATGACTTCGCTAACTTCTCTGCTGTGAGGTCAAAGAGGTCGCCTTCATCTTCAATAATCTGATCAGCCAACATTGCTATCGCAGCTTCCAGCCCTAGAACATCAATATCTAGAGCGGCACGAGAGCCGATATAGAAAATTCGCTCCCGCAATTGCGCTGGGCAGCTGCGCTGATTGGTGCAACGAATATCAACATCACCTTCAGTAATTGCCTTCAGCGCAGATCCGCAATCTGGACAGTGAGTGGGCATCACAAATTTCTTCTCTTTACCGGTGCGCTTATCCAGTACTGGCCCAAGGACCTCTGGGATGACATCTCCTGCCTTGCGGATGATGACAGTGTCGCCAATTAAAACGCCTTTACGCTCAATCTCTTCTTGATTGTGCAAAGTTGCATTGGTAACAGTAGATCCGGCTACTTTGACTGGCTCCATAAATGCATACGGAGTGACACGACCAGTGCGTCCAACGCTTACTTTGATATCTAGTAATTTTGTAGTGACTTCCTCTGGTGGGTACTTATATGCAATTGCCCATTTTGGAGCGCGCGATGTAAAGCCGAGTTTGCGTTGCTCTGCGATTGAATCAACCTTGATGACGACGCCATCGATTTCATGTTCGACATCATGGCGATGCTCGTTGTAATAATCAATGAATCCAAGGACTTCCTGACGAGTGGCGCAGACTTTAAATCTATCTGACGTTGGGAGGCCAAGTTTTGCAAGCTCGGGATAGGCATCTGATTGATTCTGGAAAACAAGGCCATCATTAGCGCCGACTCCATGGACAACAACACTAAGGGGGCGCGAAGCAGTGATGCGAGGATCCTTCTGGCGCAGTGAACCCGCAGCTGAATTGCGAGGGTTAGCAAAGAGTGCTTTGCCAGCTTCTTCGAGTTCTTCGTTGAGTTGATTAAATGCGGCAACCGGAAAGAAAACCTCGCCGCGAACTTCAATCTGCGCAGGAACTTTCTTGCCAGTCAGAGTATGTGGAAGGCCTTTGATGGTCTTCACATTGAGAGTGACATCTTCACCAGTGACGCCGTTGCCACGTGTAAGGCCGCGCACTAATTGACCGTTCTCGTAGAGAAGATTGATTGCCAAGCCATCGACCTTGAGTTCGCACAAGTACTGTGGGTTTGGGGATTCTTTCTCCACGCGATCAAACCACGCGCTGAGTTCTTCACTATCGAAAACATTGTCGAGGCTCATCATTTTTTCGATGTGATCGTGTTGTGTGAATGTCGTTGAAAAGCCACCGCCTACGCCGAGAGATGGTGAATCCGGTTCGAGAAGTTCTGGATGTTTTGCCTCTAGCGCCTGCAATTCCTTTAACAAGGTATCAAATTGAGCATCAGAGATAGTGGGAGCATCTAAAACGTAGTACTTAAATTGGTGGTCGCGAATCTCTTGGGTGAGCTCGACGATGCGATGGCGCGCCTTGTTATCTGCGGTGCTCATGCAGTCTCACAAATCGTCGCCGATGCCACCACGCGATCATCGTCATAGACCACCATTGCTTGACCTGTAGCCAGACCCAATAACGGTTCATCTAACTGCGCAGAGAGATACCCGTCTTCATAGGTATATGTAGCCGGAAGTGCTGCGCCATGTGCGCGAACTTGAACAAAACCACGATGCGAACCAGGTGCAATCTCAGGTCCGCAGACGATGGCGCGTTCGCCCTTCATTGATGTCACTGCTAAATCTTCTCGCGGACCTACGACAACTGTGTTGGAGACTGGCTCGATTTTAAGAACAAATCGTGGTGAACCATCGGCGGTAGGTACGGTCAGACCGAGACCTCTGCGTTGGCCGATTGTGTATGTGTATGCGCCTTTATGAGTGCCTAACTTATTTCCATCTTGATCAACGATGGGACCATCTTCACTACCCATCCGATCGCGCAACCAACCGGCGTTATCGCCTGATGGAACAAAGCAAATGTCATGGCTATCTGGCTTTTGAGCAACCGCTAGACCGCGACGCTCGGCTTCGATACGGATATCAACTTTTTCAGTATCACCTAAAGGAAATATTGCGCCGCTAATTTGTTCACGATTGAGAACTGCTAGGACATATGACTGATCCTTCAACGGATCGATTGCGCGGTGAAGAGTCTTACCGGCCTCACTTTCGCGAGTACGCGCATAGTGACCGGTGATAACTCCATCAAAGCCCATGTTCTTTGCGCGATCTAATACCGCAGCAAACTTAATCTTTTCGTTGCATCGCAAACATGGATTAGGTGTCCGGCCAGCTTTGTACTCGGACATAAAGTTTTCAACGACGTTTTCGTGGAATTCTTCCGCCATATCCCAGATATAGAAAGGAATGCCGATGACATCGGCGGCACGACGTGCATCATGTGAGTCTTCAATAGTGCAGCATCCACGGGCTCCGCTGCGGTACTTCTGTGGGTTAGATGAGAGAGCTAGATGCACGCCAATTACATCGTGGCCTTCTTCAACTGCACGGGCTGCAGCTACTGCAGAATCCACGCCGCCAGACATCGCTGCAATTAACTTCATCGTGCGCTCCGAGCTCGTTCGACAACCGAAGGAAGTGCGGCGATGACAGCATCAATATCTGCTTGTGTGGTGGTAGAGCCGAAAGAGAAACGGAGCGTGGACATTACTGAATCATCATCCAACCCCATCGCCTCAAGTACATGACTTGGACGATGAACACCTGCAGTGCAGGCGGCGCCAGTGGAGCAGGAAATCTTTTCGCCATCGAGAAGTAAGAGCAAAGTCTCATTAAGTGCACCAGGAATCGTTGCGCTGGAAATGCCTGGCAAACGATCGGCATCTGCGCCATTAATGATCGCATCTGGAAGTACGCGCGAAATGCCGCGCTCAAATGCGTGGCGCAGTGCCGCGACATCATGGGATGAGTAATTACTCTTATTAATTGCAGTTGCAAGGGCCACGATTGATGGAGCATTGACAGTGCCACTGCGGATTTCGCGCTCTTGTCCCCCACCGTGAATCAAAGCTGGAATATCGATTCCACGCTGCAAGACGAGAACGCCAACACCAATCGGTCCGCCAACCTTATGTCCGCTCAGAGATGCCGCGAAGAGACCGAGCTCTTTAAATGAAAAAGAAACTTTGTTCCATGATTGGATGGCATCAGAGTGCACAGGAATATCTCCCGCGATCTTTACAACATCAGCAATCGGTTGAATAACGCCAGTCTCGTTATTGCTATGCATCACCGAAATCAGTGCGATTGAGTCGCCATGTTCGGCAACAAGAAGTCGAAGTGCGTCCAGTGAGATCACACCATCTTCGGTAACTGGAATGGTGAGGTGGCGCGCTCCTTGATCTTCTGCCAGCCACTGCGCAGGTTCGAGAACTGCT
The DNA here is from genome assembly GCA_964572265.1 of uncultured Candidatus Planktophila sp. Taxonomy (GTDB): domain Bacteria; phylum Actinomycetota; class Actinomycetes; order Nanopelagicales; family Nanopelagicaceae; genus Planktophila. Next base: position 14,617 of record CAZNEQ010000025.1, read on the forward strand.
TGATGTTCGATGGCGCTAGTAATGACAATGGGACGCGATTGATCAAGGTTGCGTTTCCAGTAAATACCTTTAATGGCGATGTTATTGGCTTCAGTTCCTGAGCCGGTAAAGATCACTTCGCTGGGCGCACATCCAATGTGCTTTGCTAATACATCTCGCGCATCTTCAACATATTTTCGAACTGCCCTGCCATCTGCGTGTAGCGACGATGGGTTGCCGATGATGGCTAGTGCGCTCGACATCGCCTCAATTGCGGCAGGGCACATCGGCGTAGTTGCCGCATGATCGAGGTAGATGCTCACGGAGAGCAGTCTAGTTTGAAGGTAAGGCCTTAAGCCTTACGGGCCAAAACTCCCGCTGTTGCTGCTGGCAGCACGTTGAAGAGGTCTCCAACTACGCCGAAATCTGCGATTTCAAAGAGCGGCGCCTCAGGATCCTTGTTGATAACAACAATTGTCTTCGAAGTCTGCATTCCAGCGCGGTGCTGAATTGCGCCAGAGATTCCACAGGCGACATAGAGAGCTGGGCTGACGGTCTTGCCAGTCTGACCAACCTGATGTGAATGTGGGTACCAACCAGCATCGGTAGCTGCACGTGATGCGCCAACAGCTGCCCCGAGTGAATCTGCAAAACCTTCGACAGCAGTGAAGTTTCCATCGGTACCGCGACCGCCCGAGACAACGATGTTTGCTTCGGTCAGCTCTGGACGCCCACCCTTAACTGGTGGCTGTGATGAAGAGATAGATGATTTCTTCGCTGCATCTGAGATTGCAACAGTCTCGTTGGAGATTGCAGGAGATGATGTGCTGAAATCTGCTTCAACTGAGTTAGGGCGCACTGTAATGATTGGAGTTCCGTGGCTTACAACTGAGTGAACAGTTGTAGATCCACCGAAGACGAGTTGAGTTGCTACTGCGCTGGCATCAACATCAACGGCATCGGTAATGATTCCGGATTCGAGTGCGACTGCAACGCGTGCTGCAACTTCTTTTCCGAATGCGTGAGATGCAACCAGAATTGCAGCTGGTGATTGCGCTTTGGCAATTGATGAGAGCGCATCAGCTGCTGCGGCAACGCCATGGGCGGCAAAGTCAGCTGATTCAACAACTACAACCTTTGCAATAGGACCTTGATTGACGGTTGCGGCAAGAGCGGCACCAGCTCCCGGGGCTGCTAGAACAACGGCTGTGACTTCGCCAATGCGAGCGCCCGCTGTTGCTAATTCTGCTGTGGTCTTTGATGCCTTATCGCCAGAAAAATCGGCAAGAATCAATACTGTGCTCATATCAACTTCTTCTCTGCTAGGAAATTAA
>CAZNEQ010000026.1:0-15052 GCA_964572265.1 uncultured Candidatus Planktophila sp.
CCTCACTCTTTGTAGAAAAGCGTGCTGGCAAGTTAGCAAATCTTGAGGGCGCACTTCCTGCCAATCTGCCAACGGTTCACGCTGGAATCGGACATACACGCTGGGCAACTCATGGCGGACCGACAGATCGCAACGCCCATCCCCATCTTGATAACGAGGGCAAGCTCGCTGTTATTCACAATGGAATTATTGAAAATTACTCCGAACTTAAAGCAGAGCTCGAAAGCCGCGGCCATACCTTTGAATCTGAAACCGATACCGAATCTGTAGCCCACCTCCTCTCTGAACTCCGTAAAGAAAACGGTGGCGATCTCACCGCTGCTATGCGCGCTGCGGTAAAGCGTCTTCGTGGCTCATTTACTTTGCTTGCAATCCACGCCGATGCGCCACAAACCATTGTGGGAGTACGTCGCAATTCTCCGCTCGTTGCAGGTCTTGGTGATGGTGAAAACTTCTTGGCATCAGATGTTGCCGCATTTATTGATTACACCAAGCGCGCAGTCGAACTCGGCCAAGATGAAGTCGTGACAATTTCGCCCGAAGGTATCGCCATTTGTGATTTAGAAGGCATAGCGCTTCCGCTTCGCGAATACGAAATTACCTGGGATGCTGCAGCAGCTCAAAAGGGTGGTTATGCCCACTTTATGCTGAAGGAGATTTTCGATCAGCCGAAGGCGATTGCCGATACTTTGATTGGGCGTCTTTCTGATAATGATCAAGTCATCTTGGATGAACTCCACATGACTGATGCAGAAATCAAAGATATCAAGCGCATTTCAGTGATTGCATGTGGCACTGCCTATCACGCAGGCATGGTTGCAAAGTATGCAATCGAAAAGTGGGCAAAGATTCCAGTCGATGTTGAGATTGCCTCTGAATACCGCTACCGCGATCCAATCGTTGATAAGAATTCACTTGTCATCGCTATTTCTCAATCAGGGGAGACAATGGATCTCCTGATGGCTGTTCGTCACGCTAAAGCTAACGGCGCACGCGTTCTTGCAGTCTGCAATACAAATTCATCGACTATTCCACGCGAATCAGATGCAGTGCTCTATACACATGCTGGCCCTGAGATTGCCGTTGCATCAACTAAAGCATTTCTTACTCAAATTGTTGCCGTATACCTGATTGGGCTCAAGCTTGCACAAGTGCGCGGCGTTCTCTCTGATACACAAGTGCGCGGACTCTACAACGAGATGCTCCAGCTGCCAGGACAGGTTGAGCAGATCCTTGAAACCATCGAACCGCTACGTGAATTAACTCGTAAATTTGTAAAGAACAACACTGTTCTCTTCTTGGGACGTGGAATCGAATACCCAGTCGCACTCGAAGGCGCTCTTAAGTTGAAAGAGCTCGCTTACATTCATGCCGAGGGATTTGCTGGGGGAGAACTCAAGCACGGACCGATTGCCTTGATTGAAGAAGGCACAGCAGTCATTGCTATCTTGCCATCTGCCGACGAGCACCAGCTCGACGAAAAAATGTTAAGCAACATTCAAGAGGTGAAGGCGCGCGGTGCGCGAGTCATCGTGATTGCCGAAGAAGGTGCGCACGTTATTGGAGCTGAACACATCATTCGCATTCCTGCCTCTTCGCCGCTCTTCCAGCCCGTGCTCGCCACTGTGCCGCTACAGGTCTTTGCCTATGAAATTGCAGTCGCTCGTGGAACCGATGTCGATCAGCCACGTAACCTCGCTAAATCAGTTACCGTCGAATAACAATGCTAGATACAAGACATCGCCAAATGAGAAGGGCGCTCAAGTGGAGCGCATCTCTCTTCACCGGGTTTCTCCTCGTTACTCACCAAGTTTTGATCAGTGGGCCATTTGTTGAAATTGATCGCTGGTTTAGCGAAGCAGACCACCCACGTTTCCGTGGAATATGGGCCTTCATCATTCGCCGCCTCGATGACCTAGGGCTACGAAGTGTCTCGGGAATAGCACTACTGATTGTCGCCGTGTACATCTCACGTAGATTTAAAACGTGGCGCCCGATTAATTTAGGGCTCCTTGCCTTCCTCTCTCTAAACATCGTCGTTGGTGCATTTAAGTACGGACTTGGCCGAACCAAACCACGCATCGGTATCGATCTCGTACATGCAGGTGGAATGTCCTATCCAAGCGGCCACGCCTCCAACGCTATTTTCATCTGGGGTGTGGTTGCCTACCTGATTTATCGATATGCACATGTCGATCGATATCGTGGTCGTTTAGCGAGCGCAGGTGTGGCGACACTTTCCTTTACAGTTTGTGTTGTTTCACTCTTGCGTAATACACATTGGTTCTCTGATTTATTTGGCGGACTCTTACTCGGGGGAGCGCTCCTGGTTCTCATTATTGCTATTGACCGCTACTTTCCATCTGATAGCCAACTTCACTAACCTCAACTAGAATCCCGTCATGATTGATGGAATCGGTATCGATGTCGTAGACATCAAGAGGTTTCATGAATCTCTCACTCGCACACCACATCTGCGGGAGAAGCTCTTCACAGAATCTGAGCGCCAAGTAAAAGATTCTTCACTTGCGGCGCGATTTGCTGCGAAAGAAGCGCTCTATAAAGCCCTCAGTCCAGACCGCGGCCTGCATTGGCATGATGCCGAAGTCATCAACTTACCTAACGGAAAGCCAGCCTTTCTCTTCCGTGGCGAGATTGCAGATCTCATTGATGGAGCATCAGTTCATCTCTCTCTTTCACATGATGCTGGAATCGCATCTGCGATGGTGGTGATCGAACGATGAGAGCCGAGGCAATCGTTGATCTCAGCGCGGTTAAACACAATGTGGCGCTCTTGAAAGAGAAGGCAGGAGTTGATCTCCTCGCCGTCGTAAAGGCAGATGCGTACGGACATGGACTCGAACCAGTAGCAAAAGCTGCTTTGGCCGCTGGCGCATCAATGGTGGGTGTGGCATTACTGGAAGAGGCAATCACTCTCCGCCAATCTGGAATTACTCAGCCTATCCTCGCCTGGTTAGTTCAACCTGGTTCTGATTTCAAGAGCGCAATTGAAAATGATATTGAAATTGCCGCTGCCTCCATTAAAGCGCTCCATGAAATTCAACAAGTATCAGGTGAAAAGAAGGCGCGCGTTCATCTCGAACTCGACACCGGAATGACGCGTGGTGGCTTTCTCTCCGAGTGGAGCCAACTGACCGCTGCAGATGTTGCCGGAGTTGAGATTGTTGGAGTCTTCTCACACTTTGCGCGCGCAGATGAACCGGATGAATTACAAAACCGCCAACAGCTTCAGCGCTTTAATGAGATGGTAGAAACGCTGGAAAGTTTTGGGTTTACAAATCTAAAGCGACATATTTCAAATTCAGCTGCGACTCTGACTAATCCTGATGCCGCACTCGATATGGTCCGTACCGGCATCGCTATCTATGGACTCACCCCTGATGTATCGATGGGATCAGCAAAAGATTTTGGACTTCGTCCGGCAATGCAATTGCGAGCAGCGCTCTATCTTGTAAAAGATGTCCCAGCAAATACCCCCGTGGGCTATGGAGCATCAGAATCGACCAGCCGCGATACAAAATTAGGTGTCGTCACTATGGGCTATGCCGATGGAATTCCTCGCGTGGCTCATGGAGCTGGGGTCTGGATTAACGGCCAACGGGCGCCGATTATTGGACGGGTCTCTATGGATCAATTCGTCGTCGATCTTGGGCCTGAGTCAAAGGCTAAATCGGGTGATTGGGTCGTCATCTTTGGAAATGGTTCTCACGGAGAGTTCACAGCCGATGATTGGGGCGCGGCGAGTGGCAGTATTAATTACGAGATTGTGACCCGAATTGGCCCTCGTGTGCCTAGAATCTACTCCGCTCACATCTATTAGAGGCAAGAAAGGGGATATTGAAAGTGTCAGCATCACTTCTATCAATCTCCAATCTCACCGTTAAATTTGGTGGCCTTACCGCTCTCGATGATGTTTTTCTTGAAGTTTCTGAAAATTCTATTGTTGGTCTTATTGGTCCTAATGGCGCAGGCAAGACAACAATCTTTAACTCCATCTCAGGTTTAGTTACTCCTACTGCAGGTGCGATTGCACTTTCAGGCGAGAAGGTTGATTGGCCAGCAAGCCACCAACTCGTTGATTACAAGATTTCTCGCACGCTGCAAGGTGTAGGTCTCTTCGCTGGGCTTACAGTGCTCGAAAACGTAATGATGGGCGCTGATTCACAGAGCGAATCAAATTTCTTCAAAGATATCTTTGGGCTTTCATCGAAGGCAGAGGCAAAGCTTCGCGACAAGGCCCTTGATGCACTTGCGTGGGCGGGTGCTCTCGACATGGCTGCAAAGATGCCTGGCGATCTCACCTATCCAGAGACAAAGCGCGTCTCGATAGCTCGCGCATTGGTAAGCGAACCAAAGATTCTCTTACTCGATGAACCTGCTGCAGGTCTTGGCCAGGATGATATTGATAAGTTCGCATCGCTCTTGAAGCAACTCAAGCGCAAGTGTTCAATAGTCATCGTTGAGCACCATGTCGACTTCATTGGCGAGATTTCTGATCAGGTTTACGTTCTCAACTTCGGCAAGGTAATTGCTTCCGGAACATTTGACCAGGTTAAGCGCGATCCAGCAGTACTAGCTGCATACCTTGGCACTTCTGTTCAAGACGGCTCAGCCGAACTAGGAGCAAGCGATGCTTAAAGTTGAAAACCTAGTTACAAAATTTGGTTCAGTCATCGCCCTTGATGGTGTCTCACTTTCTGCCGCAGAGTCAAAGATCACCACAGTCATTGGCGCCAACGGTGCCGGTAAGAGCACTCTCCTGCGCACCATCTCTGGTCTCGAGCACAGCGCATCCGGAACCATTACTTGGCAGGGCGAATCCATTATTGGAATGCGCCCAGAAGAGATTGTTCGTCGCGGTATCGCGCACGTTCCGGAAGGTCATGCAGTAATCTCCGAACTTACTGTCGCCGAAAACATTGAGATGGGTTCATTGTTCCGTCGCAGAAAATTTAAGAGCGATGTGGCAGCTGCAATGGATGAGGTCTACCAACTCTTCCCTCGCTTGCACGAACGTCGTACCCAATTGGCCGGCACACTTTCTGGTGGCGAACGTCAGATGCTGGCAATCAGCCGCGCACTCGTATCCCGACCAAAGCTCCTCCTTCTCGACGAACCATCACTCGGTTTAGCGCCATTGGTAGTTGAGCAAATTATTGATTCGGTCAATCAGCTCTGTCGTTCTACCGGCCTTACAGTTTTGTTAGTCGAGCAGAATGCCAATACTGCACTGGGAGTTGCTGACCACGGTGTTCTTCTTGCCCTCGGCAAAGTAGTCGCTGATCGACCAGCTGCAGAACTCAAAGCAGATTCCACCCTCCGAGCAGCATATTTGGGGTACTAATGGATACTTTCTTAGCGGCTCTTTTCTCCGGCACATCACGTGGCGCTATCTACGCACTTGTTGCGCTCGGTTTAGTCATTGTGTGGCGTGGTGCTGGAATCGTTAATTTCGCGCAAATGGGTCAAGCGATGTTCAGTACCTACATCGCATCAACGTTGATTACCAATGGAAATTCATATTGGGTTGGATTCTTTGTCGCACTCTTTGCCGGCGCAGCGATGGGCGCACTTCTCGATATTTTGGTGATGCGACCACTTTCTAATAAGAAAAAGTCAGAGCTTTTGAGCAGCGAATCTATGCGCGCTGCTGTGCCAGTTATTGCAACACTTGGAATTCTCGGTGTCTTACAGGCCTTGGCAGGAATTATCTGGGCGGCAGAAGAGCGCGGCTTTCCGGCTCCCGCTGCGCAAGAAGGTTTCACTATTGCGGGAAATGTTGCACCGTTTACATCCTTCGATCTCTTTGTGATCTCTATTGTGCTCTTCACACTCTTCATCACCACGCTCTTCTTTACGAAGACAGGTATGGGGCTAGCGATGCGCGCGACTGCACTTAATCAAGAGGTCGCAAAGCTCAGCGGTATTCGCACCAATCACACTCGCACCTTTAGCTGGGCAATATCCGGTGCAGCATCATCGTTAGCAGGACTCTTGGTGACACCAACTTCAAACCTCTCGCCAAATACTCTGGATCTCGTACTCATCATTGGCTTCACCGCAGCAGTCGTGGGAGGTCTCGATAGTCCAGCAGGTGCAGTAATGGGTGGCTTCCTTATCGGATTGGTTATCTCATTCATTACTTTTTATGGCACCCCAGAGGATGTATTCCTAGCAATCCTGGCTGTGCTGCTATTGGTCTTGATTATTAAGCCGCGAGGAATCTTTGCTGGAAAGGATGCCCGCCGTGTCTAAGGTAAAGAGCCCATCCATCATTAAAAAGAGCCTGCTTCGTACGCTCTTTTTCGCGCTCCTAATTATCTTTGCGCAGAGCCAATTTGATCCTTACAACCAAGCGCAGTTGGCCCTTGTTCTCATTTATTTCATCGGAGTTCTCTCGGTCACAATTCTTACTGGAATTTCTGGTCAGCTCTCACTCGGTCAAGGCGCCTTGATGGCTGTTGGTGGTTACTCCACTGCTCTGTTGATGATTAATCAAGAGCTCTCTATGTGGATCGCTGTACCCGCGGCAATCGTTGCAGCAGGCATCGCTGGACTTCTTTTAGGTGTTGCGGCTGCTCGATTAAGCGGGCCATATCTTGCTGGAACAACTCTCATTGTTGCGCTTGCGATCCCGACCTTGGCAAATCGCTTCATGTCAGTCTTTAAAGGCGATGAAGGATTGCCAGTTGATGTTGGTTATCCGCCAGTATGGCTAACCAATCTGCTCGGTGAACTTTCTTACGAGCAATGGCAGCTGTACTCAGTCTTCCCATTCGCACTCGTTGCACTCTTTATTGCATCCAATATTCTCCTCTCACGTACTGGTCGCAGATGGCGTGCAATCAGAGATCACCAAAGCGCCGCTGCACTTGCTGGCGTGAACCTCTCTCGTCAGAAGATCTTCGCATTTGTGATTGCATCATCATTTGCTGGTCTCGCCGGTGCTCTCTATGGTCTTCGCGGACTTGTAGGTCCAAGCGTCTATCCAGTTTCGCTCTCGCTGACCCTATTGACGGCAGCAGTTTTGGGTGGAGTCCGCAGCATTGCTGGCGCCTTTATCGGAACAGTGATTGTCGTCTTTCTTCCGGATTGGATTGATCTGGTCTTGGGCAACTTCGAACTCTCTGAGCAGGTTTCAAACTTCCTGCCAGCGCTCGTTTCTAGCCTTCTTCTCATCGCAACGGTCGTTATTAATCCGGCTGGAGTGATGGGTACTCATATCCGCCGACATAAATAATCGTTATATTTCCGCACGTTTTTAGCGGCTTTTCGGGGAAAATCGTGTGTCGCCCCACTTTCTGTTCACTTTAAATCCAACTTCTGTTAGCGTGAGCGTGTTCCAGCCCGCTATTGGGCTGGTGGCATCGGAGCCGCTCTTTGCGAACTCCCGTGCACATGTCCGGTAAGAGAGAAAGAGTGAATGTAGTGAAAAATCGCAGATCTCTGCACCAATCTCCGCGCAAGTTCATTGCAACTGCAGCAGCAGTTGTTGCAGCATCGCTTGCTGTAACAGCACTTCCTGCACAAGGAGCAACCACGCCAGGCGTTACTGCTACAGAAATCGTTCTGGGAATGCAGTTGCCTCAGACAGGTCCTGCTAGCCCGGGCTATAACAAGGTAGATGACGCAATGCGCGCCTACTTTGAATACGTCAACTCAAAGGGTGGCGTACACGGACGCAAAATTACTTTAGTTGTGAAGGATGATGCCTACAAGGCAGGTCTCACAGTTTCAACAGCTTCAGCGCTCATCAACAAGGACAAGGTCTTTGCGATGGTCGGAAGCATCGGAACTCAGACACACATCTCAGTTATCAAGGATCTCAACCGTCGTGGAATTCCAGATCTCTTCGTGAACTCTGGCTACAGCGGCTTCTACACAGATCCAAAGAAGTACCCAACAACATTCGGTGGTCTCGGTACATACACAGTTGAGGCGAAGATCCTTGGAAAGTACATCAAGGAGAACTTTGCGGATAAGACTGTCGGTATCGTCTACCAGACAGATGACTTCGGTCGTAACACTGTTGAAGGTCTTGCAACAGCGGGAGTTACCTTCACACCACGTAAGACAGCAGCAACATTTATCGCTGGTACACAGGGCTCAGGCCTTGATGCTCAGATGACACAGCTTCGCGATAACAAGGTTGATGTAGTCGTTGTCGGTGCAGTTGCTTCAGCATTCGCTGCAGCAGTTGCTTCAGCTAATAAGATTGGCTACAAGCCATCTAAGTGGATTGTTATCTCTGTCGGTTCAGATGCAACAACATTTAAGACAATTCTTGGTGCACGCGGTATCGCACCAGCTGTCTCATCAGCTCTTCTCGCAGGCACTATCTCAGCATCACACGCACCATCACCAGGTGAGGCAGATGATGAGTTCGTGAAGGCATTTAAGAAGATTAACGATGACTTCAACAAGGGTCCAGATAAGACATGGGATAACAACGTTCTTCAGGGTATGAACATTGCTTACCTCACAACATCTGCTCTCCTCGGTGCAGGTAAGAACCTCACCCGCCCAGGAATCATCAAGTACCTCGAGACCAATGGCGCAAAGCTTTCTAGCGCAGCGCTCTCACCTCTTGGATACTCAGCAAAGACTCACGAAGCATTCACAGGCTTCTGGATCGGTGCATACGATGCTTCTTCTAACCTCAAGCCAATCGACGGTACACGCAAGGTGTGGACTACAGATTCAGGCAAGGGTGCAGTTACAGAACTCAAGTACACACGTCCTGCAATCGCAGCCGATGCACTACCAAAGGTTGGTTAATTCATGAGAATCACAACAATTCGCAAGTCAATCGCTGCGTTGAGCGCAACTGCTCTCGTAGCGACACTAGCAATCGTCTCTGTGCCAGCTGCAAACGCAGCTCCAGCATGTAAGACTGTTGCAAAGATTGAAACATGTACTGGCAATCTAGCAAACGGTGCCGGTTATGTATTCAAGGTTCCTGCTAACTTCAAGGGAACAATGTTCTTCTGGGAGCACGGCTTCCGTCCAACATACCCTGGTGTATCTGCTGTTCCTAAGGGAGTAGAAGAGATCACACCAGCTAACTCAGTTACTGGCCAAGACGTCACAAAAGAGATGATGTATGCCGGTTACGGTGTGGCTGCGTATGACGGAACAGTTAAGGGACTTCGTGGCTGGAACAACACATTCCGTGTTGAGATGCTCAAGGAAGTAATTGATATCGCAACAGCTCACTACGGTGACAAGATCAAGAAGAAGGTGGTCTACGGATCATCACAGGCTGGATCAATCATCACACCGTTCGTTGAGAAGTACCCAACATATGCTGACTCAGTTGGTATCTTGGCTGGTACAACACCATCAATCGCTGATTCATTGCAGTCACTCTGCGATGCGATGTACATCATGAGCGTCTTCTTTGATCCAACAATCAAGGGTTGCGCAGCGATGGGCACAAAGGGAGTACCTGGCTACCAGGCAGCAGTTGCTGAGCTCCTCAAGGTTGTCGCACTGCTTCGTGTATGGCAGACAAACTACGGTGCACCAGCACTCGAATACCCAGCAGCAATCAAGCCAGCTGGAATTCCACAGCGATCAGCGCTTCTTCTTACCGGTCTCTTGATTGGTATCCCAACAAAGAGCGCTCACATGGATGGAATCACCACAGGTGGTCTCGTTCCAGAGCAGAGCATCAATGCAACTGTTGCAGTTCTCGAGAACATGGCAGAGGCAATTGCAACTGGCGTTCTTGCAGGACAGTCAATCTCTGAGACAACAGGTCCTGGTTTCTACGACAATACAAAGACTGATTGGGCATCATTGCTCGATGAGGCTGATTCAGGTCGTTACAACCTCGGACTCTCAGGTGATGAAGCTATCGCTGCAATGCTCGGAGTTCTTTCAATGGCTCCACGCGTAACAGGTAACGCTGATGCAATCGCTAAGTTCAAGGCGCTTGATAAGTCATCATTTACCTCAACACATCCAACAATCTTGCTTTCAAATGAAGCAGATCGTTTGGTCTTCGCTGGTAACTCAGTTCGTTATGTAGATCGCAAGCAGGCTGTATACGAAGCAGCTCTTGCTAAGTGGGAAGCTGCTCCAAAGGGTCCAAAGCCACGTTGGAACACTCTCGCGCTCTACGCAATGACACCAGAGACTTATACAAAGTACACAGCAACTGGTGCGCCAGATCTGACTGCAGCTCCTGCTGTATCAGGTGTGGGTCACCAGACATTCTCAAAGGCTCAGACAATGGCGTGGGTTCGTATGCTCGCGACAGCTGCTCACACAGGAAAGATTCCAAGTGAGAAGGCCGTTGAGACAATTGCAAAGAAGGTTCCATACTTGAATACAGACTTCGGCTATCGCCCAACTGAACTCAAGTACGACTTCAGCAAGTAATCACTACATTCAATAAAGAGAAGGGCTCCTGGCGACAGGGGCCCTTCTCTCTTTCCCTCTCGACTCTTTATTGAACTATCCTTACGCGGTGAAGATCTCAACCCCAGAAGCGATGCGCGAATTAGGCCACCGCATTGGGCTCCAATGTCGCGCCGGAGATCTCATCTTGCTCAACGGTCCTTTGGGCGCCGGCAAGACTGTTTTTGTACAAGGGATAGGAGAAGCACTTGGCATCGCCGAAGTTACCTCTCCTACCTTTGTAATCTCACGTATCCATAAGGCACCCCTGCCGCTTATTCACGTTGATGTCTACCGTTTGCTCGAGGCAGGTAAAGCCGCTCTCTATCTCGATGATTTAGATCTTGATTCTCCTCGCGAAGAAGCGCTCACAGTGATCGAATGGGGCGGCGTAGAGTCAGCCCGCCTGAGCGAGGACCGGCTAGAAATCGTGATCGACCGCAGCGATGATATTCGCGAAGTCACCATCACTCCGGTCGGCCCACGTTGGAGCGAGTTCTCGCTATGACCATTTCACTTGTGATCGATACCGCGACCGACCGCACCATTGTTGGATTGGTCGATGGCGAAAAGGTGCTCTTCGAGAAATTTGCGCAAGGAGCGACAGACCATGGGCGAGCAGTCAGCGATTTGGTTGCGCAGGCACTTGCCGATAATCCAGCACCTACCCAGGTTGTAGTGGGAATGGGACCTGGCCCTTTCACTGGATTGCGAGTAGGTGTTTCTTTTGCACAGACATTTGCGCTTGCCCGCGAGATCCCTGTTATTGGCGTTTGTTCTCTTGATGCGATTGCCATCGAGCAAGATAGTTATACGGTCGCAATTGATGCTCGGCGAAAAGAGATTTATTGGGCGCGTTATGAAAATGGAGTGCGCATTGAGGGTCCTTCGGTCAACAAGCCTGATGAGGTAAAGGATTTCATCCTCGGTCAATATCCATCGGTAATTGAATTGGTGAAGCAATCTCAATTGCAGAATGAGAGTGAACTCTTCTACTTACGTCGACCTGATGCAGTTCCAACCGCGGAGCGCAGATGATCACATACCGCCAACCGATTGCTCTTGATATCCCCGTTCTCGCCTCATACGAGAAATTATTGTTTCCATATTCACCATGGAGTACTTCGCAATTTAAAGAGGAGTTCGCAGGAATTCCGAAGACTCGATTTATGTCGGTTGCCGAAGATGGAAACACCATTGTGGGCTATTGCGGCGTATTTCTCCCCGCTCCTGGTGTTGAGGCGGATATCCTGACAGTTGCTGTTCTTCCAGATTATCGCCGTCAGGGAATCGCGCAAGAGTTTATGCGCCAGATCGAAGCGTGGGCATTTCAGCGTAAGGCATCTGCAATGATGCTCGAGGTAGAACTTTCCAATATCGCGGCCATCAAGCTTTACGAGTCACTTGGTTATATGAAGATCTCGGTCCGAATGGATTATTACGGTCCCGGAAAAGATGCTCACGTCATGCGAAAGGATTTTGCATGAGTGAGCCACTAGTGCTTGGTATCGAGACGTCGTGCGATGAGACTGCAATCGGAATCGTCCGCGGGCGCACATTACTTGCTAATGAGATTGCTTCTAGCGTTGAGGAGCATGCTCGATTTGGTGGAGTAGTTCCTGAGATTGCATCTCGGGCACATCTTGAGGCGATTTTGCCCAGCATAGAACGCGCACTCAAAGATGCCAAAGTTTCTTTGAAAGATTTAGATGCAATTGCTGTGACAGCTGGTCCGGGATTGGTGGGTGCGCTCTTAGTTGGCACCGCATCTGCTGCTGGGTTGTCGCAAGGTTTAGGAATTCCGCTTTATGGGGTAAATCATTTAGCGGCTCATATCTCAGTAGATTATCTAACCCACAATCAACCATTAGATCCCACCATTGCGCTGCTAGTCAGCGGCGGACACTCATCACTCTTACAGGTAGATGACATCACATCATCCGTCACCAAACTTGGGGCAACGATGGATGATGCAGCAGGTGAAGCATTCGACAAGATTGCCCGCATTCTTGATTTGGGTTTTCCTGGCGGGCCGGCAATTGATCGAGAAGCAAAAAGCGGCAACCCATCTGCAATCGATTTTCCGCGCGGACTCACGACATCACAAGATTGGGCTACCCGACCTTACGACTTTTCATTTTCAGGGCTCAAAACTGCAGTTGCTCGATACATTGAACAGACTCCATCTCATCTTCGAGCTGACGTTGCTGCATCCTTCCAAGAGGCGGTTGTCGATGTTCTCTTACTCAAAGCCCTAGCTGCCTGTAAATCATCCGGCATAGATTCGCTGGTGATCGCCGGGGGAGTGGCGGCAAACTCTCGCCTTCGTGAGGTCGCCACAGATCGCTGCGCCAAGGCCGGCATCCAACTTCGCATTCCATCGCCTGGGCTCTGTACCGATAACGGGGCGATGGTCGCTGCCCTGGGGTCACTGATGGTGGGAGCAGGCCGATCAGCCACGGTAGGCGCCTTTGATGCTGATTCCAGCCTGCCAGTTGAGCGGGTAAGCCTGGCTTAAGGCCAATTTGAACTGCTTTAGCTCCAATTTGAACTGCTTTAGCTCCGATTTGATTAGGGGAATATGCACCCCTAGGCTTGGCGTTAGCACTCTCGGGTCGACACTGCTAAAGGCGGTGGCCCCGCTGAGGAAACGAAAGAATCAAGATTTACCTCATTGATCTAACTATAGAAGGAGATATCACCATGGCACTACGGCCACTAGAAGATCGCATCGTCGTTAAGGCGAACGAAGCAGAGACAACAACAGCTTCAGGTCTTGTTATCCCTGATACAGCTAAAGAGAAGCCACAGGAAGGAACTGTCGTCGCAGTAGGCCCAGGCCGCTTTGATGATGGCGTTCGCGTTCCAATGGATGTCAAGGTTGGCGATGTTGTTCTTTACAGCAAGTATGGAGGAACAGAAGTTCGTTCCGGCAACGAAGAGCTTCTCGTGCTTTCAGCACGCGACATTCTCGCAATCGTCGAGAAGTAAGGGCTAAGACTCTTATGGGAAAGATGTTGCAATTCGACGAGCACGCTCGTCGTTCAATGGAACGCGGAGTCAACGCTCTTGCTGACACCGTCAAGGTAACGCTCGGCCCTAAGGGACGTAACGTCGTTATCTCAAAGAACTTTGGTGCGCCACTCATTACTAATGATGGAGTCACAATCGCAAAAGAGATTGAACTCTCTGACCCAGTAGAGAACATGGGCGCACAGCTCGTGAAGGAAGTTGCTACCAAGACCAACGATGTTGCCGGTGACGGAACAACAACAGCGACTGTTCTTGCACAGGCAATGGTGAAGGAAGGCCTTCGCAACCTTGCAGCTGGCGCGCAGCCAATGGATCTCAAGCTCGGTATCGAAGCAGCGGTTGCAGCAGTATCTGCTCGCCTTCGTGAGAACGCATCAGTTGTTGCAGATAAGGCAGAGATTGCAGATGTTGCAACTATCTCAGCCCAGGACCGCGCAATCGGTGACCTCATTGCTGAGGCGATGGATAAGGTCGGCAAAGATGGCGTTATCACTGTAGAAGAGGCATCAACGACTGCACTCGAGCTCGAGTTCGCAGAGGGAATGCAATTCGATAAGGGCTATATCTCGCCATATTTCGTGACAGATCAGGATCGTATGGAGGCCATCCTCGATGATGCCTACATCTTGATTTCAGCGGGCAAGATTTCTGCGCTCGCAGATTTGCTTCCAATCCTTGAGAAGGTTTCACAGTCAGGTAAGCCGCTTCTCATCATCGCTGAAGATGTTGAGGGCGAAGCGCTTTCAACTCTCGTGGTCAACCGTATGCGTGGAGTATTTGCATCAGCAGCCGTGAAGGCGCCAGGTTTTGGAGATCGTCGCAAGGCGATGCTTCAGGACATTGCAGTCCTCACAGGTGGACAAGTCATCTCTGCTGAGATCGGCATGAAGCTTGATCAAGTTCAGATTACTGACCTTGGTCGTGCACGTCGTGTAGTGATCTCAAAGGATGCGACAACCATTGTTGATGGAGCAGGAGATGCTGCGGTTGTAGAAGCTCGTGTTCAAGAGCTCCGCAACGAGATTGCAAAGTCTGATTCAGATTGGGATCGCGAGAAGTTACAAGAGCGCGTTGCAAAGCTTGCCGGTGGCGTCTGCGTCATCAAGGTCGGCGCACATACAGAGGTTGAACTCAAGGAGAAGAAGCACCGCCTTGAGGATGCAATCTCTGCAACACGTGCAGCAGTCGAAGAAGGAATTGTTATCGGTGGAGGCGCGGCACTCGTGCACGCAGCCGATGCGCTCAACGACAACCTTGGTTTCACTGGTGATAAGGCTGTTGGCGTCGCACTTGTCCGCAAGGCATGTGACGAACCACTTCGTTGGATCGCAGAGAATGCTGGACTTGAAGGCTACGTCGTAGTTGCAAAGGTTCGCGCTCTTGCGGCAAACGAGGGCTTTAACGCAGCAACTGATGTCTATGGCGACCTCCGCAAGGATGGCGTCATTGATCCAGTGAAGGTAACTCGTTCAGCACTTGCTAACGCAGCTTCTATTGCAGCGATGTTCATTACAACTGAAGCTGTTGTCTTTGAACGTCCAGCAGATGAAGAACCAGCTGCAGCAGGCCATGGACATTCACATGGACCTGGTGG